>JBGPUU010000022.1:0-32238 GCA_041491305.1 Candidatus Methanoperedens sp.
CAATTTGATATACGAGGCAACAAAAAGCGTTAATTGTTTAACTTTCTTATACGGGCTTAAAGATACACACGAAAAGCACCTTGAAAACGAAATATTAAAATCCTGTGACGTAATTTTTGAAATCGATTTTGATAAGAATACAGATAAAATTTCTAACAGGCTTTCAATACCGAAAATTAGGGGAAGAGTCCCGTCTGTCGAAAGAGTAAGGTTCAGGGTCGGAGACGGTGTCCAGATAGATACCACAAAGGATATCGCGTAAAGAAAATAGTCCGTATATTTTCAAAAATTAAGATTTACTTCAAGATTTTTCTTATTTTTTTAACCAGAAAAAACATAAGTGACCAGCATCATATTACAAATTACAAACAAGTCTGGAGAATATCTATGGAAGATGCTGTCATTAAAATCAAAGGCATGATGTGCGGCCATTGTGAAAAAACAGTGACTGAAGCCGCAATGAGTGTTAAAGGGGTGACGAAAGCCAGGTCGGACTTTAAGCGAGGCGAGGCAAAAGTGTCGTTTGACACGAATGTCACAGACCTTGAGACAATAAAAGCGGCTATCGCTTCTTCAGGATATGAGGTAATAGATGAGGGGGAAGCCTGTCCGGTTCCGGTAAAGCAGGCGGTTATACCTGAAACCAGGGTTGAGATTAAAGAAAGCGGGTTAAAAAAAATCTCTTTGAAGATAACAGGGATGACATGCGCTTCATGCGCCCAGAACATAGAGACGGCGCTTAAAAAGACAGAAGGTGTTAAAGACGCCTCAGTTAACTTCTCTTTTGAAAAAGCACGCGTTGAATATGACGCTGCAGTGGTGACGCCTCAAAGGTTAGAAAATGTTGTCACTTCCCTGGGATACGGCGTTGCTAAGAGCGATATCACGCTCAAGGTTGGCGGGATGCACTGCGCTGCCTGTGCGCTTAATATCGAGACTGCTCTTAAGAAAACAGGCGGTATTATTTCTGCTGATGTCAGTTTTCCACTTGAGCGGGCAAGGATTGCCTACGACCCTGAACTCGTTTCCGTATCAGACATGATAAAAACAATTGAGAGCGTGGGCTACACGGCTTCCGAGAAATTGGAAAAATCCGATGCCGATAGGGAGCAAAGGGCACGCGAAGAAGAGATAAAAAAACAGAGGATTAATCTTATCATAGCTGTTCTCCTTGCAGTCCCGATATCCCTTGGCGACATGGGCCGAAACATGGATTGGGCATTCGTTCCCGGTATACTGAAAAACGATTACGTTCTTTTCATCCTTGCCACTATCGTGATGCTTTTCCCCGGCCGGCAGTTTTTTGAGGGCACTTATAAAGGCTTAAAACACGGCATGACCGACATGAATCTCCTGATAGCAACAGGAACGGGCGCGGCTTATACCATCAGTGTTGTTGCCACATTCCAGGGCCTTTTGAACCTTAATCTTGGCGAGGCATACAAAATGACATATTACGATACTGTTGCATTGCTTATCATGTTCATTGTTCTTGGACGGTATCTTGAGGCGCTCACCAAAGGAAAGACTTCGGAAGCGATAAGGAAACTCATGGGGCTTGCGGCAAAGACAGCACGCATCATCGTTGGCGGGGAAGAGAAAGAGATTCCTGTCGAAGATGTGAAAGTCGATGATATTGTTGTTGTGAGGCCAGGTGAAAAAATACCTGTCGATGGAAGTGTTGTCGATGGTCTTACAGCGGTTGATGAATCCATGCTCACCGGAGAAAGCATACCTGTTGAGAAGACGGCTGGCTCTTCGGTAATCGGCGCCACAATGAACAAAACAGGTATGATAAAGTTCAAGGCGACAAAAGTGGGTTCCGACACTGCCCTTGCCCAGATTATCAAACTGGTGGAAGATGCCCAGACCCGCAAGGCGCCTATTCAGAAACTCGCCGATATAGTGGCGGGGCATTTCATTCTCGCCGTGCATATACTTGCTCTCCTTACGTTTTTCTTCTGGTTCTTCATTGGCTTTGAAAAATTCAGCGTGCCTTCGACCTACGGGATGGGGCTGACTTCCCCTTTCCTTTTCTCCCTCCTGATTTCCATAACAGTGCTTATCATTTCATGCCCGTGCGCCGTGGGACTGGCGACGCCCATCGCTATCATGGTGGGAACAGGAAAAGGCGCGGAAAACGGCATTCTCATCAAGGGCGGCGAGGTACTTGAGAAGGCACAAAAGCTGGATACAATCGTGTTCGATAAAACCGGAACGCTTACAAAAGGCGAGCCTGCGCTCACGGATGTGATAGCCGTAAAAGGCGCACAGAACGATGTGCTGAGGCTTGCCGCCATAGCCGAGAAGGGGTCAGAGCATCCACTCGGTGAAGCTATCCTGAAAGGTGCTAAGGAACGCGGTATAGACGTGCCTGACGCAGAGGAGTTCAAGGCAATACCTGGCCGCGGCGTAGAGGTAAAATACGGCGGGAAAAAAGTGCTTATCGGAACGCGAAAGCTGATGACCGAGTATGGGATGGACATCTCGCCGCATTCGGGCAAACTTCTGGAACTTGAACAAGAAGGGAAGACTGCCATGCTCGTGGCGCTGGATAACGAAATAGCGGGTATAATCGCGGTTGCAGATACCCTTAAGGAGAATTCAGCCGAGGCTGTGCGTGAACTGCACGATATGGGTTTCTCTGTTGCCATGATAACAGGCGATAACAAAAGAACCGCTGACGCAATCGCAAAACAGGTAGGCATCGATATGGTTTTGTCTGAGGTCCTTCCCGAAGATAAGGCCCTTGAGATCAAGAAACTCCAAAATGTCGGCAAAAAAGTGGCAATGGTTGGCGACGGAATAAACGATGCCCCGGCTCTTGCGCAGTCTGATGTGGGCATAGCCATAGGGAGCGGCACTGATGTTGCTATCGAATCTGCCCAGATTGTGCTGATAAAGAACGATGTGCGCGACGTGGCAAAAGCAATATGGCTGAGCAGGCTCACGCTCAATAAAATAAAGCAGAACCTTTTCTGGGCTTTCTTTTACAACTCCGTGGGTATCCCGATAGCTGCTGGCATCCTATACCCATTCACAAACCCGCCGTTTTTGCTCAATCCCGCAATCGCAGCTGCGGCGATGGCTGCAAGCTCTGTAACTGTGACTATGAACACGCTGCTCATGAAGCGCATCAAATTAAAGGGGTGATATCATGGAGAAAAAATCTGGTTATTACAGTTTTATTGCAAGCCTTGCGACTTCTATCGTTATAATGCTCCTGTTCTATATTCTTGGAATGCAGAGGGTAAGTACAACCCCGTGGGATTACAAATCTGTGGATGTGTATGCCGGCATGTTGTATGTTTTCATACTGTCGATGATTGTATCGGCGTCGATATATACAAAGGTTCCGAATATGAACAGAAAAGTTGTTTATTATATCAGTCTATTAATAATTGTTATTGCTGCTATTTATTTCAGCTATGCTGCCCTGGTCGCACCCTCATCGTTGGATGCCCAGAATAATCTATTAAATGACCAATACGGAGTAAAAGGGTCAGTAGTAGCTGTACATTATGAGTATAACGTTATTACAGTCCTGCAGGAAAAAATCCCTGGCGTTATGCCTGCAAAGATCGTGGTTTACGATCTGGATAATTTGAATGGAATTCGAATAAGTGATTTTGCCGAAGGAGATAACGTCATGCTCGTTTTATGGCGGGATGTTAACAATCCAAATTTTGCTCTTATCCGAATAACTAATCTCAATGGAGGAATAAAAACGAAATCCAACTCTACCAGCAAACCGGGAATAACAAGAATGTCATGAGAAGGGTTGGGTTAAAGATAAAACCCTTTATTGTGCTATCTTCGGACATCCGCAATAAGAATAACCGTATCATAAGTAAACCCGAGCCTTCCGTTTTCAAGCGTTACCCGCAAACCTGTACTGTCATCGTTCACGCTCTGCCTCATCAAATCTTCAATGACTTTTGCCTGTTTTACATCGGTTCCCGCGCGATTCATCCAGTCCCCGAAATCCTGCGGAATATCCCGGTGCGATAAACCCGAAATAACAGCACCGGAATCTTTGACCATTTTTTCCATTTCACGAAGTGCGTATATCCTGACATGAGAAGGGTCGCGGAGCTTTTCGATATGGTTATGGAACAGGCTCTTATCGCGGTCTTCGGACGAGACACCGTCAACTATGATCATACGTTTTTTACAGACCCGTTTCATTTCAGCCAGGGCCTTGCCCGGGTCCGGAAAATGATGGAAAGCGAACCTGCATGAGACAATATCAAAGCTCTCATCAGGAAAAGGAAGCGATTCCACATCCGAAAGCAGGAATCCGGTATTGTCCAGTCCTGAGATTTCCTGCTTTTCAATGGCTTTCATGAGCATGTTGCGCGTGATGTCGCAGCCAACGACAGTCCGTGCGTTTTTTGCAAACTCAAGCGCGAGAAAACCAGCGCCTGTAGCTACATCAAGAACGCGGTAGCTCTTTGTCACCCCTGACCTTTTCACTATTTCGGAGAGATGAACTCCGTCCACGAATATATTACCTTTCGAGTATGCTTCAGCCCTGCTTCCGAATTGCCTTATCGCGCTTTCCTTGATGCCCATTATTGGGGTTTAGAGACGGGTTCAGGATATATATGTTCTGAAATTGGTTGTCAGGGGACTGAAAATAGTTTGGTTTTTGAAGAAAAATATTAGCCACGAAGGCGCAGAGAACACAGAGAAATAATGACTCTGTGACCTCCGTGTCTCGGTGGCTATTTTCCTTTTTGATTTAATAACACCAAAGGATTTTACACCTGCCTCGTCAGGAAATCTATATACGGCACACAGGAAATAATGTCCTGATAAACCCATTGAGAGAACACCATGAACTTTGAAGAAGTCATTGCCCTTCGAAAAGCTTTTAATTCAGTGAAGGAAAGGCAGGTTCTAAACCCGCCCCATGACTTTTCCGGGAAAAAATTGAAGCTCATCTCTACACGGAAATCCTGTGTTGGGAACAACGAGCTTCTTGCGGCTGCAATTGAGCGCCTGAAAAAAAACGGCTTTAAAGTCCATCTTGTGAAGGAAAAGCAGGAAGCTATTGATATTATCCTTGGCGAGCTGGGGGGTGAAAAACTTGTTGTTAAATCCAAATCCAATGTAACAAAGGAACTAGGATTGACAAAAGCCCTTGAGGAAAAAGGTTTAACTGTTGTTGAAACAGACATCGGGGACAGGATTTTACAGGTAATGGGCGCAAAACCATCCCATCCCACAGGCCCGGTAACCCACCTCTCTGCAAAAGAAATCGCAAAGGGATTGTCAAAATACTATAATATTCCCATAAAAGATGACCCAGAGGAAATTGTAAAAATAGTGAAAGCCGATGTGATTTCCAGCCTGGATAAGGCAAAAATCGGCATCACGGGCGCAAATGCCATTACTGCGGAGGAAGGCTCTATCGTGATGGCGCATAATGAAGGGAATATCTACGAGGTCATGCGCAAGGAAAAACATATTGTTGTGACTTCAATCGACAAGATATATCCCGATATCGAATCTGCCATGAACATGCTTAAAATCCTGAGCTACAATGCCACAGGCTCGATAATTCCTTCTTTTGTGGAAGTGATAAGCGGCGTGAGCAAGACCGCGGATGTGGAGAAGAAATTTATCAAAGGGATTCACAGTCCTTCAGAGATTGTATTGATATTACTTGATAACAAACGAAGTGAGATGGCAAAGACCGAATTTAAGGAACTCCTTTACTGCATCGGATGCGGGAATTGCCTTATCCATTGCCCCATGTATAACACGATCGGAAATGAATTCGGAAGTGATAGCAATCTTGGTGGCAGGGGAATTGCGTATCAATCACTTTACAGCGATGAGAGAAACGAGAAGCTTGAGTTCTGTCTTACATGCGGCAGGTGCAAGAAGAACTGCCCTGTGGAACTGGATATACCTGCAATAATTAGAAAAATCAGAAGTGATGGAATTTCTTCTGAGATTTATTATTTTTTGAAAGCGCATGTGATATGGGGGTATTATCAGATTCTTCTGAGGTCAAATGCTTATAAGTTGAAGAAAAATTAATGTCATTGTGAGCACTTTTCCTGACTTGTTCTTTGCCAGAACCTCGTACTGGAAAGATTTTTATAGTTAAGTAGACCTTTATATTTTTCAGGTGTTAAAATGTATTGCAAAAACTGTGGTGCGGAAATCGATGAAAAAGCAGAAATATGCCCAAAATGTGGGGTACGTGTTAAACCAATTCCTGTTACAACTGATAAGAAAAGCTCTGGAATCGCTGCAATAGCATCGTTTTTTATCCCAGGTCTTGGACAGATTTATAATGGGCAAATAGGAAAAGGAATTATGTATATTATAATTGGGATAATATTTGCGCTATTAATGATTGTATTAATTGGATTTATATTATATCCTTTATTCTGGGCATATAACATATACGATGCTTATACAACTGCTGAAAAAATAAATAGGGGAGAGGTTTAACTACGTTCTGTAGTAAATGTGGAACTCAAAATCTCGATGATGCGAGTTTCTGTAGTAAGTGCGGATATAACCTTAAAACAGAAATTCCAAGATTATCTACATCAAGAAATGAAAAAAAGAGATTTAGCTCTAAGACTATTGCAGGGATTATAGTGCTACTTGTGTTATTAATTCCAACATCTGTTCAATATCAAGAATCATATACAACTCAAGAACCTTATCAAGTTCAAGTACAGTATACTGAACAAGAGCCATATACAACACAAGAAGTCATTACAACTACTGAACCCTATCAAGAGCAGGCACAAATAGATGGTAGCGTTATATCAGCTACACAAGATACGACTATTTTAACATTCAATCCAAACACTGTTGCTACTTTTGTGGTAAAAAATAATGACATGGATACAGGGGGAGATTTCACAGTAGTAGCTAAATTTGTTCCATCAGTTAGTATTAACACTGGTTCAATTCTATCGGCATTTGTACCAGGATTACCTGCTATGAACTTTGATATTTTGAGGGGAGGAACACAAAGTGGTAACATGTATATCGCACCACAATCGACTGGAACAATAACAATAACTGCTGGAGCGATATATCAAGTATCAGCATATGACCTAATAAAGCCGAGTAAAACGGTCACTAAATACAGAGATGTTTCATCAGTTCAATCTCTTACAAAATATCGTGAGGTAACGAAGTACCGTACGGAGACGCAATATCGTGACGTTGTAAAGACACGACCAGCACAGCGATATGCAAATGTTTTCATGTTCCAAAGATTGCTCGGATTATATTAAGAGAGCGTGAACACCCCAAAGTAGAACGGATGATGTAAAATGATAGCAAGGCATTAGTCGCGATTGTTCCCATTTACAAAAACAGTATGCACCGATCGGGATTTGAACCCGAGTTATTAGCTTGGAAGGCTAAAGTCATAGCCACTAGACCATCGGTGCAAACGATGTTTCCCTAAGTGATTAAAAGCATTTAAGCTTATCTTTTATAATGCCTTAAAATAGAACTTTATATAACTGCCCTTCTTAAAAAGCTATACTCATTTTTACAACAGTACTCATAGAGCTGTGCACATCATATTTTTTGTTGGAATAAGGAGAGATTTATTCTGAGCTTTAATTTTAGTAAATATGGGGCAGTATGCTCTTGACAAACCTACCATAAGCATGCAGGGGTACTCATCGCATTGAAAACAATATTGAACATCCTTTTCTTTTGCACATTTAAAAATTAAGCATCCACTTTCAGATCTATTTTCCTTTTCGCATCCACGACACCCCTGATTAATAAAGTGCTTGCATATTTCGCATGCAAAACCGCACCTGGCAATAGTAATTTCCATTTTTTTACTCCTTTTCCACTCCGGTTATTTTGGTCTCAATTAACAATATAATTGTTTATATTATATATTATTTTTGAATATGAATATTGCTTTATTTAAGCAATTATTTTAAAAACCTCCCAAGCATCTCGTTTGCCTTGCTAAAAAGCATTTAACGGTTTCGTTATACAAACAATTAAGTTATTTTTGTGCATTGAAGAAAGATGTGTTATACTATCTGCCTTTCGGGAGAACAGAAGTTTCAATCGACATACCTTCAAAGTACAACGTCAAACTCATAAAACCATACAAATCCGAATCTGCCGGGGATGAAATAAAAGAGATAAAACGCGCGCTAAAAACACCCATAAACAGCAGGCGTCTCTTTGAGATTGCGCGGGAAGGCGGGAAAGCCGTAATAATCGTCAGCGATACGACCCGCCCCACTCCTACCTGCAAGCTCCTGCCTCCCCTGATTTCTGAATTGAAAGCCGGGGGAATCGAAGATGTGACTGTTGTTTTCGGGCTCGGGATCCACAGGAAACAGACAGAGGATGAGAAAAAAGCAATATTAGGCGAATTGTACGGCAAAGTAAATGCAATAGAACATGACGTTAACGATTGCGTTAATATCGGGACTACAAAAAGAGGCACGCCGGTTGAGATATTCAAGCGTGTTGTGGATGCAGACATCGTAATATGCACAGGGGCTATCGAGTTCCATTATTACGCAGGTTACTCAGGCGGCGCCAAGTCCATACTTCCGGCCGTATCCTCAAAGAGGAGCATCGATGCGAACCATGCGCTGATGCTTGACCCGGACTCCTCGGCAGGGCGGCTTGACAGTCCGGTAAGGGATGACCTTGAAGAGGCTGCACGGATGCTGGGTATCGATTTTATCCTTAATGTCGTACTGAACGACAGGAAAGAGATTATCTTTGCAGTTGCGGGTGATTACATAGAGGCGCACAGGAAAGGCGCAGGGTTTCTTGATAAGCTTTCAAGGATCGAGGCTGAGCCTTCGGATATTGCAATAGTTTCGCCTGGCGGCTGGCCCAAGGACATCGATATATTCCAGTCCCATAAGGCGCTTGAGCATGTCAAGAATGCAGTGAAAGAAGGTGGTTCGATTATCCTTGTCGCCGAATGCAGGGAAGGGTACGGGAACAAGGTTTTCGAGGAATGGCTGGAATACGACCGCAACGAAGTGATAGAAAAATTCAAATCCGGGTTCGTGATGGGCGGGCACAAGGCTGCGCTTATTGCGGCGCTTTCAAAGAGGAGAGACCTGTATCTTGTTTCTTCGCTGCCCGATGAGATGGGGAGGAAAGCGTATTTTATTCCCGCGACTTTAGAAAAGGCGCTGGAAATGGCGCTTGCCAAACACGGGGAGAAGGCGAAGATAATTGTGATGCCTTACGGCGGGTCGACGCTGGCTTTTTGAGTATGAACAAGACGAGTATTTAGATTCAAGCAGGATGCAAGACAGCCTTTACCACATATTTAAAAGATGTAACCTTTGTTTCATGACCTTCCCATTCTTTAGCCTCAATGGGAGTTTCCTCTAATTCTTTTATTGCTGCTTCCCTATCTTCTTGAGTGTACTTTTTCATTATTCTTTTGATAAGCCCTACATGGCTTAATCAATTCCGATTATATTACTCTTAAAATTGTGATGGGCCTGACCGGATTTGAACCGGTGACCGCCCGGTTATGAGCCGGGCGCTCTAACCGGACTAAGCTACAGGCCCAAAAAATAAAAGCTTGTCCGGTGTACGCCGCCAACAGGGCTCGAACCTGTGACATCCTGGTTAACAGCCAGGCACTCTACCAGCTGAGTTATGGCGGCACATCAAAGCGAATCTCTAAAGGCATACTCTGATTTAAGCCTTTTGTTAATGCTTACGGTTAACACTTCGATTCAAATCCTGCCCTGTTTTTCCCAAGACCGTTATTAGCCACGGAGGCGCAGAGAACACAGAGAAATAATGACTCTGTGACCTCCGTGTCTGGAGTGGCTATTTTGCTTTTTGATTTACAAAATGGATTTTTACAACCCACTAAACTTAAAAAAGTATAAGCCAAGGCCCAGCTTCATACAAAAAGTTCTAAGCCATATATTCTGTCCTTCCTGGCAGGCCTGGGCCCGGAGATATCGCGGACATAAAAGACCATCACGCATAATACAGATGCACCTTATCCGGGCAATACATCCCCGCTTCGAGCTTGATTCTCTGGATGATGTCGCAGCAGTAGTTGGCAGCCACGCCGAAATATTCTTTTATTATCCTGCATAGCTCCTGGATGTCAATACCGTTGCGAAGCACGCTCCGAACCTCTTTTAAGATGCGTGCTGCCATCTCTTCCTCACTGAGGGTATCCGTTACCTCGATGTATTCGATGGTGTAGCGGTATGCTGTGGTGAAGTCGTCAAATACTGTGTGCTCTAAGGCTTTGAGCTTGACGTTGTGGTAATCTGAATTACCGCATTCTGTGCAGCAGGTGCGGATGTACAATGTAATCACCAAGCCCCTGCGAAGCCCCAGTGCGCTATAATTGTTACCAGAACTCCACAAACGAAACCAACAAAGGCACCCTTCCATTTTGCTTGCATTTAGTCAAACTCCGTATGTCTTGTTAGTTTGATATCTCCTCGCTTGAGTCCATCTTTTATGTATATTTCAAGCTCAGGTGTTATGAGACTAATTTCTCCTTTTTTGATTGCAGAAATTATATCCCCTGTACGGTATTCAGTGGCGAGGTGCTCTAAAGCTAAATCAATAGCCTCTGTTTCATTACGAACAACACCAGTTTTTATTAAAAATTCAAGATTCTCAATTGTGCGCCCAGAAAAACGGTACCCTTTTCTCGTTTCTTTCATTTCAGTTGTTTGGTCTGCTTTTCTTAGTTCCATGGGTGGACCTCTGCCAAGTTCAGGATGACAAACTAAACAGAGGCTTGGATTTCGGCCATGCTGGCATTTTCCCCTTTTCATTCAACACCTCGAACCTTGTATCCGTATGATTGTACTAACTACTGTACCAAAACATTTATATGTATGCGCTAACTATAGTTAGCACTATGGTACAAACAAAACCATTGTTAGAAAAGTTTGCTGCCAGGGGGAGTAGCTATTATTTGATTTTTGATAAGAGTATTTTACAAGAAATCTTTGGGTGGAGAAAGGGTGAAAAACTGGCCATCGAATATGATGCGAACCTAAAGCGCATCATAATTTCAGAAGCAGGGGGAAGTTGAACGATGAATGAGGCAGCCATGGAACTCGTCGTAGACGCTCGCAGGCTCTATAAAAAGAGCCCGGAGTTAGTTGAGCAGGCTGTCCAGAACATCAAAAAGACTGCAGGATTAACAGCAGTAAGCGAAGCAGCAGACAAGCTTCTCCAAATTGCGAAGGGGGAGATAACATGACCAGTATCGAAGCCGAATTATCAAAAAATGGTAAAATCGGCAATCCCATGCTAACGCAGCAAGACGAAACAATAACTTATCTGATTTCGGTTTATGAAGCCACAAAGGGGGTTATTACCATGACCTCAATGCTCGAATGCCTGTCCGTAAAAGCGGCGATAACCGGTGCGAACCCGTTAGGGCACATTGCCATGTCCGGACTATTTTCAAAGATTATACCACTCCCTATCCCACCGGACATGGCACCTCCTGATTATCTGGATGAACTCCAAGAAGGCAATGCCGCACACGATAGCAAGCGCGTCCACGAATCTACAATAGTATTGCCACAGCTTCTCCCTCGGGTTGAAGGAGACACGACCATGTTTGGAGGGGCTTTTTTGCCCCTCCAAGCCTCCGTTTCATACAGAAGGGGGGTTGAACCGATGGCAGTCAAGATATGCAACCCAAAGAGATGCAAATCATACAAAGCCAGGCACGCGCAAGGCGTGGGCTCAAAACCATGCCTGGTTATTCCTGTCCCGACTGATTTCTCGGCAGGAACCCTAAAACATGCAGGATTGACCTCCTTTCCTGCGTGTCAGGCGAAGGCAAGAGCCTCGAATATTGACATAATGTTAGCTCTGAGCCTTTGCCATCCCGTTGATACAAAATAAGAGGTTGATGCAAAATGGGTGAAAGAGATAGCAAGAGCCCTGCCGCTATAAGCGAGCAGGCGGTATCGAATCTGGACTTCAGGTCACTCAATCTGCACCGTGATTCGTGGCGATACAGGGGATGAACTGAATGGGCAAAGTCAATGAAACTCACAGGCAGATGCTTGACCAGTCACTGAAGAACATAGACAGTCTCCTGGAGGGCGAAAAAAATCAGGATATCGTCGATTTCCTGAAAGTAGCTAAACAATCCCTTCAGTGTGTGAAGGACCGCATTGAAGTCGTGGATGTTGACGGCAACGTAACAGCAGTGATTGTATAATGCGCGGGCATCTAAAGGTTTCTCATTGCGGAATCTGTGGAAGTGAAGTCAAGCCAGGGGCTGCTTGCTGCACTTTGTGCAGTAAGTTGTATGCAAACGTGAAAACTATGAAATATGCAAAAGGAATGGATAAAGAGGATCTGATCAACAAAGTTAAAAACCTCCCGCAATGGAAGAAGTTCCGCGGCGGCGTTCCGTCCTCACCTGATGGGGTGCTGGCATGAAATACCCCCCCCCTACAAATCGAGCACAAGAGACGGATGCAGAGACGCAGAAGTCGCCTGTTCAGAAGGAGACACCCGCAATCGCACAAAGCAAAGTACGGACACCGGTTCGTAGAAAACAAGGCATATTCGATAAAAAATCCGGTATGCAAGGTTTGCGGGAGGGATAAAGCATGATGCTTTACGGAAAAACAGATGCTGAATATTTCGAGATGCTGAGCCAGGGCAAGAAGCATGAGTTCAGGCAGATTGAGGGTATTATCCTTGAAAACAAGGATACAGGCGAGACGAAGCAGTTCCAGGTTACGAATATTGAACTGATGGATCCTTTTCAGGCCAAGAAAATTAAAGAGAAGTATTCAAAGGTTTCCTGGGAGAACAAACCGATTTTCGCCATATATCTCGGTGATGAGGTCGTGCATGAAAAGGTAGAGAGAACAGAGAGTGTTGATGCGGGGCGCCTTCTTGAAACAAGGAAGCGCTGGTATGCGATTACGGAGTGATTGAAATGGAAACAGATAAATTGAGAAGTATGTTTGCTAATTTTTTAAAAGAAAACGGTATTGCTGAAGGATTGTCATGCAACCATTGCATTACAGAGACACTGGATAAGACGCTAAAATACGAGAGGATTGACAAGTATAGCGTCCTGTTTTTGACCTATAAAGAGCTTATGAAATTGTTGAAGTTCTGCTCAAAGCACGGTATCAGTGTGTGGTTCGGCGCTGACAAGCTTTGCATTGGGTTCAATTACACAGGAAGCATGCGCCTGAGCGCGTATGATTCTGTCCCTCCTGGCACCGGCTGCAGCGAGCTGGCCACGGACATAATCACTTGTGATCCGCCGGAACCGAATGATTTGATCACAATGGGAATTTATCCTAAATTCATGGGGGGGCGCAATAAAATGAATATTTGTCCTCGATGTAAAAATGATAATGTGGTGGAAGAGACGTTCCCAAATTCGAAGAGTGCTCGATTAGAATATCGCTTAAAATGTGGAGATTGTGGATATGAATGGATAGAAGGCGTTTATGTCCGGGTCCCGGATGCAGCTGTGATCAACCGGCAGGACAGAACCGAGCCTGACCATCACCTTGACGTGCATGGAGGGCCGGATTATGGCCAAACAATTTAATTTCAAATCCCCTCTCGATATGTGCATTGAAATTCAAAAATCAACCAAGGAACAACTGGGAGTGATTGATGTTGTCCTGTGGAGGTTTTGCAATCTCGAAGGGAGTTTAAACGTCCTGCCGGTTGAGCTGGCCAGAGATCAGGACCGGGACAGAATAGGAAACCAGCCGTGTATCGGAGTGTCATAAAATGGCAGATACAGCAATCGTTGTTATCAATGGCTATAAGGTCATTCACATGCTGGAAGAGCAATATATCCAAGAGTCTGTGGCATGGAAAGTCAAATGCGCTGCGGTTCGTGCAGGATTCAAGCAAAAGACATCCAAGACGATTAAGAATAGTAAGGGGTATGAATCCACAAGCTGGTATATGGTCAAGCCTGACGGCGGCCTTAAGTCTGTGGGGAAAGAAGAACCGGATTACAGCAAATACTATCCTCCCGAGCCTAAGCCTGCGTATTCGTTCAAGTTCCAGAGATATCAGGATCATATTGTCCTGGAAGAGAAGGATTACCTGGCTAATCAGAAGCTGTTCGAGGATTGTCTTGTGTTCGCGCTTGAAGAGTGCAGGAACTATAGCCATCCGCTGTATGCGAATCCACAGAAGGCTGTTAATGGCCATAATACTGGTCTTCTCTGCAGCAACGCCGAGAAAGATGGGGGGGGGGCGTGTTCTCATTTAAGGGGAATGAATTGTGGTGTATTGTGTTGCCGGCAATGTCCAGATGATTGTGCATCCCGGTGTGCTGTTGCTGATTCCGTCCGCAAGGGTGCAGGGATATCGGCGAGATCTGCCGACATGACACTGAGCCCGGAAGCCAAGAGGGAACATGAAAGACGCACTGCCGAGATAAACCAGGCTTATGACGCGATTAAGAAGGAACGAGGGATATGAAGCCTTCTTTTTATGTGTGTGGCGGCGAGGTTAATTGCCGGTTTTGTGATGATGTGGGCTGTGCCATGGCATAGGGATATTAGAAATGGACCACCAAGATCTGTTAGGATTCTCTGCTGGTACTGAAACAATCAAACACGCCCTGAAATTGCTTTTTGAACCCGGTAATGTGGTTGAACTCAGAATCTTAAAGACTGGAAGAACTGGAACTATATCAGGGTGTTTCAATGACCTGGATAAGCTGGCTGATACTGCTATTAGATATAGTGGCATTGCCCCGGCTGTATATGTTACGATTAACCCGGTCACTCCGGTTCTGCTGGCACGTGCAAATAACAAAGTAAAAGAAAATGCTGAAAAAACCACTGCTGATAAGGATATTGTAAAACGCTGCTGGCTTCCTATTGATATTGATTATGACCGGCCTGCCGGTGTGTCAACATCCGCTCCTGAACATGATGCAACGCATGAAAAAGCAAAGGAATTGACAGACATTTTAACAAAAATGGGCTGGCCTGTCCCGATATATGCAGATTCAGGAAACGGGGCACATCTGCTGTACAGAATAGATCTACCGAATACGCCGGAGATGGCTGATCTTATACAAAACTGTCTGAATGCGTTGGCGTTCCTGGTCAGTCATGATAAAATTCATGTGGATGAATCGGTTTTTAATGCGGCTCGAATATGGAAATTGTATGGCACAAAGGCATGTAAAGGAGAGAACCTCCCCGACAGGCCGCACAGGCTTTCCAAAATATTGAGCATACCTGATGAAATAAAAACTATCAGCATAGATCAATTGAATGAACTCAGCAGGCTTGCTCCAGTGCCTGAAGAACCTCAATCTAACAAATCCTCTAAGTTTGATATTATCAGATGGATGAAGAAATATGGGCTCTCTGTCAAAAACAGCATCACCGAAAACAACAGGGTAACTTATGTTCTGAATAATTGTCCCTTCGATTCGTCACATAAAGATGTAAGTATCACCCAAATGAATAACGGGGCACTTGCGTTTAATTGTTTTAAAAATTCCTGTAAAGACCATCATTGGAAGCAGCTAAGGCTTAAATTTGAGCCTAATGCATACTCTAACAATGCTGGGAATAATAACAACAATAGTGCAACATACAACCAGGCCAGCGCTCTTATTCAATATACAGGTTTGCCTGGTGTTGAGTTATTCCATGATGATAAAAAAGAGCCGTATGCACGGCTGCCGGTCGATGGAAAGAATATGATTGTACCGGTGAGTGGACGGGAGTTCAGGCGATGGTTAACCCGGTCTTTCTTTGCCGATACCGGAAATGCCCCTAAGTCAGATGCATTAACAAGCGCCTTGGGTGTTATCGAGGCTGTTGCGTGTTATACTGGAAAGGAGTATGAACTTTTTAACCGAGTGGCACTTTTTGATGGGGCTGTCTGGTATGACCTTGGCACTGGAGAAGCTGTTAAGATATCTGCTGGTAGCTGGGAGGTTGTGAAGGATCCTCCTATCCTGTTCAGGCGTCTGATCCACCAGAAAGCACATGATACTGTAAAAATCAAACGTGGTGGCGATGTAAAGAAAATCCTTGATTTTATAAACATTCAAATTGAAAGCGAGCGATTGTTGTTCCTGGTGTATATGATATTCTGTTTCGTGCCGGGATTTCCGCATCCTATTCCTGTCCTATATGGTGACAAAGGGAGTTCAAAAACGACAGCACTTAAAATGTTAAAGAAAATCGTGGACCCGAGTGTATTGGAAATAATCAGCTTCCCTCATAATAACACGGAATTGGTGCAGAAATTGTATCATCACTATCTGGCCCCGTTCGATAACATTGCTGATCTAAGTGAAGGACAGAGTGACGCATTATGCCGGGCATGTACGGGAGAAGGGGTTAGTAAGAGGGCGTTGTTCACGAATGAAGAAGATGTGATATTCAATTACAGACGGTGCGTTGCCCTGAACGGGGTTAACCTCGTAGCTGATAAGCCTGACCTTCTGGACCGTGCTATTCTGCTGCGGATGGAACGAATCTCTAAAGAGAAGCGCAAGACTGAAGATAAATTATGGAAGGATTTCAACGAGGTAATAGGGGAGATATTGGGAGGAATATTCGATACTCTCGCAAAGGCAGCGACCATCAAGCCAAACATTCACCTGGATGAATTGCCAAGGATGGCGGATTTCATGGAATGGGGATGTGCCATTTCCGAAGCGTTGGGTTATGGATTAGAGACGTTTATGGCAGCATACCTGGGGAACATTCAATCACAAAATAAAGAGGCCATTGATGCGAGTCCTATCGGAGATATAATACTAAAGTTCGTAGAGGATGGGTTCAAAATAAACCACCCTGGTACACTTGATGTTGAGAAAGAGACGTCCTGGAAAGGTACAGCCTCCGATCTACAAGCCTTGCTTGAAGAGTGCGCAACCTTTTATAAAATAAATATTAAAACAAAACCCTGGCCTAAAACTGCAAATGTTCTAACCCGCAGAATTAATGAAATAAAAACGAATCTGCAAGAAGAAGGGATTTTATTTGATGTTCGAAGAGAAGGTAAGGATAGGGTGCGAACTCTATACTTATCACGACTTCAGGGAAATATCGGTCATATCGGTCTATCGTCCGCTTCGCAAACTGGCGACATCACAAAAGCGGACGATATTGAAAAAACTAACCGTCCGCCTACCGTCCGCTCAAATCCGGCGGACGATATTCACATATCAGAGAATGATGTACAACCAGGGATATCGTCCGCTAAAAACAAGGATACAGCGATGCTGGCGGACAGGGCGGACGGTAAGGACGATATTTCCCTGGACTTCTCAAGGCTTGCCGGGGCTGGCTCATGTGGGATATGTGGCTTCCTTCTCGACGGAGAGATTGAATTCTATGGGAACGGGCTGGGACAGGTTCATAAGAAATGCCTCAACAACGATTTAGCACCGCAGGTTATACAATCCAAGCTCAGAAAAGCAAAAGAGCAGTGGGAACATCTCAACGGCGTCTTTTTATCCAATGAGAATATAGTTGCCTTTTCGATGTGGTACTATGATAATTTTCCTCCTAAACTATATTACCCCAACGGAATCAAACACCTTTCGCAGAAGCTGTTCAGACTAACACCGGAGTATAAAGACTTGAAACGTTGAAGCCCCGAGTTATCGCGGACAGAATTTCAAGGAAAATGCAAATGTAATTATCAAGGAAAAAGTTTCAATAAGATTCTTTCTGTCCTTCCTGGCGCCGGAGATCTCAGCTGCAGCACGGACAGAAACAACTTATATGAATTATTCTGTCCTCCCAGGGAAGATCTGCAGCGAAGATATCGCGGACAGAACCCCAAAGAGTCAATTTCTGTCCTGCCAGTGGACCGCGGCCAGCTCTCCTGGAAGGACAGAACCAACAAAGGGAAAATCTTTTTGTTTAAATAAATTAACTCGATAATATGGTGAAAAAATTAAGGGGTCAAAATGTATAAAATAAACGAGGTATCCGGATGAAAATCAGTGTGAGGCTTTTCACAATCTTAGTATTTTTAGCTTTTTTTATGTCGAACATTGCATCCGCAACCAGCGACAACATCTCAATTCTCACTCCCCAGGACAACCAGTTCGCCGACCCGCAAACATCAGACTTCGTCGTTACGGCCCACATCACAGACCAGGATATTACTCAGGCAGTAGCGAAAATAGCCACCTTTCCGACGCAATACCTGACTAAAATACAGGGTTCAGCTTATGACTGGCGTACCACGATGGCAATATCATCCATCCCGGACGGGACATATTCCCTTGTTGTTGGGTATTTTAATAGTTCCGGGAACATCGCCGGCACCCAGACAATATCAATAACTACACAAAAACCAGCCCCGCCGGTTCAATATGGAGCTATACAATTTACAATCAAAGATACTAACAACAACCCAGCACAGGGAGTTACAGTCTCACCAGGCGGCAACATTACTGATTCAAACGGCAACGTCTTTGTAGGCGGCCAGCCCCTCAACAAGAACATCTCCTTCACATTCACAAAAAACAGCTACAACACCACTCTTTTTTATTACACTTTTACAAACAACCTGACAGTTTCCCAGCCAATTACAATAGGGAAGGTTGGCGGGGATATGAAAGATTTAATAGTTTCGGGCTATGAAGACATGACCGCCGGACGCGGCACATTCATAAAAGCAACAGATTCAGCTGGGGTAAAAGTGGATGATGCAGAAGTGGCTATCTACGACAGCAACAATGTCAAAAGTATCCCCGGAGTAACCGTAAACGGACGAATTTTCGTCTCGATAGCCGCGGATTCAGGCGCTGGACAATATCTCATAGAAGTAACAAAACCCGGGTATAATGATTACACCGATACGTTCCAGATATGGGCAGCCCCAAAACCATCGTTCACACCAACACCGACAGCAACTCCAACACCGACCCCGACACCGGAAGGACCTCAGCGAACGTGGAGGCCTGATATGGGCGCATCGCTCACAGACGACGAATATAATACAATGCAGGCATGGAAAACGAGTATCTCTGCAACCCCGACGCCGGCAAAAAACACCACATCATCTCAGGACAATACGGCGATCTATGTCTTGTTCGGCGGCGTCTTTGCCTATGGAGTATATAAAAACAAAACCAAGATTATAAAAACCATCAAACGCAGTGATAAAATTAACATTGAAACCAACCCCACAACGGCAACAAGACCGGCGGCAGAAAAATCAACAGACGTTGTTGATTGCCCGCATTGTGAATGGGAAATCCCCGGGGACGGGCTGGATGAGAAGTCAAAAGATTTTATCAAAAAACAACATTTAAAAAACGAACATCAACACGAATATGGAATACTTCAACTGAAAGAGAAACCAGCGCTGAAAGAAGATAATTGGGAAAAGGTCTATGCTGCGGGATTACCCGAAGCCATTAAAAACATCTCGTCAGATGTTGAAAAAATAGAAAAGTTATTACACGACGGGGTTTTTGATACTGTTAGCCGCGAAGATGTTTTAAATTTTTGTAAATTTAAACAACACGAAAAGCTACCTAAACGAAAACTAACCACAGCAGAAGCCAACGCAATTTTGGAACAGGTGAAAAAAGAAGTATTTGAAAAAGAACAAAGAGAAAGCAAACCGGCCCTGAGCGTTGACCAGGTAATCATCAACAGTCTCGCAGGCGGTATGCGGGAAAAAAAGGATGTTTTTGACATGGTCTCAACCTTATATCACACCGAAGCCGGAGAGTTTAACACTATAATCAAGAGACTGGCAGAGAACGGCTTAATCGACTCTAAAGAGCCGGGAATGCTGACAATAGGGGAGAACAGGCAATGAAGGTAAAAGATTTCATAGACGATATTTCTGAAAAGATATCGAAGTCTTTGAGGGTTCACCGTCAGGTAGACGATATACTCGATAACACCTGCACCATCTGCAAAAAAAGGGGCATTTTTATAAACGGCGGCAGAGAGGTCACTTATACGGATTTGCTCCTTGAAATATATAACCGGAACCTGCTTGGGAAAACAAAAGAAGAACGCATCAACAACATGGCCGCTATATATACAGAAAACCTGAAATTAAAAAAACCAGATGGCCATTACCTGACAACAGAAGATGCACAGGCTCTGTGTCATGAAGTAGAAGATGAAATAGCCCTTAACCATGGAATATTTGGTGCACATGGTTCTTGATAAGATCAGATATCTTAAATGGATGCTCATCATCCTTGGCGGCATTGCCGGGGCACTCTCTATACTCTTTCAGCCGGAACAACAATATCAAGGATGGCAATATCTCCCAGGATTTACCCAAATGAAGCCATATACCAACACATCCGCGATCATCCTGGTAATATTCCTGTTCATCGGGTTATTTATTACGACACAGGTCGCTTATTATGCCCTGAAAATAGACAGCGACCGGGTCCTGATGGCCGGGCTTGACAGAACCGAAAGCTGTATAGCTGCAAACCTGCACATTTTTGGTAATTTCGGGTTCCTCATCGCCGGCGGGGCAAAGGCGGTAGGGTGGGATGGAATGAGTGCCCTCGTCGCCCCGCTGACGCACATCCACAAATTCCCGAAAATGGTTATCATAGAAGCGCATGCCACACCGGATACTGAACTCGACGATATCCCGCCGGATATGAAATATGATATCATGCAAAGAGCCGGAGGAATCTTCGGGGTGAAGGATTGTAGTGTTGGATTTTTAACACAGACAGAGGGCTTGATGCACCGTGGATTCAGCGGAGAGAACTACTCAGCCGCGGTAACTGAAGATGATAAAAAATACCACACCACGAGTATTTTCCTTGCAGGAATAATGGCGAAAATCAAAGCCATACACCCGCAATACCTGATGTATAAAGACGATGCAACTTCAATGGCAAAGAAGATAGCAAGTATCAGGAAAATGGGGGATGCAGCACAGGGTGATGAGAGCAGATCCCTTCTTGATTGGATACAGGGCACAGGGGATGAAGAATGAAAATACCATCGTGGGTTGGAGTATTGATCTTGTTCTCCCTATTCCTGATAGGATTATACGCTATCTGGGGGGACAAAAACACAGACCCTGTAATTACAACAAATTCCACAACAAACATCACGACTGTCACATGCCCGGATAAATATAATCTGATTCAAAATGAGGTATACGAAAGCAACCAGACAGTCCAGAATTATACTGTTGTTCCGGATCCGGCAATCCCGGGAAAATATACAGTTATTTCAACCGAGGTTGCGCAGCCAGCCGTTAATCGTACAGTGTTGTCTTGCTTCAAAGAAGGCACAACAATGCGCGTTAAGGTAACATTTCTTAACTATCTTGCAATAATTTTCATATTAGGTAGTATGGTGCTGTTTTTGGCGTCATTTATGCAGATGGATAAGTCGTCAGTCGTTGCTTATTATAAAAACAGGTTTACAGGCGATAAACCTGTTTGCAAATGCCCGGATATAGGGCATAGCTGCAACTACATCTGGACGCATAAAGGATATGACCGCATTGTCTCGCAGACTGAAAACGAAATACACATCGCCAAAGAGAGCATGTCAACCCCCGAGGGCCTATTGGGAAGGAACCTGCTTTTTAAAGGGGAAGCCGAAATACTCAATCCTAAAGAACTTTTCGAATATATCGGCAGGAATGCACAATTATTTTATGATATAATGGGTGAACCGATAAAAAATTATGATATCCAGGCTGTTTTTGACGGGGCCCCAAGGATATTTTACCCGAAGCCCATGAAGAACAGTGAAAAAGAAGCATTCTATTCCCGGGTCGGGAACTACGGATTCAATTCAGACAGGTTTGATTATGTCATCAACATGCTCTTTGAACTGAAAAATGGAATAACCACATTATCTGTGGAAATGCACGATGATATGAAGGGGATGATGAAAAAAGGCGAAGATTACATAGCAAGCGGGGGACGGATGCGCAGAGAAGCCGGGAAGCACAAGAAGACAGAGCAACCGGAAACCAGGTATGAACCTGAAACGAATGGGAAGGTAAGGCCGTGAAAAAGATCGGGATATTTTGGGCTTATCCGTTCTTCGTTGCACTATTTGCTTAGGCCCAGGGAGTCGAAAGCGCCTGACTCCCACATGGGACAGCCCATGGAGGGGCGCGGGGTCGATGAAGAGGTATGCACGAATGAGCGCTGCCCCAGGTTCGGGAGGTGATGCGATGCCCGAACATCCATGTGAGTATTAGCGTAGTCTGTCAGGCAGGAAAGCGGGGTTCAATTCCCCGCATACGCATCGCTCCCTTTTTCGGGAGCAGGAGAAAAATATGATAGACGAAGATGGGCTTCTGGTCTGGTATCCTGACCACAGGGAGTGGTTAGAAGACCACGAGGATGCGCTCGACAGATACCTATTCTATACCCACAAAAGCGAAAAGGGCAGGGAATATATCAAAAAGTTCTTCTTAAACCAGGAACCTGGTATGGGCTGTATAATCGTCAAAGATTTTGAAACAAATTCCGAGAGCCTGAAAACCAACCAGGCAAAAACGATTAAACACATGACAACGGAGGGTGAAGAAACAACTCTCCTCTCCGGGAGTCGCGGGTCAGGCAAGACCTACGAGGCTATCAGTCTAATCGGGGAAATTCATAGAAGGACAGGAGCGACCAGGGCTTACATCGGCGTGCCTAATAAAGAACTGGATGCTCGCGGATGGGTGTGGCGGAAAAACCTCGGGGAACTCCAGGAAGACGACTGCGCAATGTACGATGAAGCCGTGCTGTTCCTGAACTCACGACGATCCATGAGCGCCACGACCAATAACGTGCTGATGTATATTCCTACACTGAGGCACCGGAACGTTGTGCAGATCTTCTTCCTGACGCAATCAACGAAACGGTCAGATGTGGCATTGATTGACTGGGCAAACACACACATCATCAAAGAATACAGCGACGTTTACGGGGTCGATGTTGAAAGGGGGCAGGTAGATGATATTTTACTTGATTTCATGACCCCACGCATGAATTATGTCATCCCGAGCAGGACAGAAGAATGGAGTTTTGTAAAAACTAATAACTTTAAATGTTTGAAAAACAGCATTCCTGTTCCCTGGTACTCGGATAAGATAGGGAAGGCTTTCGGGGTTATAGATAACGAGGGCCACGCAATGGCCGTAGCAGAAGAAATGGTCAAGAACAGCATTGATATCAAGGAAGTAAGGATGATAATGGCACTGAAGGGATGGGACAGGCCCTTAAAGTTCTGGGAAGAGATGGCTGATGCGGTAAATACCGGAGGATATGGAACTTATATTAAAAACAAGGCAGAACAGGACGGTATGATGGATGCAGCTACGAGATTGCTATCAAAAGACGTGTTTAGAACCCTGGACAACCAGGAAGCAAAAGAGTACATTGAAAACCTGGATAAAGGAAAGATAAGAGACACACAAAAACCCAAAAAGTTTTAGATAGTATGCCCCCGGCAACCCTGCTATTACTAATAAGTAAGAATATATCCATTAAACAAAAGCACATTATTATGAGAAAATACGACAGGTTCAACAAAGCAAAATTCAAATTGCTACATTGGGCACACGTGCTCGAAAAGGCAGGAGTAACGATAAATTCAGTGACGCTATCACAAAAAACAGGCAAACCGAATCATATTGTATTATCCCTGTTATATCGTTACAGCGTCGAGCTTCCATACTTCCGAAGATATCTTGATAATGAATGTCATAATAGCTGCACGGTCAAATACAGGCTGACAAAACAAGGCAAAAGCGTTTATCAAAAACTACTGCCTCGATATCTGAACGGCCTGGATCTGAACTTGAACCATTTAAACCCCAAGAAGGTCCTCGGCGTTCTCGAGGACTTTACATAGTAATTAGTGGATTAAACTATGCAATGGTGAATATATTTTAAATTCTGTCTCACCGGTGATCTCTGGCCAGCTCACCAGGAAGGACATAAAAATTCTATTGAAACTTTTTCCTTGATAATTGCATTTGCATTTTCCTTGAAATTATGTCTGTCCTGCCAATTCCGGGATATCGGCGAGATCGCAAATCTCCGGAGGGACAGAAACAATCTACAAAACGTTGTATATACACGCGTATTACATTTGTCAATACAGAAGATGCGCATTTATATAATTTGTTTTAATTAACCTATACCCATAAACTTTCCATAAGGAAAGGAGGTTTCAATAAATATGGCAGAAAGGTCAATAAGTCCGGCTATTGCATCCCTTATAGTCGGTCTCGTAACAGGTTTTATATGGGGATGGACAAATCCGCTGGTATTGCTGTTGATATTGATCGGCACAATACTCGGAATATTAATCGTGGTAAAAAAACCATTGGTAAGCGGCGATAAAGGCCACGCCGGGCATGCCGTGATATTAATATTGCTCATCGGCGGTCTGGCATTTTTCGGGGTTGGTTTGGCAGGTATGGGAAGCCAGGCCAAAACAGCAGATACGATAGGTAATACTGCATACCCAACACCTACGATTCCACTAACAGGCATGACAGGTACACCAGTCCAGGGCGACTTCATATTCACACCACTTAACAACGCCAGCGGCATTTATGCAGGTGCGGGTGTAATATATCTCTTAGACCCGGCATCGGCAGTTGACGTAAACGACTTCAGGGCAGACCTTGCACAGGGATTAACCTCAAAACTCAAAACACCAAACGGAGGCATAGCAACACCTAAATCCGTATCAGCCGGTTCCTTCACATGGCTCGGACAAACATTTACTGTCGGCCAGAGAGTAACCCTTGCGGGATATCTTGATATCACACCTGCAGCAGGCGAGAACATATCATTCAAGAAAGACGTTATCATCGATGGAGTGTGCACGCAGATAAATTGCGGCGGAACATCCCAGATAGCCTGGCACTTGGCAGACACCACAAACAGCCGTGAATTCCCGTGGTATAACTATGCATCGACTGCATGGTTCAGTTCAAGCGATGTGGCAATAACAGCCTGGCAGGAAAACCAGACAAGCACTGTTGAAAAGCACATAAAGGTAACCATACACCCGAACGCAATAGGTACGGGTATGTACGGCGGCCACATCTGGCTTGAATCACCGCTTTCAAACATCGGTGCGATCGAAGATGTGACTATATCCAGAGCAGGCTCAAACTTACCCTCAGTGACGATACCAAGGGGACAGTTCATAGCCCAGTCGAACCTGAACTCCGGCTCTCCTCTTGTGTATACAGCCGGTGTAGTCGGCCTGACCACAGCTGCAGATACACTCTACTCGATCGCAGACCTGCCGGAAACGGTGAGGTTTGGGAACAGCGGAGTAGATTATGGTGCGGTAGATGTGGATATCCGTTACATTCACCCGGCATCAGGGACTGTTTTAATCTATTTAAAATCCAGCTTTAACAGCAACTCCCTAACCAGTACAGGCGGCTCTTTCGCAGGCCCGACCCTGGCCACAAACCTGAGCGCAGCAACACCACTGGGACAGTCATCGAGCTAACAACTCGATCCTGTCTTTTTTATTTTTGATAATCCATGGCAAAAAAAAAGGAGATGTCCTTCTTAATCCTGATGGGGTTACTTCTGGTATTCTTCGGGCTCCAGGAATTAACGACTATATTCTTTACCCCCTCGTTCGGCAGCGAGGTATATCACACCATCGATTTTTTCAAATATGCAATAACTATAGGCTTCGCTCTTATGGCACTGATTTATATCTCGACAAAGAAACCGGTCCCTAACTTTCCCTGGTATACAGCCATAGCGAAATTCGTACCTTCGTTTTTATTCTTCCATTTCTTTTTCAGCTTCTTATTTGGAGCACCACTCACATTCCCAAGCCAGAATGTCGCGATAGTAAACACCTTGATATCATTTCTGGAAAACAGCTTCGGGCTTGTAATGCTCCCTTACATTGTGCATGAATATGTCCCTCAAGGAACTACGTATAATGTATTCGGATTCGATATTCCAGACGGAACAAGGGTTTTAGGATTTATACCCCCAACAGCATTCATGACGCTTTTACATCCGGGCGCTTATGTGCAGCAGATAACCGATATCAATAGTTTATACGTAGCACTTGTAATCAATTTTTTTATGTTCTTATCCTTCAGGTGGTTACTGGAAGTCCTCGGGTTCGGGGTAAGTGAAGGCGCACACGACGGGTTCAATACCGCTCAAATGGCATGGCGCGGAAGTGTGATGTAAATGCTCTGGTTCCTAAAAATGATCATAAGCGTGGTCATAGACCTGATTGATTTTGTAGTGGGGAAAATTCCGGGAATAAAAGAAGGGTGGGATGTAATTATGATAGTGATAGCTATGGCGCTATGGGACGAAGCAGGGATTCTCGCCGTGTGGGAAATGTTCGATATAACCGGGCTATTTGCTTCTGAAATCCCGTCTTTAACAGTCATAGGGCTTGTGGTACTTGCAACACGAGGTAAATCATGAAATCGATAGTAATAGTTGTAATAATAATGCTGTTGTTTGTGGACGCAGCATCAGCAACGACGTTTGATGATGCAGTCTATCAAATAAGCAACCTGAAAAACCAGACACTTAACTCACTCGGCAATATCAAAATACTTAGCTCGTCCATCCCGGGCGTCACGTCCCAAACGGTGACATGTAACAACGGGGCGTCATGCGGACTGCAGGAGCAGGACTGGGTCGTGAACATGAATGTCATGAGCACTTCGCAGGTATTTGACCTGACATTACCGGGCGGGACAACGAGTATCACAGCAGACGGTAATTACCAGGTGACAACTGCAGGAGCGGTTACAATCGAAGTAACTCAGCAGGCACCGATCCAGACCATTCCAGTTGTCAAACAGACAACGCTTCAGTATCCAATCCCCAAATTCTTAGGACTGGACCTATACACGGTTGACGCCTACACTCGTGCAGGCTCTTCGAGCACGATCACCACAAGATACGGGATACAGTTGTTATCAGCCACCGGAAACTCGCCGGTAATCCAGGAGTCTTATGATTACAGGAACCCGCAAACCGTTAGGTTATCGGACAATTCCGGACACACTGCAATAATCCAGCCATCACATCAAAACAACGGCGGATTTGTAAATGATGCAGCATCAATAATCTACGTCAATAACGGGTATGGGACATACGAAGCCTATGATTCGGTGAGTTTTAATAATGCTTATAGTGCTGCGTGGACGCAATATAACGGCAGGGTTGATTACTGGAATTCCCCACAGAATTGGGCCGCATGGATGACCGCTATTAAAGCAAAAGGCGCAGTCCAGTTTACAGACGTTCCTTTTGTCATCCAGGGCAATAATGTAGTTTACACCTTCCCACCCTCAAGCATTGGAACAGAACTTCAGGCCGTTATTCCTCAAGCTATGGTGTCTTCAATATCAGTAAGATTGAATTGGGGCCAGCCTCGCATAGATTCCATTATATTGTCCCCTACAACGATCCAGCTTGGCCAGGGATTGCAAACACTCTCGGCTAAAGTAACAAACACCGGAAGCTCAGACCAGATAAACGTAGCTGTAATTGTCAATGGCGCTACAGTTACGTGTAATGTGTGCACACTGACGCTTGCGCAAAACCAGCAGGGAATGTTTATCTTTTCAATCCTCCCGACCGTAAGCGTCGCGGACGGTTCAACAGCCACCATCACCCTGCAGCTGATCGCAACTGCAGGAGGATCCGGAATACAGGACAAAAGAACATTCTCAGACACGGTCCAGGGAAAACCGAAGCAGGATTGCACATGGTACGGGACCTGCGCGGCTACAACCCAGAAAGTAACCGTCACAGCATACCAGCCTGATGGGAAATCGGTTCTATCCAATGCCCCGATCTACTATAATACAAACCAGCAGGTAACACCTGGAACGTGGACCGGGGATTTGCCGTTTGGCACTTACGTGTTTTCAACGAACAACGCCACCAACACCGGCATGTTCGCGCCATCACCGGTTACAGTAATCCTGGCAGCTGGCAACCCGCCGGCAGTTGTCAGTTTATTCTTTACTTCCACACCAACCCCACCCCCTAATAATGGAAACGATTATACCTGGGCCTTCTGGATAGTTGTTGGCCTGGTAATATCATTTGTCGCTTCCAGGTTCATCGCCCCGCTGCAACACCCGGTAATAATGGTAGCGGCAGGGATAGTCATCGGAGTGGTAATCTGGGGCGCAATAAACGTTGTTACAGGAATCTACACTGGATATCTGGAATGGATAAGCAACCCCTGGAATCCATTGCATTATCTTTAAGGAAAATTATGAACAATAAACTAAGAAGCTGTATAATAGGGCTGTTGCTAATCATAGCCCTTGGTATTGTTATAAACCCGGTAAACGCAGAAGCTACAAAAAATGGAGGTAGTGGCGGCGGTGGATTGCCAAACAATCCGTACATAGATGGAATTAAAAATGCCTTAAAACTGGCGTCCGTCGCAATCAGCTGTCCTTCCGGATACACGTATTGTTATGAACAAAATAATATTTACGGCAATGCACAGGCCATGGCAAGGGTGTATTTATCCGATCCTTATTTGGAAGGGAATAACCTGTATATCAATTACCGCGGAGATGCTACAAAATTCTATGTATATCGCGGATTGACTTCGTGGTCGCAGGTAAGCTGTGGTTCCGGCGGCTGTTCCGGCGGCCAGGAAGTTAGTAGCAATGGCAGGTATCTAATCGGATCCGCACCATCAACTTCACAGCCAGGATTTGTGTTCGTTGCATGGGATTATAACTCGTATGGAGGATACTGGTCATGGACGTGGGCAGGGCACGGATGGATGCAGCCGTTCAATTATAACCTCCAGCCCCCCACACCAACACCAACAGCTGTGCCAACCGCTGCACCCACTCCGGTTCCAACCCAGACGATTTATGTCTGCAGCAACGGCCAGCAGGTGACAAACCAAGCATCATGCCCTACTTCCACACCAACCCCAATACCGACAACGCCACCAGCGCCTACTTATCCGCCAATACCTCCCGTAACTGCAGTTCCAACTCCACCTCCAATAACCTCAAATCCTACACCAGTACCGACCCCGGCATGTGCAAAAGGGGATATATTTGTAAACGGGCAATGCAACAAGGTCTTCCCGGGCCCGGGAATCCCTGGATTTGAATTATTATTCGCAATCGCCGGGCTGATAGGTATTTACGGATTAAATAAAACGAGGAAAAAATGAAAATAATTCAGGGGCCGCGGAGAGCGATAACAGCAGTAATAGCAGATTCGATAGAGAACTTATGGACAACCATAATCGATTTCAAGCCCAAACCTAAACTCGTGGGGCCCCCTTTCTTTCTGAGACTCCAAGCCAACAAAGTGGTTAAAGTGCGACTAAAAGCACACCGTTTCGATTACAGGTGCCCTCTTATCCAAAAACCGAGAATTGAAAGGAGCTACCATTATGAATAAAGACATGCGAACAATCTACACAGCCCTTGTGATATTGTTGATGGTAAATGTCGCGAGTGCATCGTTCTTTGATGATTTGCGGGATAGATTCATACCAGCCCCGCAGAGATATGAGCCTATAACGCAGCCACGAGACGATTTTAACACCTTTTACAGTGAGATCTCAGGATATAACACTCCTGCCGTCATTACTCTTATCAGCGACTACATGAGCGATTATCGCCAGGATGTTATCCGGGTCCATGTTATCGAGTACAACCAGGATTTTTATATCATCAGAGGCTCAGGGATTCTATTACAGCCGCACTCTCATATAGACAGGTCTATTAGTCTTACGAAAGCTCAGATAAGGCAAATTGCGGGCTTCATGGCAGATGGTGAATTATCCTGGCCGGAGCAATGGCAGATGTATAATATTTACAAACCAGGTTAAAAAAATAATCGAGAGCAGAGCGGTGTTTCAGTTTGGCCACTTGGCACCGCCCCGGCTTTCACGAGGAAAGCAATGGAAGGAATAGTACACATGTTATTAATAATTGCGGTTTTGTCGTCAGGGTGTGTTGGAGTCGCACATGAACAGAAGACCGTAGCTGTTACGATGCCGAATAACAACGTAGTCTCGGCTGTTATCAATGTCCCTGTCGTGATCACTCCGGCACCGACGGAGACGCCGTGTCCGAAACCCAGCTATACGCCGGGCCTGCGACCTTATGATATTGATAAATCCAGCGATATCTGGCACGCCTGGAATCCACCAAGCTATATTGATTTAACCAATCCTTATGTACAATATTATGCAAATCATACCGACGATGTTCAAATATTTTATACTCCTGACAATTTGAATCCGAATGACCCGTCTACATCTGATTACTGGCAGAACGTTGACTATACACTTTATACAATGGCTGGAGATTGTGAAGACGAAAGTATCGTATGGGTATCTATCCACAGAGCGAAAGGGCATAAAGCAATGGTAGTAGGTGGATACTTACAATTAGAGGATGGTCGTTCTATTCGAGATTTTTGGTATGAATGGGTAAATGAAAATGGGTTTGTAATCAAAAAAATTGTCGCACCAATCGCTTACGAAAAATCATTCAAAGCTATTCCAAAATACATGTTCAATGATCAGACACCATGGAGGGATTATAATGAAAATTGGTATAAAAATTAACCTTTGTCTATTGATAATTATTTTGTTGTTTATACCAACATCATCAGCAGAGAAAATTAACATAACTGCAAATTCTGATACTTATGTATATCAGGCATATGGAACTATGAATTATGGAATAGAAGATGATTTAATTTTATATAATCATTCTGGATCTAACTATGAATTGTATTTAAATTTCTCTGTTCCGGGTGGTTTAAAAGTATCGTCTGCGAGGGTGTACATATACGAAAATTTTTACACCGATGCAGACACATTTATCTTAAAAAATGTATCTGCTGGCTGGAGTGAAACGGGATTGACCTGGAATAATAAGCCATCAGACGGAACATTTAGCAGTTCCACACCCTACGGATACGCATGGATAACAATCGATGTAACAAATTTAGTTAGATATTGGACGAACAATCAAGGAAATGTTTTTGGTGTTCATGTAAAAGGCACTACAGACTTTGTAGAATCTGTCTTTTATTCAAGGGAGTGGGCTGATGCTTCACTTAGGCCATTCATTTATATAGAAACGTATACTCCGCCGCCTCCAGCATCTTGTTCTGCAACAACAGGTAATTTTTACGTGAATATGTCATGTCAGGTAGGAATAGGGACCATGACTGACGGAATGAATAAAAGCGTGAACGGTATCTGGTACAACAATACAGCGTTTTTTAAAAATATCACTCTGTCAGCACATGCTTGGAGTAATGGAAGTTTTTTTGCTTATAATAGTTCAGGTAATGTTCTGAATAACACTCCAGGAACGCTCAACACCCGTATACCGAACAACCCTGTCACCATCAGTAACATCTCAGCATCATACTCAATACCAGCAGGATCGACATTAAGCATCTATACAACAAGCTTAGATCTTGACGGTGACACCCCGGCATTCTCAACCAACGCAACGAAAGGCTCAATCAATAGCGGAACAGGGGTATTTACTTTTAATTCCGTATTAGGTGATGTTGGGACATACGCCTGGAATATAACGGGGAATGATGGCTACGGCAGCACATCAACGAAGAATTTCACAGTAACTGTTATAGACTATACACCTGGGATAGTTACTGGGCTTGGAGGTTCAACCTCAAATTTCTGGGTAAATTATAGCTGGTCAGCGGGAGTAAACACGGACAGCTTCAACGTGAGCTATAATGGGACATGGACGAATGGCAGCAGCGCAACGTCAATAAATAAATCAGTCGGAGCGCACGGATTTGGGAATATCACGATCTATGGTTATAATGCATCCATGGGAATATTGGGACCATCGGTAACGGCGAGTACCCGGATACCGAACAACCCTGTCACCATCAGTAACATCTCCAGCACTTATACGGGTGTAATCGGCACACCCTTCAGCATCTACCCGACCTCAGGCGATGCGGACGCCGACACCCCTACATTTGCCACCAATGCGAACAAAGGCACGTTCTACGCCAACAACGGGACCTTCCTATGGGCCCCACAGGCCTGGGATAGTGGGACTTATAATTGGTATATTAATGTCAATGATGGCTACGGCAGCACATCAACGAAGAATTTCACAGTAACAGTCAACAGCACAGTCCCGGGGCAGCCTCTGGATATAGCTGCCACAACTGGCAATTTCTGGGTAAATACGACCTGGAATGTCTCAATAAACACCGAC
>JBGPUU010000023.1:0-30967 GCA_041491305.1 Candidatus Methanoperedens sp.
ACAGTATCAGAAGAAACATGATAGCCACCATCGCCAATTCCAATCCGTATAGGGGATTTGTTTCTTACGGCATATATTTTTTTGTCGCTCTTCCTCAATATTAAAAAAGCATACTGAGCATCTACAATCTTTAGAGTGGTATATATATCTTCAATAAAATTTTTGTTTCGATTCGTATTTTCTTCCAGCAAATGAGCGAATAGCTCGGTATCTGTGTCTGATATTATTGATTCATGCTTTCTTTTTCTTAATCCACTTCTAAGATGCGCCTCATTGAAGATTACTCCATTATGTACTATAGCAATTTCATTCTTACAATCAAAATGCGGATGTGCATTTTTTTCATTGATTGCGCCGCGTGTTGCCCATCTCACATGTCCGATGCCGACATTTCCTGAATGCATTCCTAAAGCATTTTCATCAACGACCCCTACTTTTTTTATTGTATGGAAATCATCATCAAGTGTGGTTATACCCCATGAATCATGACCTCTATATTCCAGTTTTTTTAAACCATTAAGGATAATTGGGTATGCCAATTCTATGCCAACATAACCATAAATTCCACACATAATTAATTACGGTAACATACTTTTAGCTTATATAACTTATTTAGTCAAAATGAGGATTTTTCATAACTTTATATTCAGTCATCCTCGTCGTCCTCATCTTCCTCTTCCCCTTCCTCAAGAAGCAGCTCCCCGTAAAGCAATTTTTCAATCACCTGCGAAACATAAAGACGCTTCATGTACTTTTCAAGGTCTTCATTCATGTGCAGGTGTGAATCGACCTGGACACGCAAGAGAACGAACCTGAACTTATCCATATCATCGATTTCAAGCGATTTTATGCCCTCTATAACATAGGGCAATTTATCAGGGTCATCCACGACTTCGGCGATAGTAAGAACATTTTCATGGATTTTTTCGATATCCACACCCTTCTGTCCTGCCAGAAGCTCAAGGGTTTTTGAAGAATATTTTTTATCCTGTATCCTGATTTCGTCCATGCTAACCTTCTATATCTATTAAGTTCTATATTATCCCAGCGGCGAAATAATGGATACACCAGTAATTCTAAAGACGTTCCGGAATGGAAAGATAAAAGAATATTTTGTCATGAAGGGGGGTGAACTTCATACCGACCTCGGTATAATAAAACTGGATGAGCTTAAGACAAAAACATTTGGCGATACGATAAGCTCCCACCTGGGCGTTGAATTCATTATCCGCAAACCCAAAGCCCCGGATTTTTTCAAGTTTGCAAAACGAAGCGGTGCGCCCATGATGCCAAAAGATATTGGCGTGATTATTGCAAACACCGGCCTATGTTCTTCCGACTGCGTACTGGACGCAGGCACAGGTTCAGGCATCCTTGCCATTTACCTTGGAAGTATTGCAAGGAAAGTTGTAACCTATGAAATAAGGGAGGAATTCCTGGAAATTGCGAGGGAAAACTTTGCCCAGGCAGGTCTATCCAATATTGAACTGCGCCATGGGGATATCGTTGAAGAGATACAAAAACTGGATGAGAAATTCGACGTGGTTACCTTGGATACCATTTCTGCAACACAGGTCGTCCCGTATGTGCCGCGCGTCCTTTTCCCTGGCGGTTTTCTTGCTGCATACTCGCCTTTTTTCGAACAAACAAAGGATATAAGGGAGGCAATCGGGAAAACAAATTTCACCGAGATTAAGACAGTCGAGACCATGGAACGGGAGATTAGTTTCACCGATAGGGGAACACGCCCTGCAACAGCGAGAGTGGGTCACACCGGTTTTATAACGATAGCCAGATATTAATCATTTTTAATCAATGAATAATACCTTTCACATTTCTCACTGATATATGGGTAATTTGAGAGGTTTTTTTAATAATTGAGTTATTACTTACACTTTTAATCCAAAAAAATTCTATAGTCAACTTTAAAAAAGTAAAATAAGTTTTTATAAATCTTAAAAACTCAAAAACTTTGAAAAACTCTCGGTATAGTTAAATTAAGAATTGTTATACTAAATTCTATTCGGTAAGATGCTTTATTGCATCAAGCAGATAGAAAAAATCTGATGAAAAACGGATAGGTTTACATAAAAAGGTTAATAGGAGATTCAGTATGAAAAAAGATGAGATGTTTATTGAACTTTGGGAGCTTAGCTCTCCAGAGAGATACTTTCAGACGGCTAAGATTACATTACCAATTACCTATTCGCTCCCTTTCCACGGGCAATGCATGAATGCGGCATGGTGCGACCTTGGGAATTCTCCCCCAGGATGGAAGTATTGGGAAAATGTGCAAGCCTAAAAATATGGAGATAAAAAATGAACAAAAAAATAACGTTTTGGCTATTGCTGACGGCAGTGGCTCTGGCAGGAATACCAGAAGCTGTAGCAGTATCCCAATACGCTACGGCTATGCAAACGGTGTACGGTATTAGCGCATGCACAGCGTGTCACCCAAATAGTGGACCTCCGCCATATACAACTTATGGGACTTCATTTTCAAATGTAGCCCATCGTTCAAATCCTACCGGGGCATTGTGTTCTATCGGAGCTCCTCCTGGAGCAACAATCAACACATGTACGACACCAACTCCAACTTCGACACCAAGCCCAACACCAACTCCTACAGCAACTCCGACATCAACACCAACTCTTGACGGTGCGACTCTCTATGCAACCTACTGCGCGGGCTGCCACAACCCACTGGCATCTACCAACAAGCCGGGAAGAACTGCAGCACAGACACAAAATGCCATCAATGCGAACATAGGTGGCATGGGCTACCTCTCATCCTCACTGAGTTCGACGCAGGTCAGGGCAATCGCCACCGTTATGGCTGTGTCGCCAACTCCGACACCTAGCCCAACACCAACACCGGCACCGACTGACGGGAGAACTCTCTATGCAACCTACTGCGCGGGCTGCCACAACCCACTGGCATCTACAACCAAGCCGGGAAGAACCGCAGCGCAGACACAGAATGCCATCAATGCGAACATAGGTGGCATGGGCTACCTCTCATCCTCACTGAGTTCCACGCAGGTACAGGCAATCGCAACAGCCATGGCTGTGTCGCCAACTCCGACACCAAGCCCAACACCAACTCCGACTCAAACACCAACTCTTGACGGTGTGGCTCTATACGCCACCTACTGCGCGGGCTGCCACAACCCACTGGCATCTACCAACAAGCCGGGAAGAACTGCAGCACAGACACAGAATGCCATCAATGCGAACATCGGAGGCATGGGCTACCTTTCCTCATCCCTGAGTTCAACGCAGGTACAGGCAATCGCAACAGCCATGGCTGTGTCGCCAACCCCGACACCAACACCGGTATCGACTGACGGTGTGGCTCTATACGCTACCTATTGCGCGAGCTGCCACAAAACCCTGGCGTCTACCAACAAGCCGGGAAGAACCGCAGCGCAGACCCAGGCTGCAATCACGGCGAACATGGGCGGCATGGGCTATCTCTCAGCCTCACTGAGTTCAACCCAAGTCCAGGCAATTGCCACAGCCATGGTTGTATCGCCAACTCCGACACCAACCTCAACACCCGCGCTGACTAACGGTACGGTTTTATACGCCACCTACTGCGCGAGCTGCCACAAAACCCTGGCGCCTACCAACAAGCCGGGAAGAACCGCAGCGCAGACCCAGGCTGCAATCACAGCGAACATGGGCGGCATGGGCTATCTCTCAGCCTCACTGAGTTCGGAACAGATCCAGGCAATCGCCACCGTTATGGCTGTTAGGTCAACTCCGACACCAACCTCAACACCGGGGTCGACTGACGGTGTGGCTCTATATGCCACCTACTGCGCAAGTTGTCACAACCCTCTGGCATCTACCAACAAGCCGGGAAGAACCGCAGCGCAGACACAGAATGCCATCACAGCGAACATAGGTGGCATGGGCTACCTCTCTGCCTCACTGAGTTCGGCGCAGGTCCAGGCAATTGCATCAGCCATGACTGTATCGCCAACAACGACCGCGACCACAACAACAATGCCAGCCCCAACACAGGCCTCGACTTACGGGGCGGCTCTCTACGCCACGTACTGTGCAAGCTGCCACAAAACCCTGGAATCTACCAACAAGCCGGGAAGAACCGCAGCGCAGACACAGAATGCTATCACAGCGAACGCCGGTGGTATGGGCTACCTCTCATCCTCACTGAATTCGACGCAGGTACAGGAAATCGCCACAGCCATGGCTGGATCAACACAAACACTGGCGCCGAATAACGGTACGGCTTTATACGACAGCTACTGCGCGAGCTGCCATGGACAACTCGCCACTTCAACCATGCTTGGAAGAACGGCAGCGCAGATTCAGTTTGCCAACAACGAAGTCTCAGAAATGGGATTTCTCTCGGTACTGAGTTCGGTGCAGAATCAGGCAATCGCCACCGCCCTGGCTGGATCGCTTCACAGAGGTGAGCTGATTTTCGATAAGACAAACTTGAATCCCAATGTTAGAGATTATTTCTTGGGACCATTCGACCTGGCTTACTGGATACCACTATTTTTAAAAATATTGACAACTGGGGTCATAGGTATCTTTGCAGGCATGGTGACTCTTGATTTTCTCCAACGGGTTAACATCCACAGGAGATGGTAACATGATGAGACAAAAATCACCTATGAAGAGGCAGAAATTACTGAAAGTTTCCGGTTCTGATGGGACTGAAGATAGCAGCATGAAGAGACAGAAATTACCGAAAGTTTCTGATTCTGACGAGACTGGAGATAATAGCATGAAGAGGCAGAAATTGCTTCAATTTTCTGATTCTGATGAGACTGGAGATAGTAGTAGCATGAAAAGGCAGAAATCACCGAAAGTTTCTGATTCCGATGAGACTGAACATGGTGTTCTAGGTGATGTTATTTTCAAAAGGTTTACATTAAATCAGGTTGTACAGCACTGGGTAATGATGGGGGCTTTCAGCCTGCTGGTAATAAGCGGCATGCCTCTTGTATTCCCTGATGTCTGGGTATCTCCAATAATTGTTAATCTCCTCGGTGGATTTGAGATGAGAACGCAGATACACCATATATCGGGCATTGTAATGATTCTTCTCGGAGCGTACCACGTTGCCTACTATACCTTTGTTGATAAAAAGCCGCTGATTGAGCGGAAAATACTGCCGAATTTAAAGGATGCTCAGGATTTCTGGCAGGCCATACTCTATTACATCGGAGAAGCAGAACCACCGAAATACGACAGGTATAGCTGGAAAGAAAAATTTGACTACTGGGGAGCAGTGCAGGGAACAGTGGTGATGGTCGTAACCGGACTTATAATGATGTTCCCGTTCGTGGCTATGAAGTACATGCCCCCTGCATATGTGCACCTGTCAACCATTAGTCACACATACTGGGCAATAATGGACACCGCGTTTATAGTCATAGTCCACTGGTGGAATGTTCATTACAGCCCTGAGGTATTCCCGATGTCAAAAGCCTGGATCACAGGCAACCTGTCAGAAGACCAGATGAAACACGAGCATATGCTTGAGTACGAAGAGATTATGCGGAAGATGCAGCAGAAGACCGAAAGAAAAGATAAAGTTCTAAGGGTCGTGCATGAATACAGCACAGGGCACAACCCTGTGATAGTCTCCCGTAAATACGAAGGATTGGAAAACGGTAGGAATCTATGATAAGGAGGCTTATAAATGAATAAAAAAATAATTTTTGGGCTAGTGCCTATAGTAGTGATTGCTTTATTAGAATTTCCTGGGGCTATGCATGGCGGCTATCTAAGCAGCTTTGAAAAAACATACTCCAATGCGACTGTATCAATGATTGATACGTGCGAACTCTGTCATATCAACCCGGCTGGCGGAGGAACATTGAATCCCTATGGTACAGACTTTGTGAACAGGGGACACAAATTTACAGCTATTGAACTATTAGACTCCGACGGCGATGGATTTACCAACATTGCTGAAATCTATAACAAGACTTTTCCCGGTAATGCAAACGACAAACCACTAACATTAGCGACGCCTGCGCCAACCCCGACACCTTCACGAACACTGAAACCTGCATTAACTCCGACATCGACTCTCGATGGTGCGACTCTATACGCCAGCTACTGCGCGAGCTGCCATAACACCCTGACATCTACCACAAAGCACGGAAGAACGACGACACAGATCCAGGCTGCTAACAATGCGAACATAGGTAACATGGGCTACCTCTCCTCATCCCTGAGTTCGGCGCAGATCCAGGCAATTGCAGCCGTTCTGGCTGTGTCGCCAACCCCGACATCCACACCAACTCCAACACCTACACCAACTCCAACACCTACATCAACTCCGAGACCAACACACACACCTGACGACTAACCGTAATAATCGTTTCACGCCGTATCCGTCGTAATTCAACGGCATAGCAGCGCCTAAAGTCAGTTGGGCAGCCATGGGGAGATCGTTAAAGCTGGACCCCATTGCTGCATCGCAGGTGGTGCCGCGCGTCTTTTTCCGGGGGTATCATATTTAATTATTTTCTAAACGCTTTTACATTTCTGTCTATTATCTGGATAATTTGAGAGGTTATTTTAATATTCAGATTAATAATTATACTTTTAATTCAAAAAAATATCTTAATCAACTTTAATAAACTAAAATAAGGTTTTATAAATCTTAAAAACTGAAAAACCATGAAAAACTCTCGGTATGCTTAAATTAAGAATTGATATACTTACTTCTATACGCTAAATATGCTTTTGCAAGCAGACAAAAAAAGAATCTTCTGAAAAACGGATAGATTTGAAATAAATAGCTAAATTGGAGAATCAGAATGAAAAACGAAGAGATGTTTATTGAACTTTTGGGAGATAAGTACTCCACGGAGATACTATCTCATACCTCAAGCATGGAACGCTCTGCCCTCCTGTTATGCAAGGAGCTGGGCATTCCACTAATTACCAATTATTTCGTACCAATTCCAACTTTCCACGGGCCATGCATGAGTTCGGCATGGTGCGACCTTGGGAATTCTCCCCTGAGACGGAAGTATCGTGAAAAGGTGCAAGTCTAAAAAATAAGGAGACAAAAAATGAACATAAAATTATTATTTGGGTTAATACCGGTCGTAATAAAGAAACAAAAAATGAATAAAAAACTATTATTTGGGTTAATACCGGTCTTAGTGATTGCTTTATTAATACCCGGGGCTTTAACTTCGGACAGCTATCTCAATACCTTCGAAAAAACGTACCCCGATGCGGCAGGATCAAGAATTGATTCTTGTGAACTCTGTCATATCAACCCGTCTGGCGGAGGACCATTGAACTCCTATGGTACAGATTTTGCGAACAATGGACACAACTTTACAGCGATTGAGTCAAATGACTCGGACTTAGATAGATTTCCCAACATTGGTGAAATCACTGCTAAGACTTTCCCTGGCAATGCACTCGATAATCCATTAACTCCAAAACAGACACCGGCTCTTGATGGGGCGACATTATACTCCAACTACTGCCAGGACTGCCATAACCCACTGACATCTTCCAGCAAGCTGGGGGCCACGGCGGCGCAGATCCAGATTGCAATCAACACAGTCCCCGAAATGAAATCAATCTCCTCGCTGAGAATGGTGCAGCTTCAGGCTATTTCAACGGCACTTGCTGTTTCTCCAACTTCTTCACCGTCTACTGCTCTTGACAGGGCTGCGCTCTACGCAAGCTACTGCCAGGGGTGCCATAACCCGCTGGCATCTTCAACCAAGAAGGGAAGAACAGCAGACCAGATTAAGAATTCCATAAGCGCAGTTTCTTCCATGAATTCCCTTTCCACACTGAATCAGGCGCAGATACAGGCGATCGCAATTGCCCTGGGTTCGCCGCTAACATCAACCTCCACGCCGACTCTCGACGGGGCTGCTCTCTACGCCGGCAACTGTGCAGGCTGCCATAGCCCTCTGGCATCAACCACCAAGCCGGGGAGAACGACGGCGCAGATTCAGAATGCCATCAACGTAGTTTCTTCAATGAATTCCCTCTCTTCACTGAGTTCGGCACAAATCCAGGCAATAGTAGCCGTATTGGGTGCGTCAATAACACCAACACCTACACCCACGCCAACGCCAACAACTACGACTCTTGACGGACCCACACTATATGCTAACTATTGTGCAGGCTGTCATAGCTCTCTGGCATCTACCACCAAACCGGGAAGAACGGCAACGCAGATTTCGGGTGCCATCAGCGCAGTCTCTTCCATGAATTATCTCTCCTCACTGAGTTCGACACAGATTCAGGCGATCGCAACAGTACTAACTACGACACCAACACCTACCCCGACACCTACACCAACATCAACTACGACTCTTACAGGGGCGACACTCTATGCTAACTATTGTGCAGGCTGTCATAGCCCTCTGGCATCTACAACCAAGCCGGGAAGAACGGCAACGCAGATTTCGAGTGCCATCAGCGCAGTCTCCTCTATGAATTATCTCTCCTCACTGAGTTCGACGCAGATACAGGCGATTGCAACCGCACTGCCTGGAACTCCGACGCCTACACCGACACCAACATCAACTACGACTCTTACCGGAGCGGCACTCTATGCTGGCAACTGCGCAGGCTGCCATAGCCCTCTGGCATCTACAACCAAGCCGGGAAGGACGGCAACGCAGATTTCGAGTGCCATCAGCGCAGTTTCCTCTATGAATTATCTCTCTTCATTGAGTTCAACGCAGATTCAGGCGATCGCTAACGCACTGCCTGCAGCGACACCTACACCTACACCAACATCAACTACGACTCTTACAGGGGCGGCACTCTATGCCGGCAACTGCGCAGGCTGCCATAACCCACTGGCATCTACCACCAAGCCGGGAAGAACGGCGACGCAGATCCAGAATGCAATCAGCGCAGTTTCTTCTATGAATTTCCTCTCTTCAATGAGTTCGGCGCAGATACAGGCGATCGCTAACGCACTGCCTGCAGCCCCGACGCCAACACCGACACCAACTTCAACCACGACTCTTGACGGACCGACACTGTATGCTAACTACTGCGCGGGCTGCCATAGCCCTCTGGCATCAACCACGAAGCCGGGAAGAACAGCAACCCAGATTTCGAGTGCCATCACTGCGAACACAGGTGGTATGGGCTACCTCTCATCCTCCCTGAGTTCGACGCAGATACAGGCGATCGCTAACGCACTGCCTGCAGCTTCGACACCTACACCAACACCAACCTCAACTACGACTCTTACAGGGGCAACACTGTATGCTAACTACTGTGCTGGCTGCCATAGCCCCCTGGCATCTACAACCAAGCCCGGAAGAACTGCGACACAGATTTCGAGCGCCATCACTGCGAACACAGGTGGCATGGGCTACCTTTCATCCTCCCTGAGTTCGACGCAGATACAGGCGATCGCAACCGCACTGGCTGCAGCTCCGATTCCTACTGATGGACCATCACTTTACGCCAGCTACTGCGCAGGCTGCCACAACCCCCTGGCGTCTTCCGATGTGAAAAGAAAATCTGCCAGCACGATTACGAGTCGCATAAGTTCAGTCTCCGAAATGAATTATCTCTCTTCATTGACTTCGGCGCAGATACAGGCTATCGCAAGCGCCCTGGCCACGGCGTAGTAGACAATACATGACAGTCACGGTGATTGTAGCAACGGCAGCATGAGTGCTATAACCAATTCTACAACACAAAAATGAAAGGTTAATTTTTTAACCAAAGGAAATAATGATATTATACAGATTCCGCAACATTACGACTTGCCATAGGTCGGGGTTAGATGTGGCAAGGATCGGATCATAAAACGGAGCAAATATAAATGAATGATAAGGAGATAAACAAATTAAAAAACGATGAACTGATGAAAAATATATCGCTTAAAGCAGTTATTAAGGCCTGGATTTCTGCAAACAAGCTCCCGATTATAATTTCATTGGTGGTTCTACTTGCGGCAGGGGTGATTATTACTGAAAAGTTGCTTACAATCACTGAAAATCCGGATTTTTGCGGAAAGAACTGCCATATCATGAGACCTTATTACGACTCATGGAGCATATCAGCGCATAAGAATATTGCATGCATCAACTGCCATTATGAACCTGGATTGATAGGCCATATAAAAGGTAAGATTAACGGGCTTATCCAAATGTATAACTATGAAACCACGTCTGGAGATACTTCAGACCCATTATTTGCAAAAGTATTGGATAAAAATTGTCTTATCTGCCACGAAAACCGCATTTATTCTCCGAATATTAATTTTAATGGTGTCAATTTCAGCCACAGTGACCATCCGGTTTCAGTGACTTGCACAAACTGTCACTCCGATGTCAAACATCCTGCAAATATAACAGCTATCTGTAATGAATGCCATGCCAACGCGCATCCCAAGAACTGGCTTTCGACGCATAATACGCAGGTTTCATTTGCAGGCAAGGCATGCACTGATTGCCATCTGGAAAAGTACTGCACCAATTGCCATGCAGCGAGAACTGCAAACAGTACGAGCTTAACCCCATCACTTACGGCTAATGTAACCCCGAAAAAATAACCTATTTTTTGATATGCTTTATCAGCGCCGAATCCACAGTAACCTTTATTACTAATGAGTGAGAAACACTACAACAAAGGAAAACGGGTAATTCAATGACAAATATATTATCGAACATGAGGCTAACAAAAGGAAAAATTGCATTGTGGGGCATTGCTTTAATAGCCTTGCTTACCCTCAATCTTCCAAAAATGTGATTTGGGCTTGTTTTTGAAACTACTAAGATATTAGTAATTACGGTTAGTTATAAAGGTCAGGAATTTTGTAATATCATACAAAAAGCAATCAAAATAGTTTCCTAACCTTGGGTTAGTCCGTTTATCAATCTCTTCTCCGACGCTAGTCAATATAAAAATCATACTTAAAAATAAAAATATCACCTGTTCGGGTGAAAGGAGAAGCGCTTCATTCTGGGCTGCCTGCATATTGAGAGTCATAGCCAATGCTCCTGCAATAAAAAAAGAGAGATAATATCCGTTAATCATCCAGTAGACCGGTTCCTGTGACCTTTTTTGCATTAAAAAGGGTACGAATAAAAGGACTATTGTTGTGAACCATATTTTCATTGCTATAAAACTTGATTCGCCATAATTGATGATTAAATACTGTGCAACCAGATTCGCCTCTCCCGCAATACCCCTGTGCTCAATCATCCATAAACTGGTGACTGCATCGCCAAGGCCCCATGTCAAAAATGCAGATAAGAACAGGGCTCCCTGTAACTTATTATGCCAGCATGTACTGATTCCCTGTCTACTTTTCAAACCTAACCCTTCTTTTAGAATCCCCATGACGCAAAAGCGCCATTTTTCTAAGTAATAATAAGAATATTATTCCAGATTTAAATAGCTTACTGCAAAATATCCCGGTCGTTTATTCCTGCAATAAACCCAGATACTGCGGCGGAATCTCCTCGGAAAGGACGATATTTTCGGTAGCTGAAAGCATGGTCACTCCTTCGTTCCGGGCCAGTTCCGCATTTATTACCAGCAATACCGGGTCATCAGTATGTATCTTTGCAACTTCCCTTGCTTTTTCCACAGACGTGCTCAGGTGCACATACCGCTGTTTCATTGGTTTTATCCCTTTTTCAAGCAGGATGTCAACTTCCTCGCGGCTTGCCCCATAATAAAGCTGAGGCAGCGTATTTTCGGGATAATCAAGGTCTATATCAACCGAATGACCATAACGCGCCCTGATTTTATTACCCTTTAGCTCGTACCTGCCTTTCTCATCCGATTCTATTATCGAATAAAGTTTTTCCTTGTTCGACCACTTGTATCTCGTCCTCATGGCGTCAATAAGGACATCCACATCCACCCAACCGTGCTGGTTCATCGCCAGGCCGAGATCATCCGGGAAATGCCGCAGCGCCCCGGAGATAAACCTGCCGAGCCTTTCTGTCTGCTCGTCAGTAAGTATGAGAGTTCCTGCGTCACCGCAACTGCAGGTTTCTCCTCTGAAGAATCCGTGAATCGGGCATTTCTTAATCATTTTTTTTGTTTATATGAATCATCATGTTATATAATTTACCAAAAATGCATCATTTGTTTATTGACTTCCTGATATCCATGTTCGGGTTTTCAAGTTTAGGCACTTCTTTTGTGAGTTTGCTGATTTCTTCTTCCCGCTTTTTTTGCCCCGGGGATTTACTTTTTTGATTGCATTCTTCGCACCTGTATCCAAGAACCGCAAGTCTCGCTGAATATACCGGATACCTCTTTTTACCCGTGAGGGAAGCCCCGCAATCCATACACGTATCCTGGTTTATATTTTTTAGCATATTACCTTTTAACTTCCACCATTTTCAATGAGAAACCTTTCCTGCATGGCTCTTCTATGTCGCCCTCGACGTTCATGATTGTGAATTTATCCCCCGACCTGAGCCCTGAAGGGCGGCATAACCTGATATTTTCGCAGGATGAAAGATTGCATGAGGCAGGTTCATATACTATTTTTGAGCCTTTTATCGCTTTTCTGGATTCGACAGCCATCATTATCGGCGCCTCGATTACCTCTATGGCGCAAACGCCGGAATCATGCACAAAACACTCAAGTTTTCCCCCGGTTCGAATACCGGTTATCCTGTATTTACTTCCGGGATTGAGACTCAAACATGTTTTATTGAGTTTACACGGATCGCATTCTTTTGCGCCGCCTTTATAAATGAACTCGTTCCCGACTTTTGCAAGTTTTGTTCCTATCAAAGTTATTATTGTATCTGATTCTTCCATATGAATTCTCCTGATTTTAATATTTTATAATAATCATATCACTTTTGTAATCCTTGCCACTTTCTCGGCCGCTTCCCGTGTGAGTCCTGTCCCGAGTATGGTATATCTCTCAGGACGAATCTCGTGTGCATGAAGGAGCGCTTTAATGATATGCTCTTCCCCTACCCCGAGTTCGGAAGCATTTGTGGGCGCACCGATTGCCTTCAGTGCTGTGCGGATTTCCTGCCAGTCACCGCCATGCAGGTACATCATCATTATCGTTCCCACACCGCACTGCTCGCCATGAAGCGCGGGTTTAGGGGCAATCTCATCCAGAGCATGGCTGAACTTGTGCTCGGAGCCGCTTGCAGGGCGTGACGAACCCGCAATACTCATAGCAACACCGCTTGCCACAAGAGCTTTCATAACAGTCCATGCCGATTCTTCCAGTCCCGGCTTTATCAGACCTGCAGAATCAATCAATACTTTCGCGGTCAGCTTTGAGATTATGGAGGCGTATTCGCTGAAGGGTTCGTCGCGAAGCCTGTGCGCAAGTTCCCAGTCCCGGACAGCTGTGTAATTGGAAATAATGTCGCCGCATCCTGCCGCAAGAAGGCGGTATGGAGCAGCCGCAATGATTCCGGTATCGGCCACAACCGCAAGAGGGGTCTGTGCAGCTTCCGAAACGGTTTTATTATTTCTTATAATGGAAGCGCGCGAAGAAACTATACCATCATGTGATGCCGCCGTAGGGACACTGATGAAGGGTATATCAAGGTGCATGGAGGCAAGCTTGGCGATATCAATGGATTTTCCGCCCCCGACGCCCAATAAAAATTCTGCTTTTACCTCTTTTGAGACTTTCTCAACGTTATTGACCTCATCCAGCGTTGGATTTTCAACCTTCGCAAAATTTACATTAAAACCAGAATCTTCAAGAGATACGGCAACCGTTTTCCCTGCCGCTTTAAAAGTCATGCCCCCGGCTACTATAAGCGCATTCCCATTAAGCTTAAGGTCTTTACAAACCTTACCTGTGTCATTGATAACACCATGACCAACGACTACATTTCTTGGCAGCTGCATCCATTTATTTTTATGGTTTTTCTCATTCATAGGGTCACGATATGGATATAATAAATACCGTCTGGCAGTATATATATAAGTATTACATAAACGGCATAATTTACGATACGTCCTACAATATTGTGGACACGCTCACTTATGCAATTTTGCTTGGTATAAGCCTTTTCGGAGTCTTAAAGTTACTGGAAAAACTTGATGTAGACATCGATACACGATTCATGATCGCGGTGACCCCGTATATTCTTGCGGGCTCATCCCTGCGCGTGCTTGAGGATTCAAAAGCCTTCACGCCGCCGCTTGAATATCTATTTATAACGCCCATCATCTATTTTTTCATGTTTGCAGTGACGGTGGGTATACTCGTGCTTGCCATTGTCCTTGAACGGAAAGGGAAAATTAAGGATTACCATGCGTTTTTTGGCTATGCGGGGCTTGTATGGACTGCTATCAATATAGCAGTGCTCCTGAAGGATGGTGAAATAACGAACCCTGGTCCGGCGGCTGCAATAGTGATTTTGGGGGTTATAACGACCGGTATTGTATACCTGGTATCCCGGCAATTCAAGTTCGCGCTTCTTACGGATAAACTCATAATCTGTATACTCTTCACACACCTGTTGGATGCCTCTTCTACATTTATCGGAATTGACTGGCTCGGATATTATGAAAAGCATGTGGCTCCCACATTTTTTATAGATATGGCAGGAAATTATATTGACCACCCCTCGCTTGTAATGTATCCGCTTAAATTGCTCGTGTTCATACCTGTGCTTTATATGCTGGATTACAAATTTGATGCCCAGAAAGAAAGGAAACTTATAGCCATGATGAAACTTGCCATACTGGTTCTCGGGCTTTCCCCTGCGACCAGGAACACACTTCGGATTTTGATGGGGGTATGAGATGCAAAGAGATGGCGAATATCTGTATTCTTTAAGGAAATATATTCTTGCAGTAACCGTGATTTTCATAGCTTTTTTGATTATCGGTATACTGGTATCAATAACAAACCCGGAAAAATCAACATATTATCTTGATTTATTTAAGAAGACGTTCGGATGGATTACACAACTTGACCCTTTTGGAAGAATGCTTGAAATTTTCAAGAACAATGCAACTAACAGCCTGCTGGCTCTTGTGCTTGGCATCGGTCTTGGTTTCATTCCGATTTTTATTATAGCAGTGAATGGATTATTCCTGGGCATGGTAGCTGAGGTTTTTTCAACAGAAAAAGGGATTCTTTTTGTACTTGCAGCCATCCTTCCCCATGGTATCATAGAATTGCCGATGGTGTTTCTTAGCGCCGCCATCGGGCTTCGGCTCGGGTATGAGGTGTATCGGCTTTTAAAAGGCGAAAGGACTAATCTGAAACAGGAATTTAAGCAGGGACTGTGGTTTTATCTCGTGAGGATTCTACCTCTTCTTTTTGTGGCTGCTATTATTGAATCTTATGTGACGCCTGAGATTGCGCGGTATTTCTCTGGCTGAACTCCGGCAAAAGCCTGTCAAAATATTTTACAACAACGCATGATTCAGTACATTTCCCGCATCGTGTGCACTCTTTGGTTATTTTAAGCTGCGGCTTAATAACGATAGCGCAGGCAGGACAAACTTTCAGGCACACTCCGCATTTCGTGCATTTCTTCACCCGGATTAATTGCTTTGCCGCATTCTCGAAAAGCGACAACGCCTCTTTTTCATTCGGTGCATTCACAGAGATATGACCTGATGAGAATACCTTGACGCTTGAGCCTTTTGTTTTAACCAAAAGTACACCGAGGTCTTCTGAAAATACATTATCACCGAGGATGTTGGCGATATTCTGTGCTTCATCAAGCGTGAGCCCTGAAACTTTCCCTTCCATCGTATACCCGCCCGTCTTGCAGGGCGAAACTCCGCCTGTCACCACGATGCCGAACTCTTCTTTTTTGCCCTTTAATGCCGTACTGATTTTCAGCTCTTCAGCCAGGCGCATCATCTTGGGAGGCAATGCCTTCCAGCGCCAGAATCCGTGCTCAATGAATTCATCTGCAAGTTCGTGCTCTTTTGCCCAGTTCAAAAGGTAATCATTCCAGCGCCCAAACAATTCAGGATGCAATTCCCTTACCCTGTAATATTCGGCGCTGAGTTCAGCAGGGCAGAGCCAGCATCCAACGCGTTCAAAACCAAGTTCGTACAATGGATTGAATTCAAGTTTGCGGTAGTAGATATAGAGCCACACTTCGATAGCGCGCCAGTCGCGTATCGGGAACACGCTCACCTGTCCGGGAATGAACGGGTTCTCCTCTTTCGGGGCTATCCGCGAGCGTGTAAAGGACTCGTATTTCCTTTTCCCGTCAATTGTCAAACACTTTCCCCCTCCGCGCGTGCATTCTTCTATGACGGAATTGATAGGCGCAAGCTTGCAGACCTTGCAGCACCACCTGAAATCCTTGGCAGGAGGACCGAAACTCGGAAGATTCTCCCAGAAAGCCTCTTTTGTTTCAACTTCTATAAGCTCGATACTGTTTTCTTTGCAGAACCTTCTTACAAACTCCACGGTTTCCGGAAATTCTATGCCAGTGTTTGCAAAAAATACCTTTATGGGTTTTTTCACTGCACTTCGCGTGAGGTCAAGCGTTGTTAGGCTGTCCTTGCCGCCTGAAAAAGAAACATATACCGAAGAGTCCCTGAATTCTTTCTGGTTTGCGATTCCCCTGATGGTATTTACAGCATCCCTGACAAGCCTTTTCATGTGAGGCGCATTGGCGCGGATAATTTCATCCATGGATGGATTCCCTGGAAGGAAACTCACTTTTTGAGCTTCGATTTTCCTGACCTTTAACGCATGCCCGGGATTTTTCAATTCAAAGCTATCGCGATATGCTATGCCAAACCCGCCTAAATTCCTGGCAATTACAAGAACGGTATCGCCTTTCCTGATGTCATCAGAGCATTCAAGAACCTCGCTCCCGTCGATGTTTTTCCCGCTCAAATGCCGCCCGCCTGAGGAGATTTTAACCAGTTTACTTGATATTCCTGAATTTATGAGCGCAGAAGCCCCTTCAACCAGGAAGTCGAGCTTGAAAGTGAGTTCCTTCATATCGAATCTCAATACGCCGAAACGAATTCCATCAACAAGAATCTCATCTGTCTTATCCTCGCCCGGGATTTTATTTAAAAGAATGAGTTTTCCTGCAAGAGGATTGCTGCCAAAAAGCTCCAGCATCAGGCTGTCGAATATTTTTCTTTCATGCTGCGAGGAAAAACGAATATCTCCGGGCTGGGAAAGCTCGATCTGGTCGCCTTTTTCATGGCATATGCCGCACTCTTCCTCAAGCAAAGGGATATTGCACTTGCGGCACCAGAAAATGTAATTTTTATCCTGTTCCCATGCAGTATTTGAGGATTTCATAATATGTGATTTCATCTTTTCCTGTTCCTGCGCAGCCTTGTTATCCCGAGCTTCCTGATGCTCCCGATTGTGCCGAGGTTCGTGCTATCAAGCAGGTATGCGGTTGCTTTTTCAAGCTCGATTGCATGATGAGCAAAGACCGGGCCAAGCAGTTCTTCATGAATTGATTCGTTAAAAGGTATTCCCCCGCATAATTCATTAAATGCCGGCATTATTATAACCTCCGGGTCGTTCCACACAATATCGCCATAATATTCCATGATAGTTTTTTCGATAAAATGCGTCCGTATCCATACCTCCTCAGAAACAGCATGGCCAAGAGTATCTGTGAACCTTATCGTGGGATGGTTGTGCGACATTACAACATGCAATGCTGATAGCAATTCGGCGCCGGGCCATGTATGACCGTGGAAATAACCCACGCCGTCAAGCACAAAACCCCTCATCTCATGAATCGTCACGTTTTCAGGGATGAGAGTATCTATATCCCCGTCGTGGTTGCCTGGAACTATATCCACCGGCGCTAACGTAGCTATTGCCCTCAGGAAATCCGGGACTTCCTTCTTTTCCTGCCATGATGTCCTGGGCACGTTGTGTTTGATATCCCCGAGAAGTACTATCCTGTCCGGGTTTACTTTTTCAATATAATCGCAGATGCGTTTCTTGCGCTTCTCAACCTGGCTGGGAATAGAAAAACCGCGGTGGTAAAGCTCCCACTCTATCCCCAGGTGCACATCGGCGATCACAAGCGTCTTTTTGGTGTTTTCAACGATAAGAGCCGGTTCATTTAATAAAGGATTGATTTCCATTCTCAGACTTTCCGCAGCACCCCGATTTTCGGCTCATAGCATCTTCCTTCATCCATAAGCTCCTTAATACCGGCCTCCACGGATTCCGGCTTAATACCCGCATTCATCGCGGTTTCAACAACCGAAGAATAAGAAATTCCCTTCCCTGTATCAAGTTTGTCGATTATGGCTGCAATGGCTTCTTTGGGTTCAGGAGTCTTTTCGGGCTCGGAAATGGTGGGTTCCTGGATACTTTCCATTTCAATTTCTTCTTTGATTTCTTCCATCTTGAGTTCCTGTTCAAGAGGCTCATTGATGGAACTCTGCGAGTTATCACTCACTTGCATGCTTCCCACCTCTTCCTTCCCAACTGTCTTTTTCTGGGCACCGCTCTCTGAAGTAATCGTCTTTATTGCATGGATTACGGCGTTTTTAAGTTCCAGCTTGATTTTATCCAGGTTTTTATAATGCTGGAGCGCACGCGCTGCCCCATCAGCAAGCAGGGGACTTGCTCCTTTTTTCTGCAAAAATTCCCTCAATTCATTCCCGGATAAACCGGAGTTTGAGGCTTCTTCCATCAGTTTTATGCGCTCCAGCGTGCGCTCTGCCGTATCCAGAACCCATCTATCCCTCTGCTTTTCATCAGCCGTATTTATTTCCTCTGGCCTGACCGATATATAGACGCTGCCGTCCTCGGGTTCGTATTTTCTTGCTTTCCCCACAATCGCTACGTATGCAGGCACCTGCAATTCAGACAAAAAAATAGCAGCTTCGGGCTGGTACTGCCCTGCATAAACGGTGAACACGCCAGTGGGGTCTGCTATGCGCGCGCGCCAGAGATTATTATCCTTGCCGATATTCTCAACTTCGGTGACTACACCGACAATAAATAGCCTGTTGCACTTTACTCCTGTTGGCGTAATAATATAATTCGGGGCGCGCTCATCCCCTTCACTGACATGAAGATTTGACCTGTTAAACTCGTGGGCAAATATGCGCCATGCAATTTCCCTGTCCATTATCTTTTCAGTCTTTTCCATATTATCCCCCTATCCTCCCGAGCAGTTCATTTGCTTTTTCCCGGGTTATTTCCTGCGGTTCCCATACATCATTTGCCACAAGCGTAATCCCGAATTCGCCTTTTGACATATTGCCCCTTGCAGCGAGAATTTTACCGATAAGTTTCTTTTTGATTTCATCTTCCACGGCTTTCTGGGACATGGCTGTTTTTGCCATCTTCTGCGCTTCTTCGACTGTATATCCGCATATTTTCTGCGTGAGACTGGCATCGAGAACGAGTGTCAGCGCCCCTGTTCCGTCATCGATTATTGCCTTGATCCGCATGTCCATTTTTTCATCCACTTTACCGTGGACACGGCACATGCCTTTCTGGATGACACGTGAACATTCAGGACAGCGGGCTATCAATCCCGACCCGGGTCTTATGGAAAGGATGTTCCCCTCGATTACAATATCGTAAGCCCCGTCTTTTTCGATGATATCTCCTATTCTGGCACTGCCGGCTTCTTTATATTCCATCCTCGTATCGAGTTTCATTACCGTGCTGTTCTCATTGATATTCAGGGAGGGAACACCCCGGAATGACCTGATATAAGCGTTTTTCACTTCAACCGTGTTCCCGGCTGCAAGTTCGGGAAGTATTACCCATGCCGTAAATGGAATTTTGGTTTTTTCATCTGCGGCGATGCCGCCTATGATTTTTTTAGCGCCGTCTTTTGTATTGATATCATGAGTTTCCATATTCAGGATGGTGAACACGGCATGTACATTAATATCCCCGTCCTTTAATTCTGCAAGTTTTTTAATCTCGCTTTCCTGGTTGATTTCAATCTTTGAAGTGAGTTTTGTTACTTTTGATTTGTTCCCGAAATTTATCTCAGGCCTTTCCTGCCAGTTTCTCACATAAGCCTGTGTGACCCTTACTACATCGCCCGCTTTAAGGTCAAAATCCGACCATGCAGTGAAACTTCTTGCAGTCGTCTCATCGCATATAGTCCCTGAAAAAAGTGTCTTTTCCATATTTTTTATATTAACCGTTTTTTTGGCAATTTCCAGAACCTGCCCGGTTACTTCGATGTTGCGGTCCCCTATTTGTATATCCTTGAGTTTCTTGATTATAGTTTTTTCCCCGCCGCCGTATTTCTTAATCAGGCTTCTCTTAGCTTCGCTAAGCGGTACCCTGAATTCAAGCAGCTTTTTTAAATCCGCAGTAATATTACTTTCATCTACTTCGTTATCGAGCGCCCTTTTTATTTCTTCAACATGGGGCGCAAATTCAAGTTCCATAAAGCCTCCTTCTTTGACGACCCAAAATTATTCTTTTTTAGACGGGTTCATCAACCTGACCGATGGAATAAATGCTATATGGCAATAAAAGATAAAAAACCATCGGATAAAAGTTTGAGATTTTTAGTCCCGCATCTTCGTGAATGGTGTGATGAGCATCTCTGGGCTCCGGGCTGTTATCACGGTTCTGTTGGGCAGGGCTGGGAAGTTGTAGAGAAATACATTTCCACGCAGAATTGCTCATCCAATGAGAAAGCTTTATAGGCCAAAAACGCTAACAAGCCCGTGTATCATTAAGTACGGGGTATGGTGACTGCATCCACACGGAATCATCATGCTCGGATAAGTTGATAGGAAGCCACAGCTACCTTCCACAACCTGAAAATCAGGCGCACATATCCTTTATCTTTATTTCTTTCTTTCAAACTTCCTTTTTAAAGCGATGAAAAGCAAGCCGAGCAACAGAAAGCCGATTACCCTTTCTCCTATATATGTGCTGTCCATCTGGAGAAAAGAAGCAGCACTTGTTCTTAAATAGGTATATAGGAAATCATCAGATTGAGGCAAAGAGGCATCGAATAACCAGTGCATTAACATTGGATAAGAGACTATAACAATTAAAGCCCAAATCATAGGGCGAATATAACTTTCACCGTAGAGGCTCAGAAGTTTATAGAGACCTAAAAAAGAAACATTTTTCTTGAGCCGTAAAACAATATTACTTTTTTTTTCATTGTTTTTATTTACATCAAGCCTTAGCATTTCCATTTCACCTATAAAAAACTCCCCTGCTTCGCTAAATCTGTAATTGTTTTCATAATTCAATCTGAGCCTGCGATATAATTGAGCCACAGCACCATAAGTAGTCGAATAAGGCTTTTTTTCGATCAGGGTTTCATCTATAACTGCAAGCCGTCCATTTTTTTTTGCCCAATTCGCATCCAAGAATTCGACCTCGGTTACATTTGTGTTCATAAAAGAAACATTACTCAAATCAATGTTATGAAATCTTACATCCTTTGGCTGGTGAAATTTGACGTCTTCAAAGAAAATTAATTCATCAAAGGGTCTTCCATTTCCAAAGAGATTTATATTTTCTTTGTTGGGAAGAAATTTAGTACCAATGAAATAACCCGCATCCCAAAAAACTGCATTATAAAATGTTCCACTATGGAATTCAGTACCATTGAAATATGCTGATTTTTTGAAATGAGTAATTTGGAAAGATACATGTTTATTGAAATGAGTTCCTGCGAAACTTACATTTTTGTTGAAGTGAGCATTTGAAAAAACGGTTATATTATTGAAATGAGCCTGCGAGAAAACCGCTATATCATTGAATTGAGCATCCGAGAAATTTACATGTTTTTCAAACAAATGACCATGAAAATCTATCCGAGCAGGAAAAATAAAACGTGTAAAATCCAACTCTCTAATATCCTTATCATTTTCCATCCTATCCAATTCTTTCCAGAATGCTATTTCGAATATTTTCGCATCATCATCTGACTTATTTTCGAGATGAAAGATACACTTCTTCTTATCTTTATACATCTGCCTTCCACATGGGTTTCCATCATTCATCTCAATCTGGCATAATTCATCACTCAAGATAATCACTTGGAATATTTCATTAAACTATATAATGTTATGACTCGCAGCCATTTCGAACATTTCTCAGAGCGATTTCTCTCGTTTGAGCATGCTGTAATGAAGATACAAAAGAATGATTATGCGCCTGAATATTGCTATACAAAGCAAGTAAACCGAAATAAATCCAAAACCATCGAGCATCCTCCTGATGCCTTTCGGATTTCTAATCCGAGGTAGTGACTGCATCCACGCTTGTTATATGCATCCATAATTGTACTGAAAAAGGGCACGGAAAAGGGAATCGGAAAGCATAAATATCATCTGTCCTTGTTATACGAAGGTGGCAGAATGACAAAAAAATATATATTCTTATATTTGATCGCTTTAATTGTAATTACAGGATGTATTGAATTATCGCAAACACAAGCGGAAAAAATGGGATGGAATCAAGCCAAATATGAAGAGTACTCTGCATACTATGATATTCTTCGACCACCTCCAGGAAAAACAGTAACGCAATCAGAGTACAATGCGATATCTAAAAACATGACAATCGATGAATGGTTGATAAGCATCCCGAAAGATAAGAACGAATTAGAAAATACATGGTATCTGGTATTCTATCACATTAAAAAAGCACAGGATACACCTTACGACAGAACATGTAATACTGAAACTCGTAACTTGGATATGAATCCAGCCGTCAGAGAAGCACAAAATCGAGCAGAATGTGAGTATATTACTCGAGATCGTTATATGGTAAAGTTAAATGAGAGTTATTCAAAAGCTATTGAATATCGACAGAAGATAGAGGATATGAAAGCGAACCTCAGCCGTTAAAGGTTCTGTAATTATTCATACTCATTTCACCTTCTTATTGTTAATTATATAAATGTTATTATCATAAACATACTGTTTCTTCGTGCCCATATTTTCCCATACCCAAATACAACCTCAAGCGATAGGAATCATAGGCACGCATATTATTCATTTAAGTCTTTTATCAGTTCTTCACCCAAATCATATACTTTTTTTGTACGTCTGAAGAATTCTTCTATTTCATGCCACCCCGGTTTAAATATTTTAGTTTTAGAAGCTTCTTTTAGTTGAAGACATAACAAAGATGTATAAGTCTCGCCGTGAATCAGCTCTAATTTATTATATTCTTCTTCGACGTGTTTGAGTTCGGAGTAATATTGAACCAATTGGGTTCTACTACTACTATCTAATAATCCTAATTTTTCTGATAAAGCGGAATAAATATTTGTGTTCAGAATTAATTGATTTGGAAGTGCGTTTTCTTCTTCGGAAGTTTCAATATAATTACTCACCATTTTATCGACAATGTCTGATATTGGTTGTAATTGATTTCGATTTGCTTTAATCTCTGATAAAAGAGTCCCAGATGTTCTTATCTTTTCATTTTTGCGTTCCGCTTCTTTATCTATCACCTCCTCAGCACTTTTTTCATCTTTGAACAAAAGGATAACAATTGCAACAACTATTCCAGTAATTATTGCGAACCACACATCACTCACCCTCGAAATATTTAGTTCTATTACACCCCATATATAGAATATGTATGATAGTTCCATTAAAATTATTACTAACAAAACTTTTTTTATCTTTCCATACTTCATAAGTTATTGTTAATTGTTGGTATATGGCTTTATACTTTCGATAAAGTTTTGTGCCTCCTTTGTCGATATTTTCCAGAATAAGAAAGAAATCATAAAACCCTCATGCATCGGCGTGGATGCTCCCGATTTCAATCGAGTCCGTGACTGAAGGCGATAGGCGTTCTCGTGCATCCGTTGGAATATCATAAAACAGAATAACAATGTGGTGCCTAAAATGTGGGCACGTATACCTCCTTTGCCATGAACTGCCAATGCAGGTTCCAATATAAAGATTCGGCAAGTGAAACATTTATATTACAATTGTTACAATATTGTCACATATGTTACAAAAATATAACAAATGGAAAGTGCTTAAGGTCTTCTTTGAGAACCCGAATCCTGAAGGCGCAGGATTTCAATTAAGAGAGATTGGCAGAATTACAAAACTTGCCACAACCTCTGTAAAGCGGTATCTGAACGAACTGGTTAATGAAGAACTGATTATAATATCCAAACACAGGATACATGCATATCCTGTTTATCAGGCGAACATGGACAGCGAAAAATTCAGGTTCCTGAAAAAAATAGATACAATAATGACCTTAAAAGACTCAGGCTTAATAGAGTTTCTTGATAGCAAATGCATGCCTGACGTTATAATTTTGTTCGGCTCTGCATCACGAGGCGAAGATACAATAAAAAGCGATATAGACTTATACCTGATGTGCAAAGAAAGAAAGATGGACTTACAGGATTTCGAGAAAAAAATAAAAAGAAAAATCAGCCTGTTATTTAGCAACGATTTTGGTGAACTCAGCAACGAATTGAAAAACAACATAATAAATGGGACAATTTTAAAAGGCTACCTGAAGGTGTTCTGATGGAAGAAGGCATCATAAAAACCATCCCTGACAGGGAAAAGGCAAAATCCATCTTGAAAATGGTGGAAACCACACTGGAAATGATAAGCGCAATAGACACCAAAAAATATCCATCCAATGTACTTAAGGAATATTATGAGGTCATTCGGGAGCTTGTTACAGTCATTTTACTTTTGGATGGTTACAAGACGCAGGGAGAAGGGGCGCATAAAAAGCTGATAGAATATCTGGAGAAAAATTACCCGGAATTCAAAAGACATGAGATTTCACTCCTTGATGACCTGAGATTGACAAGAAATCGTATCGCTTATAACGGATTTTTCGTAACCGATGAGTATCTGGAAAGAAAAATGAAAGAAATTCTGGCGATAATAGAAAAACTTAGGGTAATCATCTATAAAAAACTGTGACCACTATTTCCCCAAATCCACTACTTCGTAATTTAACCCCTCGGACTCAAGCCTGTTGAGCAGCGAAGGAACTTCCTCGTCCACCGAAACCACGAGAGAGGACAGCCCATGAAATGCAGCCTCCACCACTGATTCTTTAGCTCCGAAGAGAATGCCGGGCTGGATATTGATTTTACGAAGAGAAACCAGCGCTTCAACGCCTATCGCTGCGATATACGGCTTATTCTCAACGTGTTTTTTTAGCATCTCGTAATCCACATTCCGGGAACCGCCCTTCTCTACCCTTGGCACCTTGCAAATGGTAATATTGACCGGCGCAAAACTTATCATGCCCTTCAAATCCGTCACCCCGACATCTTCTCCTTCCACTGCGTCTGATATTGTAGTGCCCGTGACATCGCCTTTTAAGCCTGCATACAGCAAACCGTTCTCCATCCAGAGAGAGACCTTTTGTCCTTTTTTAAATTTTTCCATGGCAATTGCAGTCGCGACCGAGACGTGGCTTACAATATCCTCCATAACAAAGCGCGCATATTTTTTCAGCTCCTGCGCCCTTTCAAGGACCCACTCAATGCCTTTTTTGGTAACACGGTAACGCACCCTGCCGTCTGAGTATAAAAGCCCATCAGAAACAAGGTCTTTGATATATTCCGAAACCGCCTGCGGAGTTATGCCGATCTTATTGGCAATCTCTTTCTGCATTACATCAGGCTGGTGCGCGGCTATTTCAACAAGAATCTGGAATTTAGTTATCTCTTTTTTACTCCGCAGTATCATAAAGGGTTACGCCCCTTTATGCAGTGTTGGGGTTGCATAAGTTTTTCATTCGGTTTCCCCGAACAGTTCAATCCTCTGTCCTTTCACTGAAAGGATATGTGAACGCCTTGCGACGGCTCGGATGAACATAATACTCTTATCTACCACCCTCTGCAGACCGTTCATTGATTGATTACCGGCTTTGACTTCTTTCTCTATTATCTCAATATAATCCCTTATTTCGCTATCGCTTTTAAAAGTGACCATTATCATGTCGCTTAAATCTTCAACAGTGCACTGGAAATTGACCTGGACCCTTGAATAAGACGAATGATATTCTTTTTCAGGGGTTTTCCCGGGCTGCGGCATTCGCCACTTGCTCTCGACAAATCCGCTCTTCTTCAGAATATCAAGACTTTCACGCGGTGTAAATCCAATTTCTTTCTCTATCTCCTCTTCGGTTTTCCAGCCGTTTTGGAGGCAATCGAAAACTTTTTTATGTGCATCAGAACCGAATGCACGAAGAAGCGGGACAATATCTGATGGTTCATTTATAATACGAGTTCTTTTTCCCATGAATGGTCTCTCTCAAATAGATGTTATATACTCTCTCAATTAACAGGCTATATAATGCATTATAAATGGATAAATGTTTTGAAGAAAACTATACTCTATTAAATATATTTATTCCCGTAACTGTTAACACTGTGACCACTATTCCCGCCATTAAAACACCTGCAAATATCGCGAGGAGGGCGTTCTTGAAATTGAAGCCAAAAACAAAAGCTGCCGCGCAGCCTGTCCACGCGCCCGTAGCAGGCAGGGGCACTCCTACGAATACCGCAAGCCCGATTGACCCGTATTTTTCAAATTCGCCGCTGTGCTTATGATGGGTCCTGTTGAACAACCATGTAAAATACCTGTCCCAGGTATTCCATCGCCGCAGATAATTCGAGACAGGTTCAAGATAGAGAAGCAATGGTATTACAGGTAACATATTGCCGATAATTGAGAGGACAAAAGCGGTTAGCGGGTCAAACCCGTATCCATAAGGGGGTTTCAGTATCGCAATTGGGATAGATAACCGAAGTTCTGCAACTGGCAGCGCTGCAATCAGGATGACCGCAAGCCATGGCGGAATAAAGCTGAAAAGATTCAAAAGTGTTGCTTCAAGAGTCATTTTTTGCTTGCACCGCAGAGAATAAAATGAGCTATCAGTGCTTCAAGCTGTATCCGCTCGTTTGCGCCCTCTGCCATCCTGAAATCGGTTTCACCGATGCGGTCAATAAGGTCCACTTTCAGCTTGTCGGGAATCGTCATATCAAACATGGCGCGGTATATCTGTCCTATTATGTCTTCACCCGAAAGCCCCTGTTCAATCAAGAGGTAATCAAGCTGCGCTCGGGCTTTCATGAAATTGCCCTCAAGACCGAGTTTTATCAATTCCACTACTTCTTCGGGTTTTGCAGTAGCTGTCGTCTTGTAAATTGCATCCATATTGACAGTCTTGTCAAGCATGGCAGCAGCCTGGAGGGCGTTTATGGCGCGCCTCATATCGCCTGCAGCCACATAACGTATTGCTTCCATCCCGTCATCCGTGAGAGTCACGCCTTCAATTTTGGCGATTTGCCTCACTCTTTCTTCAACAGCCGCGCTTGATATCGGTTTGAACCTGTAAACCGCACATCTTGACTGGATGGGTTCAATAATTTTTGAAGAATAATTGCATGAGAGAATAAAACGGCATGAAGCTGTGTATTTTTCCATGGTTCTTCGGAGCGCGGATTGCGCATCAGAAGTAAGAGCATCGGCTTCATCGAGGAAAATTATCTTGAATTCTGCTTCACCAAGAGGCGCCGTCCTTGCAAAGTTCTTGATTTTATTCCTCACCACATCGATGCCGCGCTCATCGCTGGCGTTTAACTCGGTGAAGTTGTTGGCCCATGATTCTCCAAAAAGCTCACGCGCCACGCATATGGCCGATGCGGTTTTCCCCACCCCCGGAGGTCCTGAGAAAAGAAGATGCGGAAGGTTCCTTGCCTGGATATAGGATTTAAGGCGCTTTATTACTTCAACCTGCCCCACAACATCATCCAGTTTTTTCGGGCGGTATTTCTCAATCCAGATTTCTTCTTTGAGCATGCAAGCTTATTAAGAAGCAAGTATTATTTAAGTTTCCCTGATTCTCTTTAGCACACAGCACTGTAAGATAAATATGCCTGAAAATAGAGTTAAAAAAATCAACTTCTTCATCACCTCATCTCTTTTCCCTTCGCTCTCGATTACAGGAAGCTCCTGCGCCCTCATGTGCCAGCACTGTAAAGGCAAATTACTTGAAGCGCTGGTTCCTGCAAAGACCTGCGATGAGCTTGAAAAGAAAGCCCTCGGCCTTTACAGAAAAGGGGCAAAAGGCATACTCCTGACAGGCGGCTGCGACGAACGGGGACGTGTGCCGATAATAAACTTAATTCCTGCAATAAAAAAACTAAAGGAAAAAACAGACTTGATTCTTATTGCGCACACAGGTTTTATTTCAATCACCGAGGCTTCCGTGCTAAAAGATTCGGGACTTGACGGCATTGGTTTTGACGTAATTGGCGACATGGCCACGGTAAGAGATGTTTATGGTCTTGATGTTTCGGAAAAGGAATACACGGACAGCCTCCGCGCTATAGAAACGTCAGGTCTCATACTATTCCCCCATGTTTGCGTGGGACTGCACTTTGGCGAATTGAGAGGGGAATACCGGGCGCTTGAACTCATAAGTTCAATCAATCCGACCACCATAATAATAACGGGATTGATGCCTGTCTCCGGCACGCCGATGGCTCATATCAAGCCCAGACCTTCCGATTTTGAAAAAGTTATCAAAAAAGCAAAAGAAATGTTCCCCGAAACGCCCGTTGTACTCGGGTGCGCCCATTCAAGCGGGAAAGACAGGGATGAAATAGAAAAAATCGCGCTCACATGCGGCGTGAGCGGCATTGCTGCCCCGACTATGCAAACGATTGCTTTTGCAAAAGAAAATGGTTATGAAATAAACTATTATGGCATGTGCTGCGGGCTTGTGCCGGATGAAAAAACGAGAATAGATGACTTCAAATAATAACCAGGAACTTTGATTTTATTCCCTTGCCGCCTCTCTTACAATATCGCTCGCACTCAATATACCAATCGGCTTTTGTGATATTCCCATTCCTCTCTCTGAAAGAATAAGTAATCTATGCACATGCTTCCTCTTCATTATATTTGCAGCTTCCATTAGTGTAGATGTAGGTTCGACTGTTTCGAGGTTAGGGGTCATAATAGATTCTGCGGTCATATTTTCCCAGTCTTTTATTCCTATTATTTTAAGTATATCCATTTCAGATATTACACCCACAGCTTTACCGTCATCCCCTATGACAGCAACACCTGAAATATCCTTTTTACTCAGTAACTTAGTAATCTGCTTGACATTATCATTTATAGATACTGTTACAACCCCTCTTGTCATTATATCTCTTAATAATTTATTTTCAAATCTCAAAATGTATCCCTCTCCTTATAATAAATATTAGTATTCCTGTGCTAAATAATTAACCTGATAAGGATGGATACTATTTCTTTCCCTTCATTAGCTCGTCAAGCAGTTCTTTTGCCCTGTCTGCCCTGACCTTCCTTTCTTTGACCATGATCTCGGCAATCTTATCCGCCAGTTCGCCGGTCGCGCCTGCCTGTATCGCAACATTCCTTGAGTGAAGCCCCATGTGCCCCCTCTGGATTCCTTCGGTAGCAAGCGCCCTCAGTGCTGCGAAATTCTGCGCCAGTCCAAGGGCTGCAAATACCTCGCCCATTTCTGTCGCTGTCTTGACCCCGAGAATCTTTACTGCAGAGCGTGCAATCGGGTTTGTCTTCGTAGCGCCTCCAACAAGACCTACTGCCATTGGCATTTCAATTGTGGCTATGAGGTCTCCGTTTGCATTTTTCTCATAGCATGAAAGCGGCCTGTATATGCCGCTTCGGGCTGCATAGACGTGCGCTCCAGCCTCGATTGCCCTGGTATCGTTACCTGTAGCGAGTACAGCCGCGCTTACCCCATTCATGATGCCTTTGTTGTGCGTTGCCGCCCTGTAAGGGTCTCCCGCAGCAAAGTGATAAGCTGCCAGGATGCCGTCCACGACCTCCTCGCCTCCTATAGCTTCCTTTGTGAATACCGCTTTTGCCCTCATGATACGCTTATCTGCAAAATTTGAGATGATTCGAAGGTACACTCTTCCGCCGGTCAGCTCCTCGATATAAGGAGCTACGGTTTCAGCCATGGTATTTACAGCATTGGCGCCCATGGCGTCCCTGCAATCCACAATCAGGTGAGTGATTACCATTTTGCCTTCAGGCGTGTCTATCACTTTTACTTCCACATCCTTTGCCCCGCCTCCGAACTTGACAAGAACAGGGTCAACGTCGTTTGCGCGCCTTATAATATCGTCTTTTTTCTCAAGTATATTCATCCTGGCGCCGTTCGGGTCTGCAATACCCACAGCCTGTATCTGTCCTATCATCACAGGGCCGGTACTGCTCGTCGTAAACCCCCCGCCTTCCCGTGCCATCTTGGCAGAGTTGCTGGCAGCGGCTATCACAGAGGGTTCTTCTATAGCCATGGGAATGAGGTAATCCCTGCCGTTAATCATGAAATTGACAGCCACGCCCATAGGTACTTCCATGACCCCTATGAGGTTCTCTACCATGCGGTCTGCTGCTTCAAGAGAGAGAGCGCCTGTCGCGCTGATGCACGAAGCCTCTTCCTCCGTAAGACCTGAGAATTCGGATACTATTTTCAGCCTGTCCTCCGGGCTTAATTTATAAAAACCTGAAAGCTTTGATGTTTTTGTCATAAGTATATTCACCACGCGAGGATTTTAGATGGCAGGAGAATATAAATAGATTATCGCCAAAAGCTTTATCAATAAACCAATACCTTATGGATATTCCCAATTTAAGATTATCCGGTGAATTTTTTATGACGCAAAAGACAAAAGGAAAGAAGAAACGGCTGGCAAAAGCGCAGAACCAGAACCAGCGCGTTCCTGCATGGGTTATTGTTAAAACACAAAGAAACGTTATGACACATCCAAAGAGACGCAACTGGAGACGCAGCACGCTGGATGTTTAAGGTGATTAATATGGCAGACATTGAAAGAATATATACGATTCCGCTTTCAGATGCAAGGAAAGTCCCGCGCTGGAAGAGAGCAGAGAGCGCAGCAAGAAAAGTAAGGGCATATCTTGCAAAGCACCTGAAGACCGATTTAAAAGAAGTTAAGATTGATAAGACTATTAACGAGAAACTCTGGGAGAGAGGCTCCATGAAACCGCCATTGAAAGT
>JBGPUU010000024.1:0-29576 GCA_041491305.1 Candidatus Methanoperedens sp.
AAGTTCCGCAATATCAAGTTTCTTCATCTGAAGCATTGCTTGCATGACTCGTCCTGCCTTCTCCTTATCTGGATCTGAAAGGTACTCACCTAATTGCTTTGGGATAATCTGCCATGAAAGACCAAATTTGTCTTTCAGCCAGCCGCATTGTTCCGATTCTGGAACTGCTGAAAGCATCTCCCAGAAATAATCCACTTCTTCCTGTGTTCCACACTCAACATAGAATGATACCGATTCGTTGAATTTGAAGATCGGGCCTCCGTCAAGCGCCATAAATCGCTGGCCTTCAAGCTCAAATACAGCAGTCAACACTTTTCCTCCCATATCTTTCATCGGACCCACCTGTTGTCCTTCAGGATATCGTTGGATGCTCACAATCTTTGACGAGCCTGCCGAAGCAGGGTTTTTGCTGAATATGAAAACATAAAACTTTATTGCTTCTTCACATTCCCTGTCAAACCATAAAGATGGTGTGATTTTTTGTTTGATAGTTGCCATAATTTTACTCCTATAAGTTTTCTAATCTTTGCTCTCATCGGCAAATGAGCCGGTCTTGAGTTCTCCGGCTGGTTCATAGGTAGCGATTATGACACCGGTGGTGGAAATTTTACTATCGATAAGCTTGAGACCGGCCGGCTGTGTTCCTCCGCCGAATAGCCGTTTTCCCTTCCCTATCGTAACCGGGAAAATCCACACCTTAAACTCATCTATAAGATTGTGTTCAAGCAGCGTTTGAATAAGATTGCCGCTGCCGTGCACCTGGATCTCAGGGCCTTTTTGTCCCTTGAGATTTCTTATTGCCTGCACCACGTTTCCCTTTATCAGTGAGGAATTATTCCATTTCACTTCATCTAAAGTTCTTGAGACAACATACTTCCTGGCGCTGTTCAATTTGTCAGCAACCGGGTCATCTTTGATATGTGGCCAGTACGCCGCAAAGATTTCATACGTCCTCCTGCCCAATAATAACTCAGACGGCCTTGCCATTAATTCGCCCATTACTTGCCCCATAATATCGTCCCAGTAATTGAACGACCATCCGCCATAGGTAAAACCGCCGGTCGGATCTTCTTCAGGCCCCCCGGGCGCCTGCATAACGCCGTCAAGCGTTACAAATGTGGTTACAATAAGTTTTCTCATAATCGTTTCTCCTAACTTTATTCCTCCGATTTCGATTCAATATGTACACAGGATTCATTTTCATCGGATTTTCCCCACTAATAAGGAAATTATGTGTTCGATGATATAAGGATTTTCGTAGGATGTGTGCCCTCAGTTGGAGGTGTATCTTCCAGCTTGAACGGAACACATGCAGCCGCCCCACACTAACGGGAAAAGTATCCTTTCTAAAAGAAGATGGATAATTCAGGTTAGAAGCCTCCTCATTTTTCTGGCGCCGATTACATTGGTCATCAGAAATGACATAGTTATATTAGTTTATATGGCATGAATTTTGTTTATTTTTAGTGCAATAGCTTTGATTTAAATAAAACTTATAATTAACCAATAAAAAACGATAAAAAACTTAATTAATGCTTTAAAAACCGAATAAAAACTCAAAAATCATCGGTGTATTTATGTCAAATAAATACATATTATTAACTAAGAGGAGCCAAACTCTCCACATACCACTGGATTATATCCATAACCTCTTTTTTTGGCTCCTCCCCACCCTTAATAAAAGGAGAAGTAATCCCCACGAAAACAAAATCTTTTGACTTTCCGGCGCCTCCGAAGAGTACAGCGCTTTCGCTTCCCCAAAGAGGGCGGCGCGGCGGGTGTGAAGGAGATGCGGGGATTCGCAGCTCAGGTCGCCATAACTTCTACCGGAATATTCACTTTTTTATCGATTGAAAGATTCAATTTTTCAAACCCGATGACCCTGTTATTCTTATCTTTTTTGAGTATTACTTCTTCTCCGGTTTCTTCGCTTATGAATTCCTTCTCAGGGTCGTCAAACCATACGTCAAGAGTGTTTGATTCGCGGTTGAGAATTACTTTGATTTTTTCCATATCTGGAAGCCGCAAGTATCAGGATGATTTTTTCAATTTTCTGGCTTTGGTTAAAGTATCCATGCCTTTTATAAAATCACTTTCCGACAGATTCAACGGAATTCCAATCTCCTGAAGTTTATACATGAAAAATCTCTTGGGTAGACCAGCTATTTCTGATGCTTTTCCCAATGAGACCGAACCTTCGGAATATTTCCTGACGGCTTTTCGGAGTTTATATTCCTGAATATATTTTATAATAGAGGATTTTATGAGTTCTTCTTTTTCGGTTGAAGTCTCTGTTGAGATCTCACGCAGCCATTTTAGATAATCATCCTTGAGATTTACAGTTATTTCCATTTTAGTATCACATCTTTTGCTTTTTCGATAACTTTGTCACTTATTGATATTCTAAGTTTATCGAGCATAAGAAGGGCTTGCTCTTTTCCAATGCTGCCGGTTAAACAGGCATCAATAACAATATGCACTGATGATATATATTTTATTCCCACTCTTTCAAGTACTCTGTAAACTCTGGCATCGTCTATCAGCACTATAAAATCGTTTTCATTAAAAGCTGCTGACGCGAGTTCAATTTCGCCTGAAGTAATGCTTATCTCATGCCTTATTTCTTCTGGAATTTTGCTTTTTTGTAACACCTGAATGTGTTTTTTTTCCACAAAATCAATGAATTTTTTTGCATCCTGTGCAAAATCTTCCCCTTCTTTGATTTCTTCAACTACTTTTGGAGTGGTATGGACTTTGAAATTGTCAATCAGATAAGAATGAAGCCCGATTTCAAAGATATTTATCCATGATGAAGTATTGATTAGGATTTTAGGTTTTTGAGCCTTCTGCATTCTTTTCTCCTGAAATACTTCCTTCCACGATATTTATCTCATCCTCAGTCAGCCCATACAGCCTGTAAACTATCGCATCGATAAGCCCATCCGTCGCCTCAATCCTCCTCATAAGCGGCGCAAGTTTGTCTGCGGAATCGTTATACCAATCTTTTAGGATTTTATAATTGTTAGGATTCTTGGGGTCATATCCAGCCTTTAGCTTCTTCTTATTTTTGACAAGCACATCTATTAAGGTCTGGAACTCATGGCGATAATATTCCTGAATTGCGGTCTTATTGGATAAGTCGTCAATAGAAGCGCCTATTTCTCCTTTCAGGAAATCCAGAAAGCCCTTTATCTCCGCATTCTTCTTCTTGTTCATCTCTATCATGCGCTCCGCAAGATGCGCGAGCAGGTCATGGACTACATCAGATTCCTCAGGCTTTGCCTCCAGGCGCGCGCCCACGAAATCCAGCAACTTTTGACTGTCCGGCGCCTCCGCAGAGTACAGCGCCTTCGCTTCCTCAAAGAGGGCGGCGCGGCGGGCGGGTGGAGTGGTGAAGGAGATGCGGCGGATGGGGAATAGAGATAACTTTTCCTCGTAGTATTCATAATATCCACCCCTTTTTAATTTGGAATGGGACTTATGGTACTTCTCCCCAGCCTTCGAATTTAAAATAGCACATACATAATACGGGGAGATTTTACTTTCTTTATTGAAGAAAATGGCTCTTAAATCGCCCCCATCATTAAGGTGCTTTTCTGTATCAACACAGAATTTGTTCCCTGTAGCAATAAAAGGTACGAGAATGCGCGGATAATCACTAAAGAAAAGATTTGCATTTCTAGGGTTGCTTATTTCCCACCAATTAGCATTTCGTGCTTTAATATCGTGCCTTTCAGATAGTACTTCTTTAAACGGCATTAAATATGCGTTTAATTTTGGATATTTAGACAGTTCAATTCCTTCAGTCCAAATAATTTGATGTTTTTCCTCTTCAATGCGATAGCGAATTATACTTCCAGATTTTGCTATGGGATGTACCAATTCTTGCTCAATTTGAAATTTATTTATTACATCAATTGAAGGCGATAAAACTTCATTTTTACCAGTTTCCATTGATTTAACAACAGTAGCAATTTCATCTAGAGGAATGGTTTGATTTTTAAATCTCTCCTCTAACTTTTTCAAAGAAATGGACAAGAACTTCCAATCAGACTCGGTAAAGTATGGACTAGGGCTTTCAAGTTTTTCAAACAGGCTGCTTTTTGGATTTAAAAGAGCTTCTGAAACTTCTTCTGTTGTTGCTTTATCATCAGTTATTTTTGTAACTAAAGTTACTGAATCTTTTTCAGGAGGTTTATTTTGATAAACTGAAATGCAAGCTAAAACATTAACATCTGCACCGAATACCTGATAATTTAAAAAATCTGCATGCTTTAAAAGATGTACATGGCTGCTTAAGTATTTACGGAGTTTTGCTCCGTATTTAGATTCTTGGAAGTATCTCCCAATAATGTATCCCGTGTATCTGTTTCTGGCGCATATATTTACAGAAAGCGCCATAAAATAGTACAAGATATCACTATTTCCAGCGAATACTTCACTAAAACCATTACTTAAATATTGTTTTTCATCATCAGGTAATGTTGCAATAGAGAAATACGGCGGATTCCCCACCACAGCATCCCACCCCGGAGCATCCTTTGGCGCGCCGCCCTCGAAGAAAATTTCAGGGAACTCAAGTTCCCAGTGGAAGAAGGATTTTTCTAATGCAATTTCTTGGGCTTGCTTAAACCATGGCAGATGCACTTTTGGCGCCCAATTTGAAGGAAAGTCAAGAGCATATATCAAGTCGTAATAAATCTTCTTGGATTCTCTGGTTGGGCTGGGGGTTACTTCGTTTCCAAAAAACACTGCTGTATAGATATTTGCAATGGCTTTAGATTTCTTATACTCATCTAATTCTTTAAATTCTTTGAAAATTCTTTCTTTCTTTTTTATATCTTCAAGTTTCTCATCACTTATTTTTTCAAGTTCTTTTATTTTACCTAAAAGTTGGTCTATAAATATATCGGAAAGAACAGTTTGTTTTGTTTGTGAGCGTTCCGCTTTCTTTTTTAAATCAGGATAAAAATTCAAATCTGAAAGTCTAGCTCCTATCAAACTGTTCCCCTGCTTCAGCCTGTGGTCTAAGAACGAAAGCGGCTTCTCCTTACTTATCGTGGTCAGCCACAGCCCCACCTTCGCAAGTTCGACCGCCATCGGGTTCAAATCCACGCCGTAAATGCAATGCGCCACAACCTCGCGGCGCGCCCAGTCCTGGTCAGAAAAACGAGCCTCTTCAACAATGCGCCCGGCTTCGATATCTTTCTGTGCCGCCTTCAAAAGCTTTTCCGCAAGGAACTCCACGGCGCCAACAAGGAAATGCCCGCTACCCATCGCCGGGTCAAGCACCTTAACGGAAAGCGTGGCATCTACAAAGCTCTGCTTCTTCGCTTCCGCATCCTTCCACTTCTCATCGATCACCGGCCCGACAGTGTTCCTGACAATATAATTCACGATATAATCAGGCGTATAATATGAGCCGGTTGCCTTCCTCTCCCCTTTATCCGTCGCAAGGTAAAGCTCCCCATTTCTGGTGCGGCTGAACTCATCGAAATCATCAAAAACCTTTTTCTGCTTCCTGTCCTCATTGTATTTCTCAAGACTTACCCATTCATTTTCTTTAGTAACTATATCCGACTCGGCAACCTTCAGCTTATACTCAAGCAGCCCTTCGTAGATGCTTCCAAGATGGCGGATTTCAAGCTCCGAGTAATCCACAAAACCTCCATCTTTTATACCGCTCCACGTCAGCAGGTGGATTGCCTCAGCAAGATACTTATCTCCGATTTTCCATGTCACAAGTTCCGGGTTTTTCGTCGTATCAAATAAGCCGCCGTTGTAAGCCGGAACATGGAACTCAGTTTCACCAAAGGCTTCACTACCCAGATTTATAAGATCAAAGAGATTTTTCAGACGATCCCAGATAGAAGTACTGGTGTTATCATAACCCTGTTCAGTGCGCCCTCTTTTCTCCTCGACCTCCTTTTTGATTCTGCGGAAGCTGTGGTTGTTCAGGTATTTTGGTTTAGTAACGTCAAGCAGGTTCCTGTCCTCTGCATAGAGGAGGAAAAGGAGCCTGTACAGGAGAAGCATCGTATTTTTCTGCACAAGTTCTTGCGCAGCCACATTATTCTTATCAAGAGTATTCTGCGGTCTGCCGAAGAATCCGTCTGCGATTTTCTTCATCGCTTTATAGACATTTTCCTTCAGGTTGTTGCCTATGGCTTTTGCGTGGTCTTCCGATTCGCGAAGCACCTGTTCAAGGAAATTCTCAGGCAGCAGAAAGGCATCCCTGCGGAAGAAATAAAAAAAGTATTTGAATCCCTCAATGTCATTAGTATCAAGAAGCGCGGGAAGGTCTATTTCATAATATTCATCGCGCTTCTTTTCTTTACAAAATAGCCTCCATTTTCTACCGTTGGTCAGGATTCCCCATTTCTTCTCGGTAACGTCGAGGTAATTCCTTAACTGATGGATTGGCTTGCCGTCGAGTTCTTTATCCCATTTCTTTACTTCTCCGATAGCCAGCGCATTTGTGTAAAAAGAAATTGTCCCCTTGTTTTTGTGGGCTTCATCCCTTGAAGTCTTATCCCTGAAAAAAGCATAGTCTGGGAACTCGCTACCGGCAGCTTCCTCAACTTCAGACTCAAAAAACAGGCTTTTAAAAATGGGATCCAAAAAATGTTTTATTAGCTGTGCCTCATTAAAGTTTTCAAAAGATTTTCTCTCTTTATCATATATTTCTTTAATCTCGGAAAAAGCTGCTATGTGGTCATTTTTCTTCCATTCAGCGCTGGTTTTGACTTTGTTGTCGAGATAATAGTTGGAAAAAAGGGTTTTATTATTATATTTTGGATTGAGTGTAGTCTGTGCCAATTAAGTCCCCTTGGAATTTTTATGTAATAAACAGGATGAAACAAAATAAGGCTTTTGTATCGTATCTGCGTTCATCTGCGTTCATCTGCGGTTTGTCTTTCCAACTTCCCTCTCACCAAACTCGCCGACCCCTTAGAACTGAACGCCCTGAAGAACACAAGCGCTTCTGCATACACCATAGCCTCAATCGCTCTCTCCGTATCCTCATCCACGCTGTAAATCCTGTCAAAGAACTGTTTGATTGCGAACTTGCAGTTGCTCCCGAAAATCTGGTTGTCCTTCTTGCCCGGATTCTTCGGACGGTAGGTCTCAACAGTCCAGTTCCACATATCCCTGTAAAGTTCTGGCTCATACACCTTCAGTACATTGAAAACGATATCCTGCCAGTGCGTAGCTACGTTTCCCTTGATAATATCGCCCTTGGGGAATTGTGTATTTATTAATTCCCTCGGCGTTCCCGTGATGCCGTGCTGCGCAATGCCCACTTTCAGATTATTATCCCTCAAAGCTTTTGCCACAGCCTTTGTCTGAGGGATATTGATAGAAACCTGCTCCACCACGTTCCCGCGCTCGTCATACACATTCCCGTGAACGCTCCCGTTCGCGATAGCAAGCACCTGTGGATTCACGCCGCTCTCGTTCAGCGCTTTTATGAACGTGACAGCCTCTTCGGGTCTTGTGAGCACAAGTCCGTGCTCGTCCTTCCTCCCTATCTCCCCAACCTCGACCTCAAGCCCGAACTCCTTTCCCTTCATCCTTTTTTCGATATATTTCGCCAGTTCTGTTGTGACCCTGATATTCTTATCAAGCTCCTCCCGCAGGTTCTTTCCCTCAAAATTAAAAAGATGCGAGGCATCTATTGCAAAAGAAGTGTAGCCCGTCTCTATCTGGCCGTCTATCAGTCTTTTTGTGTCATCGATTTCCTGAGATTCGCCTGTCTTTATTGTGATATGGTCTGCATGAAGCGCCCAGATGTCACACTCTATATCGATAGCTGCTTGCCTTACCCTCTCTGAAAACATCTTCGGCGTAAGCCCTGTATATCCGCCTTTAAGATCGCATTCCGAGCGCGCAAGTTCCATGAAAACCGCTGAATCCGTGTCCTTTGCAGCCCTGAAGATCCCGCGGGCGACCGTGGTAACACGCGTATTTGTCGCCATGACAATCATTTTCCTGCCAGCGATACTGTTCAGAATGGTAGAACCCGGAATTGGTGCGAAATTGCTCATAATCTCCCTCCCTAATTATCTTCATCCGGTCATAAACTTTTCAGCCATTTCGATTTCCTTTTTTCCTCCTGCATAGATGGGCGTGAGGTCGTCGATAGCTTTCGGCTTGATGGACAGGATATTAATTTTCCCATTGCTGATTGCCCCGCCTGCATCGGTTATTATTTTCCCCATCGGGTTTGCCTCAAACAATAACCTGAGCTTTCCTTTCTCTTTTCCCCGAAAACCAGGGTAGGTGAATATGCCGCCTTTGTGGAGAATCTGGTGCATATCAGCGACAAAGGAGCCGGAAAAGCGCAGTTTGTAACCCTCAGCCTCAAGATTTTCGATAAACTTTGCATGCTGCGGAAGGTAATCCTTCCTGAGGGCGCCGGGTGCATAGAGCTTGCCATCCGGGATTTTGATGTCCCGCTGCGTGAGGTTGAACACTCCCTTTTCATCCATTACAAAATCATGCACTCCGTTCCCGGTTGTCAGCGTCAGCGTGGTAAGTGGTCCATAAAGGATGTACATTGCAGCGATCATGGTATTGCCAGGCGCTAGCACACTGCCCGGATAAATCCCGATTATCGTCCCGACTGCAAGATTTACGTCAATCAGGGAAGAGCCGTCAAGAGGGTCAATGACAACCCCGAATTCATTTTTGGGGTCTGCAATCTCGATAATACCGGGTTGTTCTTCAGTCGCAATATACCGCACCAGCCTTGTTTTTTTAAGCCCGTTGATTAAAACATCATCAGCCCATTTATCAAGAGCCATCTGCTCTTCGCCGTAAATGTTTTTTGTCCCGGCTTTATTCTGGCCCCGCAAGAACCCGTTCTTTATTGTTTTTCCCTGCTCGCTCAAGAAAAGAATTAACTCTGACAGCTTATTGTCAGTTTTAATTTCAGTAAGAAAATCCTTTAGTATCATTGTTTCACTTCCTCGAGGGAAATTAATTATCTTTTTTCTCCTAACTTTTCTACGATTTCATCTTGAAGCTTTTTATTTTTCGTCCCTACAATTGATAAATCTGTATCTTGCACATTATTTGATACATTTTCACCTCTTAAATCTGTCAGAAAACCTCCAGATTCTTTCAAAATTAATGCTGATGCTGTGATATCATATCCGCTCAAACGCTTCCTCGTGTCAATAACCCCGTCAAGTGTTCCACGGGCCACAAGACACATTTCAAGTGCAATGCTTCCAAACGTTCTAGCTTTCTTTTTTTTAAATAGTTCTAAAAGGCCATTTGGGACTTCCTCTACCCCATACGAAAATACTGACAGTATCTCTGATTTTGTGCACTTTGTGCTTTCGATTTTAGTGATTCTTATGTTATTGAAAAATGCCCCTTTCCCCATCTCTGCATGATATATATTTCCCTGTTTATCGCATACTACTGCCATGCTAATATCATCGAAAGTTGCCGATTCTATTTTTTCAGTATAGGCAAGCGAAGTGCAATAAAAAGGAATTCCACATGCTGCATTGGTTGAGCCATCGATAGGATCAAAAATAAGCAAGAAATCAGCATGATTTCCCACAATACGGGGTTCAAACTCTTCAGATATTATTTTTGCTGAAAGCTTACGTTTTTTAAGTGCATCATTGAGCGCGTATTCTGCCTCTAAATCCATCTGATGAATTATATTTGTCGGGTCTTTTACCCTAATGTTCGGCGGCAGTTGATCAACTTCAACTTCTTTTGCATATTCATCAGGATTCTCTTTAATATAAGCTTCGATTTTACTTCTTATTTCAATTCCTATTTTTATGAGTTCTTCAATTTTCATGTTTCTCTCCTGTCACGCCCAAAATGAGCCGCTAAAGCGCAATTTGTATCCCTCTTTCTCAAGATCTTCGATAAATCTGGCATGCTGTGGGCAGGTATTCTTTTCTAAGTTCACTTAAGAAATGAATTAAATCAGAAAGCCTTTTATCGACGTTGATTTTAATAAGAAAATCTGATATTTTCATCAGTTTTTTATAGGGTTGCATTCTTCTAATCCTCCCTTGATGTCGTATTTCCATTCGTTTTTATCTTCCTAATTAACTGTTCAAAAACTTCTTTTTCATCCTGTAATTTCATCCCGTCTGACAAATGCATTTTATCCCAAGGAAGTAAAATACCATGTGGTGTGTTATAAACAGAATAATGGATATCAAATGACCTTTTATGCAAAGGTTCTTGATTCAGAATACATGCGATTCTAACTTCAATCTGTTTGGATTTTTTTTCATTTTCCAACTTTTGATTTAGCATCTTCATTCCAGCAGTCATAACTTTGCCTGTCCTTATTGCATCATCAACTAACAGTATCTTTTTCACATTTTCAAAATTGATATCATTTAAACATATATCAGAACGTATTGAAGTTTTTTTCCCATCTTCCCTCTCAGGCGGATTAGCATAACCTACTGCGATAATCTTTACTGCAAGTCCAAAGTTTTTTGCCAACATACCCCCCATAACGGCGCCTCCCCTATCAACTCCGATTATAAGATTTTCCTCAGAATCATATTCATATACCGTACGCATTTCACTTTCCTTTTTTACAGGGAACTCATAATATTTGGCACCAATTTTGAGTTCAGCATTGGTTTGATTGTCACTCAAGGTAATTGAATAAGATTTCTCTCCTTTCGATACTATAATTGCATTTCCGTCTCTTTTGATATTATAATTTACCATCCCCTCAGGTAGGAATTTTCTGAAAAATTTTCTGAACTTGTCATCGTCAGTTCCTGGAATTTTATTCCAGCAAAACAAATCTTTTTTTTCAAAAAAACCGTCTTCAATTATTTGTTTTGTCAGATAATAAATTGCGAACTCTACATCATTATATCTAAGGTTCTCATTAATAGGGATGGAAGGATTTTTTGGCTCATCATATTTATTTTTTCCTTTTAAATCTGTACTTATTTCGTCTAGCTTGGATATTATTTCTTCTCTATATTTTTTATTGCTTTTATTTATTTTATATCCTATGGAGAAGGTAAGTAGAATAAAAGCAATTAGAATGGTAAATGTTCTATATGGTTCTGATATTATACCATATGGTTCTCGTATTATACCGAGTATTGCCGAAAACTGAAAAATTATATATATTGACGTCAGGATAGCGCTAGCTTCTGCCAAAACTGTGTTCAATAGTTTAAATACGTTGAATATCTTAATTATAATACTTTCTGGGTATATGTTTATCTCATGATTTTCCGACTTTACAGTTAATTCTGTTGTTCTACCATCACCGATTGTTAGGATTGCTTTGGTTTTTTCATTGTTAAGTTCTAACAAAAGAGAACTTTTTTCGGTAGATACTCTTATGGCCTTATCGTTATCGATTTTTTCAATCTTTTGTACCCAATCAATTTTAAAATACTTCCTTAAATATTCAATAAACTTTTCATCATCCTCTCCTGGTATTTTATCCCACCTAAACAATATTTTTGACTTAGACATAAATCCTGCCACACCACAGCTTGAGCCTTTTTAGTATTTATACTTAATTTTGCATTATAAAATAGCAAACTATTTTTCATTGTATATACTTTATGGTAGTGGATAATAGAATGAAGTGCGAAATCATTTTAGAACAGGTGAAAAATTCATGCGGTTGCTTTTAATTCCTTTAGCTGGTGGTATTGGGCTTGGGCCGCTGACTCGCTGTCTATCAGTTGGCCTTGGGTTCCAAAAAGATATATCAGAAACAGAATCCATTTTTTGTTTCAAGAAAAATTTATATACCGTTGATTTTAATAAAGAGCCGGTGTTAAAATATTATGGATATTTTCGAAAAATTGAAAATTAAAGATTACAAAGCTTTTGGTTACGGTTTGCTGATAGCAGGCTTGATTATGATAATCTTTTCAGTCTTTTCCATGTACGGCGTTTATACCGGAGCCACACCCCCGCCATCGGTAATCAGGATGAACAGCGTCTCGATATCGCTTCCGGCAAACCCTGGAAATCCGCCAGTGCAAACCGAGCTTATTTCGGGAAATGATTCAAGCAAGCTTGTAAATATGGGAATCTGGTTAGCACTTATGAGCTTTGTAGCCTCGGCAGGCGGGAGGATTGGGAGTCTGGGCGTCCAGTTGATTCGGGAGATAAAGGTAGAAGTGAAGCGCGAAGGTTAAATATCAGCCCGATAACAAAGAAATAAATGAATAACAAAAAAATAGCGATATTGGCTGCTCTCGGGGCAATTTTTTTCGCTGCGGGACTATATCTTGGCAACATCTCATATGAATACCTCGGTATCGGAACATGGCTTTCGGGCATCATATATTACACACTTTTCCGGGACTATAAAGAAGTAACATCCCTTATTCTCGGCCTTTTAATACTGCATACCGGTGTCATCCTGCTTCTTGTTGAAAAGCTCACGCATCCGAAATTGCTTGGGTTTTTGGTCTTCACTGCCGGGATTATTGTTGTTCTGAATTCAGGTTTTTCTGATTACCTGAAAAGAAGAAAATCGAAAAAATAATCAGCTCCATAATTTCATACTGCTTCATCACATACTTAAGCGCTACAACCTGATGTGAATGTAGAAAAATCTAATACTTATATTGTTGTTAAAGACGTTAAATTAAGAGGTTACTAAAATGAATAAATATGATTCGATTGTGGTGGGCGGAGGCATTAGCGGATTACTATCCGCTTTAGTATTATCGAAGGCTGGAAAAAAGGTTCTTGTTCTTGAGAGAAACAAAAATCTTGGTAACAATTGTAATAGCTATGTTGTTGATGGTTATCAGGTAGATACTGGTCCACACGCTATAACCCAGTTGCGCAAGGGTGGGCCGTTAACTTATTTAATGGATAACTATTTCGATTATATTCCGGTTTTTTTGGATTATGGAGAGTATTTTATTCGTACAGAGAACGGTTTGAAGAAAGTGCCTACTGACCTCAGTGGTTATCTGACAATGGATATACTGCCAAGAAAAGATCGTCTTATAATTGCACAGGCATTGACAAAGATGCTGGTAATGTGGCAGTTTGGTACAGATCTCTCAAAGACATCTGTTTATGAATGCCTTCCGTGGGACAATCTTTCATCCGACACGGCTGATTTTACAGATACATTTTGTTATTTCTTATCCGGGAGATCGATGAAAGAGACCTCGGTTCAGAGGATGTTTGTTGGCGGTGGATTTGTTGAAGAGAACATTCAAAAAGACATAGCTCATGAAAAGAATCAATATTATAACCTGTATGAGGAAGCTAAGAAAGTATCTTATGTCAGCAGGTTACTAAACAATAAGAAAGTAAGCTATAATCAGTTTTATCCGCGGGACGGTCTGAAAGCCATAGTAAATGCTATATTGTATTCGATGCCAAAGAATGTGGAGATTAAAATAAATACTGCTGTAAAAGAAATTATCGTAGAAGATAATACTGCAAAAGGGGTTTCAACAAGAGAAGATTCATATTATGCCGACTTGATTATTTATTCTGCTTTTGTTAAAGATCTTCCGCAATACATTAAAGATTTGCCACCAAACTATATTTCAGATTTAAATAAAGTCAAACAATCGAAGACTTTGACAATATGGCTTGGATTAAGCGAAGAATTCAAAGAATTCAACTATGTAGGGGGCGAGGTATGGTTCAAGAAGAAGGCCTTCTGGGCAATGCCTATAAGCAATTACAACAGGAAATTTGCGCCCAGCGGAAAAAAACTTGTTGGATTTATGTTTTCTATAGATGAAAACAATGATTTGGAACATGAAAAAGGCGGTGCTTATGACACTATTTTACGTGTGTATCCCGGTATTGATAAATATATAGATATGATCCATTACCAGGTAACTACACCAGAAAAAGCAGCCGTTTCAATAAATGGATTTATTGCAGATACAGAAACTCCAATCAAAAACCTCTATATAGTCGGGACAGATGCAGATGATCGAAGTATGGGAGTGACTAGGGCTTCCTACTCTGTAGTGAAATTAATAAAGGTTTTGAAAAGAGAGGGATATATAGTTATATAAAAAGAAAACCTTGCAAAAGGGTATGGAAGCCATCTACGATGTGTAGTTGCCCTCTACGTTCTGCCCTTTTCAAGAACAAGTACCCTCTTCCCATGCTTTGAAAGTGTCAGGGCAGACATCAGGCCGCTTATGCCTCCGCCTGCTACGATTACATCATATTCCGGCATTTTACCTCGTCCGCTACAATGGTTCATCCTTATAAAAAATCTTGCTGTGGAATTCAGAACCAGTTAAGTCTCCGTAAGAACCCGCGAACCATTTGGATAAAGACAACATACAGGGGAACGACTCTTCCGCCGGGGCGTGTTTTACCCTCCCTGATTGCGGATAACACAGATTCCATGTCCGGCTCTGCATCTATTTCAGTAAAACCAAGACCGATTGTTGCAAGCACATGGGAATCGCTTCCACCAGTTTGAGGTTTTCCAAGCAGGCATGCCATTTCTTTCGCTTTTGTATTTTCACCGAATATGCATCTGGAATTGAATGTCTCGATAGCGTCCACATCAAGACCATCCACACTGCCGATACTTCTTATTTTGAATGGATGCGCGGCTATTACCACGCCGTCTTTTTCATGGGCGCTCCTGATAGTCTCCTCAGGTGTGAGGTTTGGTGGTATATTTTCTCCTGTCCCCAGTACAATGAGATGTCCTTTTGTTGATGAAACTTCGACAGCCGGAATCACAAGTAAAGGCAGGTTCAATTCAAGAGCGCGGTTTCTGGCATGAAGGCTTCCTGCAACTGTATTATGGTCGCATATCGCAATCCCGTCAAGCCCTTTCTTCACCGCCTGTTTCAGGATATCATCAATTGTAAGGCCGCTGTCCGATGAGTAGTTTGAATGGATGTGCAGGTCAAAACGCATTATTGTTTAGTAAACGGTCACGCTTTTTACGCCTTTTATCCCTGTGAGAGTATTCACAAGTTCCCCGCTTACTTTGCCCTCCGTGATTATTGTTAGTTTTGGTTCCTCTGTCAAATACGGGTCGTCCGAAACTGCCTGCCTGATTATAATCCCATGCTCTGCTACCGCAGTCGCCACAGCGCCCAGAAGTCCTTTGCGGGCGGCGTTATCTGGTGCTATTACTATTACTCCAAGACCCAGGAGCGGCGCAACTTCCCGCAGGAATGGAATGGTCCGGACGTTCCGGAATATCTGCATAAGCGTCTTATCCGTAATTATGTTTTCACAGGTTGAATCGACAACGCGCCTGTCCACCGCTATCTCATTTGCAATCTGGGTGTGCGGTATCTCAATCGTTCCTGAGACAACTCTCCCCTGCTCATTTACCTGGAAACCTCTTTCCAGCAGCATCCTGATTACTTTTTCCTGTGCCGGATGGTTTTTGAATTTTTCCTGGATTATACTCCACATTATTTTTCTTATTATGTTATATTAGATACAAATGTTTTTGTATCAAAACCGGAAAAAGCAGCAAAAAAAACAGTTAAAGCTCTTAAAGCTCTTGAAATCAAAAGAAAAAAAATAGAAAATAAAACAAGCAGAAGTTTAAAATCCTTCAACCCGGGCTTTTTTTCACTTTATTGGCAAGGTCTTTTCCAAGGCGCTTGCACTCTTCAAGGTCTTTATCCGTAGGCTGGTACTGGATACGCAGAACCGGGTCAATCACTGTCATTCCGATTTCCCGCATCTTTTGGGCTATCATCCCCGGCGCCTCGCCGCTCCAGCCGTAAGAGCCGAAAGCGGCCCCGAATTTACCTTTGGCGTTTGCTTTCGAGAGGCTGTCAATGAACTTCTCCATTGGAGGCAGCATCTTGTAATAGAAAGTCGAGGAGCCAAGCGCGATGGCATCAGCGGATTTTAGGTCTTCTATTTTTGCTTCATGGAAATTCATGGCAACCGCGTCAATGTTTCTTGAAACGGCGCCCTCAACGATAGCATCTGCCATCGCTTTTGTGTTACCCGATGTACTGAGATATACAACTACTAATTTTGGCATATTTTTCACACCCGTGTCTGAGATTGGAACGACATTTTACACTATCCCTTTCTCATGATAACGTTATATGTGATTTCAGATAAAGCTTTCGCGTCAAAGAAAAAAATAGAACTTGGCGGTGTGGGCAAAGCACTTAAATGTTAAGCACTTTTAAAACAGCATGATTGTTATCGGAATTGACCCCGGGCTTGCGACAGTGGGCTTTGGTGTCATACGAACCGAGAAAAACAATATAACTCCAGTAAGCTATGGCGCCATTCGGACATCGGCAGAAAAACAAACTCCCCAACGCCTGCTGGAAATATACACTGAGGTCAATGAGCTTTTTGGAAAATATGAACCTTCAGCGGTGGCGGTTGAGAAACTTTTTTTCAATAAGAATGTCACAAACGCCATGAGTGTGAGCGAAGCAAGGGGCGTTATAGTCCTGGCTGCAGAGCAAAATCATATTCCTGTATTTGAATATACCCCGAACGAAGTTAAGCAGGCAATAACGGGTTCAGGGCGGGCTGATAAGAAACAGATGCAGGAGATGATTAAGAGGCTGTTGAACTTAGACGAGATACCAAGACCGGATGATGCAGCGGATGGGCTTTCGATTGCTTTATGTCATATACATATAATGAGATAATATATGATTTCGCATATTTATGGTGATATAGCGCAGAGGGGTGAAACTTTTGTGGTTATCGATGTCGGGGGCATAGGCTATCAGGTCAATGTTACAAAACCGGAAGCGTTAGAACTTAGTAATAAAAAAGAAAAGGTAAAACTGTACACACACCTCAATGTCAGGGAGGATGCGCTCACCCTTTACGGGTTCACAAGCCCAAGCGAGCTTGAAATGTTCAGGCTTCTTATCAGCGTGACAAGAATCGGGCCTCAAATCGCAATGAACATATTATCCCAGATAAAGATTGAAGAGCTTGCGTCTGCAATTTTCCGCGAGGATGAAAAAGTCCTGACCAGTATTTCGGGCGTTGGCACTAAAAATGCCAAAAGGCTGATACTTGAACTCAAAGACAAAATGAAAAAGAAAATGGAAGGATTTGTTTTCACTGGTACAAGCAATATTAATTATGACGCCGTTAGTGCTCTTGTTTCTCTCGGATTTGGGCAGCGTGAGGCGCAGGATGCAGTGGAATCCGCATCGTCTGGTATAAAAGAACGCACAGTTGAGGCATTGATTAAGTCAGCGCTTTTGAAATTGAAAGAATAAACATGGAAGAAAGAATAATAGCGCCGGTATCGCTAAACGAAGAAAAGGAAGATACAACCATCCGCCCGACAAGGCTTTCTGAATTTATCGGGCAGAAAGCGCTCAAGGATTCGCTAAAAATATTTATCGAAGCTTCAAAAAAAAGGGAAGAACCACTCGACCACGTCCTTTTTTCAGGACCCCCCGGCCTTGGGAAGACAACGCTTGCCCATATAATTGCGCACGAGATGGGCTCGGATATAAAAAGCACTTCAGGCCCGGTGCTTGAAAAACCTGGAGACCTTGCGGCAATACTGACCACGCTCAAGAAAGGAGACATTCTCTTCATCGATGAAATCCACCGCCTGAACTCTGTTATTGAAGAAATCCTGTATCCTGCGATGGAGGATTATGAAATAGACGTCATGATAGGCGAGGGACCAAGCGCCCGCTCCATAAAACTCACGATCGAGCATTTCACCCTCATAGGCGCCACAACCAGGGTGGGACTTCTGGGCTCGCCATTCAGGGACAGGTTCGGCTTTATTTCAAGGCTTAACCTGTATTCAGTTCCGGAACTTGTGGAAGTGGTATCACGAAGCGCATCCATCCTGAAAATCCCGACAACAGAGGAGGGGGCGCTTGAGATTGCCAGGCGAAGCCGCGGAACTCCCCGCATTGCCAACAGGCTGCTTCGGCGCGTATGGGATTTTGCTCTTGTGAGGGCAGAGGGAAAAATCACGCAGGATGTTGCTGATGCCGCGCTAACCATGCTGGGAATCGACAGGCTCGGGCTGGATGAGCTTGACAGGCGCATCCTTACTATAATTTCAGAGGATTTCGGGGGAGGTCCTGTGGGAGTCAAGACAATTGCAATATCAGTCGGCGAAGAGGTCAGGACGATTGAGGAAGTACATGAGCCCTACCTTATACAGATAGGGTTTATAAAACGGACTCCGCAGGGACGGGAGACAACGCCTGCTGCAAAGGAACATCTGGGAACTCAGTGAGATATTGCAGAATTGGGCGCGGGTTTCACCGCAAAGGCGCAAAGTTCGCAAAGATTTAAATTTAATCTTACATAGTAAGAAGGTAAGTATGCAATCTGTAACAATGAGCACCAAGGGACGGATGATAATACCTGCCAGAATCAGGAAAAAGTACGGGCTTAAAAGTGGTGTGGAACTGATTATCGAAGATAAGGGAAACTATATCAAAATGATACCGAAGACAACCAAACTTACAAAACTTTGCGGGACTTTGAAAAACCTTGATATGAAAGTTGTGAGAAAACAAATAGAAGAGATGCGGAAAGAAGACAGATATTAGATGAACCGAATTTTAATCGATACAATACATATGAATGAGGAATTCAGAGGGAAAATTAAACAACTTCCATCTTTAATGGAACAGCTTATTAACTCACCATTAAAATCCCGTGGAAATATGGCAAATCTTCCACAAAAGGGTATTTATGTCTTTTATGAAAATGAGCATCCTAAGTATGTGGGTCGCACCAATCGGATGAAAAAGCGGATTATGGAACATAGTAGGCCGAGCTCAAGGTATAACAAAGCTCAATTTGCGTACAAGTTAGCTAAGAAGGATGCTATTGAGAAAGGAATTGCTAATGAGAAGAGTATTAACTATGGGAAAAAGAGTGGCGAACTTGAGACAAATCCTGCTTTTGTCGAGCTATTTCTCAAAGCCAAAGAAAAAGTATCCAGAATGCCTTTTCGAGTCATAGAAATTAATGATCCCATTATTCAGACTATTTTTGAAGTATATGCTCATATTGATTTGAAAACAGAATTCAATGACTTTGACAATCATTAAACGAAGGTTCACACCCCCACATCCATCTCCTCATCAGCCCTCACTTCCGGCGCCTCATGCTTCTCCTCGTACTTCCTCTGCGCCTGCCACATCGCCGGAGCATCCTTGCTCCTGCCCTTCGTATCGCTCGTGAGCCTCTTTCTTATCCTGACAAGTGTCGGGGTATTTATCGCAACGCCTGAGATTATAGCCTGGCCTTTCGCCAGGGATGGAAGCTCTGAAATCATGTCCCTGCTTGCAGACTCGATGCTCTGCGCAATCTGCTGCTGGTCAGTGGGATTGATTATCCGCATCGTTATCTGTGTCATGCACTGCGAGAGGGAATCCGCATCCAGCTTGCTCGGGCGCTGTGAGACAAGACATACGCCCACGCCGAACTTCCTGCCTTCGGATAGTATCGTCTTCAGGATGCTCTTTGACTTTGCCTCGCCGCTGTGGGGCGCGAACCTGTGCGCCTCCTCGATGACCACGAAAACAGGATAAGGAAGGAACTTGTCAACATGGGATTCGTTGTACCTGTTGTTCTCAGTCCCCTCACGCGCATCGAATAACCGGCGCAGCATGACGGATGCGATGAGCTGCTGATATGCTTCTTCGATTCCTGAGACGTCCATAATCGTAAGCTGCCCGACTTTGAAGTAATCAGCAAGCGGAATAGTCTGGAAATCATCGAATATGGAACCGTACAGTTTCCCGAACCGCCACAGGATACCCTCTATCGTGGACTCATTCGAGGAATCCCGCAGCGCTTCTATCTCCTGCTTCAATTCATTCCGGATGAACTTTTTCTTGCTGTTGTTTTTGAGATTGTGATATGCAGACCGAAAGAGCGTCTTCATCTTATCCGACATTGTCCCGTCATCCATTATGCTGATAAAATCGCTAACTGAAAGGTCACTTATCCGGATTTTTATAGTCTCAGGTTTCACAGTTTTTACCTTTGGACGATACGATGATGTGATGAACTCCTGCATGTTCTGTATTTCGCCCAGCGTGGAGTATTCGCCGTGCGGGTCTAAAATCAGGACCGGCGCCATGTTATAGGGTTTCAGCAATTCCTCGACCAGGACTCCCACAGTGTACGATTTTCCCGCGCCGGTAGAGGCGATGACTGACACATGCTGGCTAACTATATCCCTCACGGATAACACAATTTCCGTATCCTCTCCAAAAACATTTCCCACAGAGGCAGAGCCGGAGACGCCAGCTTTTACTTTACTGATGTCTTTCAGGACATCTGCCCCTGCGCGCTCAATTTTAGCCCCGCAGGGGGGATTTGTTCTCGGATTAATGAACTCACCCATCGTTGCATCAAAATAACCGACAACCGCGGCTGAATAAGTGTAATATTTGAAATCCACCGGGTCAAGACCGTAAAACCCTGAAATCTCATCTGCATCAAGTTCATTATCAAGAAGGAACTCCTGTGGATATTGGTTCAGGGGCTCGCCGTGTTTTACCCTGCACAGGATTTTTTTACCCTCTTCATGATAGCATGCGAACATACCGGTTGGCAGCCGCTCACCCGATATGAAGGTGAATCCCTCTTCATCCGAATAGTTGACAGTCCCGATCATGTTTCCCTCTCAATATATTTACGAACAAGCTTTAACATCGCGCTGCATTCGGGGAATCCTGTCTCAACATGGCCAACCATGGAAAGAAGAACGTTACGTGGAAGAGCATCCCTGCTGGCATGAAAATAGGCGACACTGGGCTTGCCATTTATGATGTGGAATTGCTTTAATTCTTCAGGCTTCAAAATATCAATGGTATCCTTCACTTCGGGCGGCGAGTCAATGGTGTATTCCACGCTCCCGTTATGGATTGTTCCGAGCCCGTGAATGACGTAATAGCTGTTCCTGAAATCCTCATTGAAAGGAGCGTACTTGGGCTGCATTGAAGGTTCAATATATGGAATCAGGTCTTCACGTATCGAATGCGTGATGTTTTTAATGACCCCGACAATTATTCCTTCATCTTTTTCAATTTTGACGAACCTGCCTATGTGCTCTTTTCGGGCATCCGGCGGTATTTTTACCACATACGTGTTCGCATCGTCAACCCTGATTATGTCTCCTAATACCATTGAATCACCTTCTCATTGTCTTATGAAAATGCTTTGCGCTCTTATTAATCTTAATCCCGTGCGCCTTGCAGAAATTATCGAACATCCCGTAAAAAAGGTCATGCTCGCCCATCCGTATCACGGCGGCGTCATGTGCCCGCATAAGTATATCGGGATAATTTCCCCTGATAACACACTGGGCGCGAATGATATCCGCGAGCTTATCGATATCTTCTTTTTCATGCACCCATGCAGGGAATTCCACACGTGAAGGAAGGCCGTTACTCAGCCTCATGTAAAAAAACGCTATGCTGTTCTTAAAAAGCCCGTAGTTATCAAGCACAGAGCTTGAAACATCGCCCCGCCTGTCATCCCTGTCGCAGAGAAAAGCAGCTGTTCTTTCTCCCCATAAAAGATTGGAAAAAAGATGCGTGTCTGAGAGCTTTGTATTTTTTAACCCGAAGAGGAAATGCATCATAAGAGTGATATCGCGAGGCATTGTGGTATCAATAAAACCGATAATGGTATTGCGTGTTTCCCTGGAAGCGGAAAGCAACTTCATGATTGCATCGATATAGATATTCCTGATATTCCTGTTAAGGACATTTATGTGAGAAAGGATAAGGGCGCCGTCAAGGAGGACATAGAGCTTTTTATGTTCTTTCATTAACCGTATGATAGTATCGCATTCCATTGAAAAACGGCGCGCATCAACATATTCGCTCCCGAATGAATACACGCTTGCAGCCTCAAACTCCCCTGGTGTGATGATGGCTGCTCTTGTTTCCTGTTTATAATCGCTATCCTCAGTATGCCTGTTAAAGATGCTTGAGGTCTGGATTACTGCGATGGGAATCTCAAAATTCTTGTCCGAATATATCTGGCTTCCGTCAACAGCACCCACTGCAATCCCTGAAAGGACAGAATCTACCCACTCCATCGCTTCGTGGCGGTTTTTCCAGTTAAAAGGAAAGGGATGAATGAGTTTTCCGGTTTCTAAGAATTTAGCTCCGCTGTACGGCGAAAGGCGCTCGTTCATTGAAAGGTCGATGTTTTTTAACTTTTCAAGCTCTGACCTGTATTCCATAGTCAATTCTGAGCGTTCAATATCGTACGACATTATAGAATCAAGTTTGGCATCAAACTGTAAAGAGATGTTTTTTAAGTCAATCATAAAGGGTTACGCCCCCACAACCCTGCTTTCGCCATTGGTTTTTTCGATTTTCACAACATGCCCGTATTTTTCATTGAAAGTGTCATCATGGGATATTACGAAAATCTGTTTGAAACCTTTGATATTCATTATCTGCTCCGAAAGGTTCTCTCTTCGTATCTCATCCATATTCTGCGTTGGCTCGTCGAGAAACACAAAATCCGAGTTGGACAGCATCTTGAGGAGTGCAAGTCGCAGAGCAAGCGCAGCCCCCATTTTCTCGCCTCCGCTTAGCTGCTGGAAATTTTTCTCCTCGCCGCTCTCGGTAATTATTATCCCGTAATCCTCGCTCCATCGCAACTCCTGCGAGAAGTCGTCCATGATAGCGCAGTAAAGAGCGTTCGCCTCTTCGCTTATCTCACTTATCAATTCAAGAACGATATGCTGCGCCGAATCCCGAAGGGTTTCGCGGATAAACTTCGCGTATTCCCCAAACCGCTTCTCGTTTTCAAGATTAGCCTCAAATTCACTTATATTTGCAAGATAACTCTTCATTTCAGTTATCTCTTTATCAAGTTTCAGGAACTGGCGGTCTTTTTCTTTTATTTCGACCTCAAAACCGCGAACTTTTGCCCCAAGCTCCTCACACTCATGTTCGGCGTCCGGAAGTGCTTTGGCGCTAAAACCCAAAGTCATACTGTCATATAGCTTTTTCGAGCCCGCAAGCGTTTTCTCTTCCACAACGATTGTTTTTTCAAGCTTCTCGCACTCATTCCTATATTCCAAAGACTTTCCTGCAAGCGGCTGGTTCTGCACATATTTCTTGTAGACAGGTTCAAGCTCTGCAAGCTTTTTCTTCACTGCACTTGCATCCATATCAAGAGAATTGTATTTTTCAAGGCCAGCTTTAAGCAGGGATGCCTCGCTTTCTTTTTCAGGGATTTTTTCTATTTCCCCGGATATTTTTTCAACATCCTGCGAACTTTTTTTGGCAAGCAGTTCCAGAGCCTTCATTTTACTTCGTGGGTCGCCCAGAGCTTTTAATTCTGAATTCATGGCTTTCAGTGTCTCTTGAGCAGCCCTAAGTCTTTTCTCTGCGTCCGCAAGCTGTTCCCTGAAATATGAAGAAAAATCCGACAATGTGCTGCATCGTATACCTTTCATCACAGGGCAGAAATTCTCAGTGCCGGCGATGCTCATCCTGCCTTTTATATCCTTAATTTCATTGAGAGCAACAGCATGTTCCCCTTTTATGGTTTCAAGTTTCTGTTCAAGCTCATCCTGCTTTTCCAATAGAGGTATGAGAGCTGTCTTTTCACAAGAGTTTTTTTCTATCTCGGCTTTCAACGCCTCAAGACGCATACGTTTTTCATTCAATCCTGCAAGCTCATTTCCAAGCTTGTTTAACTTTTCCTTCAGCACATCACGTTCTTTTCGAATACCCTCAAACTTTTCCTGCTTCTTTCTCTCTTCTTCGTATCTTTCTTTATCCGCCAAAAGGCTGGAAACGATATTCTGTGCTTCTTCTGATTTCTTAAGCTCATCTTTTGACTTTTCAAGAAGCTGCTTTAGCCCTTCTATTTTTATGCGACCCTGCTTAATCTCATTTTCAAGCTTATCCATCGCATCCTTCTGCTTTTTGAGTGCATCCCGCCTGCCCTTAGCAGAGTTTAGGCTCTCACTGCACTCTTTCAGGAGGTTCTTTATGCTCTCAACTGTCTTTCCAAGTTCGTCTCTCTCGGTCCTTTTTTGTTCATAATTCTCTGTCCTGATTCGCAGTTTCTCGATATCATTCTCTATACTCCTGACACTTTCATCTATCAGGCTCATCGTGTTCCTGAGATTCTCGTAGGCATTCCTGTACTCGTCAACCTTGAGTATTTCATCGAATGTCTTTCTTCTTTTTGTGGGGGTATCCATGAACGCTGCCGTCAGCATACCTTGCGGCACTCCAATAGTGTTTTCAAAAATGTGCGGCAACTCATCTTCATTGGATACAGGGAATATGCTGCTGATGATCCAGGAGAGAACGTCTTTTTTACCTGTGATATGGAGATTCTCCCCCCTGACACTGTATTCACCTGCGAGTTTTCTTGTAAGTATGTAAGTCAAATTATTAGCGAGAACTTCAACAGAAACCATACCTGATTTCTCCCCACGGCGCAGGAAGTCTGCATCTTTGTAGGGCAGGTAGTCAAACAGGACGTATCCTATTGCTTCGAGTATGGTGGTTTTCCCGTGCCCGTTCTGGCCGCAGATGCCGTTTATGCCCTCTTTGAACTCGATTGTTGCATGGCGGTAGGATTTGATGTTTTTTAATTCCATGGATTTGATAAGCATTTATTCCCCCATGCGTGAAAGTAAGGTCTGCTGGGGATTTTCCGTCTTATCCGTCCTGATATTATTTTCCGAGGCACCACTTTTTATTTTCGCAAAGCCCCATCTCAATTCTTTAAGGACTGAGTTCGCTTCGATATTCACAGCAGCCATCTTTTTTACTTCGACCATTATCTTTACGACATCATCCACATTATCCCTGTACCTCCCATCAAGTTTTATCCGGTCTGAGAAAACACGAAGCTCTATCTGCTCGCGCGTGAGCCCCCGCACGTCCCCCTCTTTGAGGGCGTATGGCGAATTTGTCCGCTGGATCTTGACCTCGGACCACAGGGGTTTAAACTGTTCGGTGAGCATACCCCTGATGCGCTCAAGGTTCACATCAGATTTCGGGAAGTTCATCTCTCCATAGAGCATAAGTTCGACAAGCGGTGCCTTATCTGATTGGACATTGGGTTCTCTTTCGATTTTAGCGTTGACTTTTGAATAAAGGTCATCGGGAGTGGCAATATCGCTCATGTCAAGCCTGATGCGCCTGACCGGGCGGGTAATGGGGGTTATGAGTTTTGGACGACTGTTATCCCGGACATGATAGAACCCTTTTTTCATGTCATATTCGTTCAAGGACATCATTTCAACGCTGCCCGGGTTGAAAACCCATCCGTCCAGTTCGTACTTCGTATGATAATGCCCGAGAGCAAGGTAATTGACAACATCCTTCAGGGGGAGGAGAGAATTGTATGGGATTTCCCCCGCAACTTCCTGCTTTACCTGTCCTTCAATGCCAAAATGCATCATCAGGATGGTATATTTTTCCCCATTTGCGGCATTTATTTTCTTTATCTCATCGGCTACCTGCGGGATTATGGAAGCTGTGCTTGCTCCAAGGTATTTCACCCCGAAGATGCGGAAATTGTCCATCTCGACGAAATCGCCCATCAGCTTCACGCCATTAGCTTCTTTCAGCCTGATGAGCCTGAGCAGCCCTTGCGAATTGAGTATCTCAAGCCAGCTTTTGCCGTCCTGGTGGAAGGCGAGGTCATGGTTTCCCTCGATGGCATACACCTGAGTGGAAGGGCTTTTCGCTTTGAGTTCAGAGAGAACCTTGTACGCCTGCTCATACGTGGGCGCGTTTATGTTCCGCTTGTGAAAAAGGTCGCCTGAGATGAGGATGAACTCGACTTTGTGGTCGATGGCGTATGTTATGACCGATTGGAAGGCGCGGGCGTAGTCGCGGAAGCGCTCGATGAGGCCGTACTGGGCATAGCCGAGGTGGAAGTCGCTCGCGTGCAGGAAGTTCATGGGTAGTTAAAAGGGCGTCAGGGTTAAAAATGGTTGTGGGAGCGGGGTGAAAGTGATGATTTTGTTGCTCTGATTAATAGTCATTATTTCAACTTCTTGGTTTCTTTTTTCCCTGTGATACTGAGAAAATTCTCTGAGCTTACCACTTTTCTTCCTGTTTTCTTCTCAAGTTCCTTTCTTGCATTTCCTGCAATCATGCCACCCTCTTTTGAAGAGTCGAAACACTCATTGAATCCTTTTGAGTCATTGGATTTAGTGATTTCTGTAGTAGATTTTTCCCCAAGCATGGTGAAAATCAATTCCAGGTCGTTCATGTGATCTCTCAGGTTCTGGTTTTTATTCATCGGGTCTAAGCTTTTTATTTTTCTATGTTCCTTGATTGACTTCCCGAAAGTCGCTTTAGAAATCTCATTTGTAAGGATGGCAAAATCCCTTTTTTCGTCAACTCCTCTTTCTTTCCACTCATCCGTAAGTTCCTGCCTGATAGCAATCCCCCGCAGCCTTTTTTCTATCCAGTCTTCCGGATAACCTTTGAGTTCGTAATACTCTTTTGCCCTATCTTGCGCCAGTTCGGGATTTTCTATTTCCTGTATCCTTTCGTATCCTACTTTTGCCAGCCATCTTTTGAAGGGTTCAGCTTTTTTTGAAGGGATGGACTGGATTATCCTGAACATGGATTCTGTGTTTGCACAATCGGTTTCGTATTTTTTGCCGTCAGATGAAGGCAATTTCAGTTGTCGACAAATTGTCGACAACTCGATTCCGCTTGACTCTAATTCTCTTTTTTTCAGCCTGTACCAGTAATCTTTTGCATCAACGCTGTCTGTCAAAACTCCAACAATATCAACCACTGAGAAATACCAATGGTTATTATGCCATGTTCGTCTTATTTTAGCTCCCTCGAAAACCACCAGCGCTTCTTTTGAATCCATGTTATTTCCCTTGTTAAAGTTCATAGATGGATAGAGGGCGTCATTGTTAAAAAGGGTTAGGAGAGCGGGGTGAAAGTGATAAGAGCTATCAAGCGGCGAATTCGACCTACTGGATACCTACGAAATTTAAAAAGATTTTTTGAAATCGCGCGCGACGGCGCGTGCTTGCGCTGATTTTTGAAGTTAGTCCCCGCCGGCAAAAGCCTTTATACGCACAAACAACTATTTTCAGTTTATGAACAACAGGGAACTGGCTGGTACATTCATGTTTGTTGGCGGAGTGCAATTCGTAATAGGAATGATTCTTGCAGAAATTTTCTATCCCGGGTACAACGTTTCCGGGAATTACATAAGCGACCTGGGAGCTACATGCCGCGATACCTGTATTATCTATCAGCCCACTGCTTTTATCTTTAATACATCCGTCATTATCCTTGGCATACTTATCCTCCTGAGTTCATATTTCATATGGCAAGAATTTCAAAATTATTTGATATCCATACTGATCGGCCTTTCGGGGCTGGGTGCAGTCGGTGTCGGATTGTTCCCTGAAACAACAGGCAATCTTCATTTGATCGTATCGTTCATCGCTTTTTTCTTTGCGGCTTTGTCAGCAATTGCCGCCAGCAAATTGGTTAAATCGCCATTTACTTATTTCTCGGTGATACTGGGGATTGCAAGCCTTGCAGCCCTTGCTTTGTTTGGGCTTCAATTTTATTTGGGGCTTGGCCCCGGCGGGATGGAGAGGATGATTGCATATCCAGTACTGCTATGGGTTGTCGGGTTTGGAGGATATTTGATGCCGCCCAAACAGGCATGAATGACCGCAACTTATTTTTAGTATAATCAAATAATACATCAGCATGGACATACGGCAGTGTAAGAAAGGCTGTGTGGAATGCACGCCATGCGAAGATTGCGGGGCGCCTCAGTTTACCATAAATGTGGTATGCGGAAGCTGCTTGGGCTGCGAGACGCCACACGTCGAAATGTACGAGTGGAAATAATTGGCATTTCATAGTATATCTCCAGTCAGTAGTCCTTAGAGTAAGCTACCTTTAATATTCTTCATGACTTTTTTGCTCACATGAAAACCTTTAAGAAAGGTTTATCAAAAGAAGGGGTATGCGCCATACCCCTGTACGTCATAAAGGGGCGTAACCCTTTATGAAAGACTTCATAATTATAGGTCATAAAGCGGTTACAGCTCCCTTTTCCCTGAACGACCTCCCCGGCGCAGCCGGGCGCATGGACATCCTGTGCAGGTGTGTTAATGCCGCGCTATTTCTTTCCCATGACTTAAGAAGAGATGTCCGCGTGTATCTTGTCCTCAAGGGAGAACCTGCCCCGCCGAAGCTCATCCGTTTTGACGGCGCCGAGGTAAGGTACCTGAGCCCGGATGAGAGAAGCGCAGCCTCGCTTATAAAAAAAGCGCTTGAGAAGAATGTTCAGGATTTCTGGACCGAATCCATGCCTGGTGTGAGTATCAGGAAAGGGGAGCTTAGCGACCTTTTGAATGAACTGAACAAAAAAATAACATATCTGAGGGAAGACGGCGAAGATTTCCGGGGAAAATGTTTCGAAGAGCCGCTGTTCATCCTTGGCGACCATCTTGGTATGACAGATGATGAGGAGAAATTAATCGAGGGATATAAGAATGAGATAGTGAGCGTGGGACCACTTTCCCTGCATGCAGACCACTGCATCGTCATATTGCATAATGAGATGGATAGGTTAGAGAAACATATTTAGAACACAGCGCATATTGAGAGCCGGATGACAATTCTTGACACAGCCCGCAAAATCCTGCACGAAGGCCCAATATGCGACCACTGCCTCGGGAGGCAGTTCGCAAAACTCTCAACCGGATTAGGCAACGACCAGCGGGGAAAATCATTAAGACTCACGCTTGCAATGCAGGCAGGCGCGGAAAAAGATGATACATTGCAGGAAGAGCTTGCAAAGAGCGCCCAAAACAAATGCTGGGTATGCAATAACCTCTTTACTCATCTTGATTCATGGGCTGAGAAAGGAGTTTTGGCGCTTTCTGACTATGAATACGACAATTTCCTTGTAGGAACGAAAGTTACAGGCCTGTTAGCCGAGAATGAAGAAATCATCTGGGCGGAAAGCGGGACAACGTTTGCCGAGCCCCTTAAAACAGAATTGAACAGGGAAGTCGGAAAACGTGTCGAAAAAATTACGGGCAAAAAGGCAAACCTCAAAAAACCGCAAATCGTGGCGCTTCTTGACCTTGAAAATGATTCCGTAGATGTTGAAATAAATTCTTTGTATATTTACGGCAGGTACAGGAAACTCGTTCGCGGGATTCCCCAGACCAGGTGGCCCTGCCGGGAGTGCGGCGGAAAAGGCTGCGAGAGGTGCGACAATACCGGAAAAATGTATCAGGAATCGGTGGATGAACTTATCAAACCGCATCTTATGGCTGCAGCGCAGAGCGAGGATACAGCATTTCATGGCGCAGGGCGCGAGGACATAGACGCGCTGATGCTCGGTGACGGCAGGCCATTTGTGGTCGAGGCTAAGAAACCGTATGTGCGAAAGATTGACCTTGAAGTGCTCGGCAGCGAGATAAACAGCAAAGCGGAGGGCAAAATCGAGGTGCTTGGCCTTAAATTCGTTGAAAGCGAAACCGTTGAACAGCTAAAATCAATGAAAGCCGATAAGGTGTATCGTCTTAAAATTGTACATGGCACAACAGAGGAAAAACTTAAATCATGCATTGACAT
>JBGPUU010000025.1:0-29479 GCA_041491305.1 Candidatus Methanoperedens sp.
GATTTTGAAAGAGTAGGATTCAAGCTCTTACCTTAATTGCAATGTATATCAAGAGGTATTAAATTTTTAGATTCTCATTCAAACAACCACTGTTTTCATGGTTTGTGTTTCCATCACGTTATTATTGACAATAAGCTGGATCGTTATCGAATAATCTCCTGCGGGTCTTACACCGCTCACTTTTTCAGGAATAGTAACTTGCACAGGTATTTCTACAGAATTCCCCTGTTTTACTCGTAATCAAAGTTGCTAGTAAACTCTTTTTTCGAAATGTCACCCATCCATTCAAACTTGTGGTTCACAGCAAGTGTTTTTATGGAAAACTGTTTGACTGGAACTGTTCCGGTATTCAGGAGGTATATCCTTGCATTTACAGTATCCCCGGCGCGATAGCTTCCTGCGATATCAATCCTTGTTATCTTGATTTTCGTCACAGTTTCAAGATTAAAACTCCCGCTTCCGATATCCTTGCCATGGAATGTCGCTTTCCATGAATGAGCGCCGGCAGCAAGGCCGGAAACGGTCATTTTCCTGCATTCCGGAATTGCACCCATGTCTTTCCCGTCCAGGATAACTGAAACGCCATCTATGTAATAAGTTGCATCATTGTATTTTGTCATGAAAACGCGTTCGTTGGTCATGCTCCCTGATACGGCTTCAGCCAGAATGCCATCAGTTGAGTTCAGGACAATAATCTGGGCTTCATCCTGAAGGGAATCATTGTCAGATACTGCTTTAAAATAATCGTATTCTCGCCAGGCGCAAAATTATAAACAAGGTTCCTCTGAGTTCCCACGGTTTTATTATCGATTGACCACTCAAGCTTCGCAGTACGAAGATTTGTAGTCGCTGACAGGTGAACTTCCGTATCCTTCCAGACAACCCTGCTGCACCCGATACTCACGCTTGGTTTGAAGACGTACTTAGAAGGTGCGTTCGCGACCGAAGTATCATTCACCGCAATTTCAGGAGTTGTGTATATATTCCATAAACCGTAGGCGATAGCTCCTTCTATAATAAATATAATTATCAGGGCGGCCTTTTTTTTCGTTAATTTTTTCAGGTCAAACTCCAATTTCAGTATCTCCGGAGTAATCAGAAAGAAATTCTATTTCCTTAAACTTATCTCTTTTAAAATCTCTTCGGGCTTGCACCATATGGGGAGGCGCACGGAACTTGTACGAACTCAGAGTTAAATATTTTCAACTGTCCGGCGCGCCGATAGAAGCCGATGCCACCTCTGTATATCGAATTTAAAAACCGCAGATAAACTCAGATAAACGCAGATTTGCTGCATCGCAATCGGCGCCATAATTTAATATTAATAAAGTGATATATTTGTGGCGCTTTTCACCGCAAAGTTCGCAAAGCTGAGGCGCATTTTAGTAACATATCGCCGGTGAGCGCCTTCACGCGACTGGGCGCCCGCTGGAGCGCAGGCCTGTCGCCTCCCGCACAAGGACGCAGGCGGATGCGGGCTTGTATCACACCCTCTGGGCGGCGTAGATAATTTGTTCTTACTTTTTCATCATCTTCTTAAATTCATCCACAGAAATTCCGACATCAACCAATATGCTTTTAACAATTTTCGGATGCAGGATTTTTCCACTATGGTAAGCAATAGTCACTCTTTTCCCTTCATCATTTTTGTATATTTTATGGCTGCCTGACTGTCGTGAGAAACGAAATCCTAACTTTTCAACTATTTTAATGATCTCATTCGCTGTTACCCTTGGTAACTTTTCGCTCATGCAGTCACTTCAAGGGCAACAAGGCTGAAGGAGTTAATCTTTTCGATTGCTTCGCCACTCTCGATAATATCTTCTATATGCAGGCGGATAGCGTCTTGTATATTTTCAAGTGCTTCCTCATAGGTATCCCCCTGGGAGTAACAGCCCTGCAAAGCCGGGCACATTGCAAAATAGCCATATTCATCTTTTTCTATTATTACCGGAAGGGTATATTTTTCCATTTCTAATATCTCCTTATGAGTCTAATTAGACAGGCAGGTATTTAAGAATTACATCTGTCAGCGAAACTTTTTATTATTTTCTGGTTTGAAAAACCACAGAGTCAGCCATGAACGAAACGTTAACAGCGAACTAATACGAACTCGTACGAACTCTGAATTAAATATTTTTAACTGTTCGGCGCGCCGATAGAAACCGATGCAGCTTTATCGAAATTATAAACCGCAGATAAACTCAGATAAACGCAGATTTGCTGCATCGCAATCGGCGCCATAATTTAATATTAATAAAGTGATATATTTGTGGCGCTTTTCACCGCAAAGTTCGCAAAGAACGCAAAGCTGAGGCGCATTTTATTAACGTATTAATGCGCCGATGAGCGGCTTCACGCGACCGGGCGCCCCGCTTGAGCGCAGGCCTGTCGCCTCCCGCACGCAGGCGGATGCGGGCTTGTTCCGCACAGTCAGGGATGGCGCACGGAACTCGTACGAACTCATAGCCAAATAGTTTTAACTGTCCGGCGCGCCGATAGAAACCGATGCAGTCTATGCGTATCAGAAATACAAACCGCAGATAAACGCGGATAAACGCAGATTTGTGGCATTGATTTAAAGCATCGGCGCCGATAATTTAATATTAAAAAAGCGATATATTTGTGGCGCTTTTCACCGCAAAGTTCGCAAAGACCGCAAAGCTGAGGGGAATTTTAGTAACATGCGCCGATGAGCGGCTTCACGCGACTTGGCGCCCTGCTTGAGCGCAGGCCTGCCGCCTCACGCACGCCAGGCGGATGCGGGCTTGTTCTGCACCTATGGGCGGCGCACGGAACTCGTACGAACTCAGAGTTAAATATTTTCAACTGTCCGGCGCACCGATAGAAGCCGATGCAACCACCCCATCTCAAAAACCACAGAGCGCACAGAGGACACAGAGAACTATTACAACTCTGTGCTCTCTGTGTCCTCCGTGGTTGATTATCGCGACCGGGCGCCCCGCTTGAGCGCAGGACTGCCGCTTCCCGCACTAAGGGCGCAGGCGGGGATGCGGGCTTGTACCACACGGGCGGCGCACGTTATATAAATCCATCCATCTTCCTGTATGAATCACATAATTTCTTATTTTATTTCTCACTAAGTGCTTTTGCCAAAATATATAGCCCGACCAAGATTAATCCAGCCTTGATTAATTCATCCAAGGAACTATTCTTAGCCGAAGGCTGCTCTTTTGTGACCAAATAACGCAATTCTGTTTGTTCTTCAGGAATTAGATAGCCAAATCTGGATTTACCTAATAGATACTCCATCCTCCCAGCTTCTTGAGGTGTCAGATTCATTACTTCTCCCCCTTGAATACTTTTTCAGTTTGCTCTATACCAACTTGATATAGGAGATTTTTGAGGGGCTCAAGCGATTTTATTTCATGTTCCAAGTCTTTAAGCCTTGATTCAAGTTTTATACGGAAGGTAAAATAAGCGATTGTTATCGTAACTGATGAGCTAATAACTGCAGTTAAAATCAAATTAAGATAATCAGAAAGCGCCATGGAAGTGAATGCTACCGCTGAAACACAAACACAATATTTCGTTTCGTTTCATGGTTAAGTTTTTCTTCAGCGTCCTCCACGTTGTAATTCTCAGCATGATATATAAGGATTATTACTTAGGGTTATAAACTGGCTTACAATCCTATATTCCTCGACACTTCCACAGCCCATCACCCTAAATCCCCCTAAACGCAATATTTAAACTAACCAAGGTCGTCTAAACAGGGGTATCATGAGAAGCGATAATATCAAAAAAGGACTTGAACGCGCCCCTCACAGGTCTTTATTAAAAGCAGTCGGGCTGACCGATGAAGAAATGGCTCTTCCCTTCATAGGAGTCGTAAACTCCTGGAACGAGATAATACCCGGGCACATTCATCTTGACAAGCTCGCCGAAGCCGTTAAAGCCGGGATACGCATGGCAGGCGGTGTACCGTTCGAGTTCAACACCATCGGGATATGCGACGGCATAGCAATGGGGCATACAGGCATGAAGAACTCGCTGCCAAGCAGGGAATTGATAGCAGACAGCATCGAACTCATGGTCGAAGCGCACCAGTTCGATGGCATGGTCATGATACCCACATGCGACAAGATAGTGCCGGGTCACCTGATGGCTGCCGGAAGGCTTGACATCCCAACCATCGTAGTAACAGGCGGACCCATGATGCCCGGCATAGCCGGGGATGAACCCAGGGATTTAATAACTTTATTCGAGGCTGTGGGAGCGCGCCAGAACAACAAACTCTCGGATGAGGAGTTAAAGATTCTTGAAGATTGCGCATGCTGCGGCGCCGGCTCATGCGCCGGGTTATTCACAGCCAATACGATGGCATGTGTTACAGAGGCGCTGGGTTTGAGCCTTCCCGGATGCGGAACAGCGCATGCGGTGGACGCCAAAAAGACAAGGATTGCAAAACATTCAGGCATGAAGATACTTGAACTTGTGAAAAAAGTCATAACTCCGAGTCAGATAGTCACGCAGGAATCGCTTGATAATGCGATACGCGTTGACATGGCAATAGGGGGCAGCACTAATACGGCGCTCCACCTTCCAGCCATAGCGCAGGAATTCGGGCTTGACCTTCCGCTTATGAGGTTTGATGAAATAAGCAAAGAGACCCCGCATCTTATAAACCTGCGACCCGGAGGAGACCGATACCTTATCGACTTTGAACGCGCCGGTGGAGTTCCTGCAATCCAGCAGCGGCTGCAGGATAGGCTTGAACTGGACACACTGACCGTATCAGGGAAAACCCTTGGCGAGAACCTGAAGGAATATATAATCATAAATCCGCGCGCCAATAAGGAGATAATCGCAACAATTGGATCACCGGTACATGCCGAAGGTGGCATAGCTGTGCTGAAAGGCAGCCTCGCTCCTGATGGTTCGGTAATAAAACAGACTGCAGTTAGCCGGAATATGCAGACGCACTCCGGGCCTGCGCGTGTTTTTGACGGCGAAGAAGCGGCGATGAAGGCTATAATGGCAAAGAAAATCAAATCAGGCGACTGCCTCGTAATCAGGTACGAAGGGCCAAAAGGAGGACCGGGGATGCGGGAAATGCTCTCGCCGACTGCGGCGATAGCAGGCATGGGACTAATCGATTCGGTTGCACTCATAACAGACGGGCGGTTCTCTGGCGGCACGAGGGGCCCCTGCATAGGTCACGTATCGCCTGAGGCTGCTGATGGCGGAGCCATTGCGCTTGTGAGGGATGGCGATATCATAGAGATAGATATACCGAAGCGTGTGCTGAATCTCAAACTCTCACAGGAAGAACTTGAGAAAAGAAGAAAAGCGTGGAAACCGCCCGCTCCAAAGGTTACGAGAGGTTATCTGGCGCGGTATCAGAAGCTGGTAAGTTCGGCTGATAAGGGAGCTGTCTTCAGGAATTGACGGCTATCACATCCAATAACAGGAGGTAACTGGGAAGGATGCCACATCAGTTTCCAAATATCCAAATTACAACCACAACAAAATGAAAATTGCTATAACCCAATCATAAACTAAACATAAAATCTTATACCATTCAACAACTTCAGTTTGAATAATTTTATGATTATGAATAATGTCCCAAAGTCCATGAATTAGATAACCTGCAATTAAAAAATATGGAGATATCCATAGACCAAAAATCGCCAAAACTATGAAAAAGAACATACCTGATATTTCTATAATTATTTCTCTCGTGCGCCCATCAGATAGCGCAAAACCCAAATAAATTGAAGCTATAACCGCCAGGAGAATGGAAAGTAATTCCAATATCTTTTGTTTTGGAAACATCGATATAAAATAGATTGTTAATAAAGCTAAAACAACTCCAACAATCAACTCTCGTGCATATTTATTCATAATTTTCATAAGTGAGGTAATTATCATCAAATATAAGTCTTACGATATGCATTCGACAGGTGGTTCGTGCATCCGCTGGAACGGCTTGAGCCAGAGTACAAAATTAAGGGCATGGGGATACAAAATAAAAGAGAAATTGAAAAAACAAAACTCCTTCGCAAAGAGTTGCTCTAATACTTCCTCTCAATCATATAATCCGCAAGCCCTATAAGCGTCTTCTTTGCCTCGGAATCAGGAAGCACTGACAGTGCAGCCTTGCCCTCATCCACGAACCCGAGCGCCTTGTTCATTGCATAATCAATCGAACCCGATTCTTTAAGTGTGGTAAGCGCTGCTGATATCTCGCTCCTTGTCGCATTACTCTTCCCGAGCGCATCGATAATCACCCCTTTTGACAACGCATGGATAACAATAAGTGTGCGTTTACCCTCGATAATGACCCCACCCTGCGCTTTCCCGAGTATTTCCTCAGGCGTAATAAGATCAATCACGTCGTCGTATATCTGGAACCCGACTCCTGTCAGCCTGCCGAAATCCCACAGCGCACGGACTACTTCCCTGTTAGCCCCCGACAGTACAGCGCCCATTTTCACGGCAGTGGCGAAAAGTACTGCGGTCTTTTTCTCAACCATGCGCATATACTCTTCTTCGGTAACGTCCTTCCGTGTTTCAAAATTCATATCCATCCACTGGCCTTCGCATATGTCAGTGCAGGTTTTCGAAAGAAGTTCAAGACTTTCAACAAGCCTTTGCGGCTCGCTTTTTGTGCAGGAAAGGATTTCAAAAGCTTTTGAATAAAGGGCATCGCCCGCGATAATCGCCCTCGGGACGCCCCATTTTTTATGAACAGTTGTAAGTCCCCGTCTGAGGTCTGCCTCGTCCATTATGTCGTCGTGGATTAAAGTGAAGTTATGAACCAGTTCTACAGCAATTGCCGCCGGAAGTACATCTTCGGGCTTGCCTCCTACAGCTTCTGTCGCCAATAACAATGCAGACGGGCGAAGCCTTTTTCCTCCGCCGTCCAGCAGGTGGCGCATGGCTTTATACAATTCATCCGGTGGGGTAATAGGAAGGAATTTAGGGATGGATTCGTCCACCTGTTTGGCTTTTTTCTGCAGGATTTCTTCAATCATAAACTGGTTATCTCCGTTTTAAAGAATTTTTTATGAGGAGTTTCATAAAACCATTTCCTCACCGTTTCTCATGATATGCACCGTGTCTCCGAATACGTAACCCGCATCCTCGGCAAGCTCGACATAATGTGAATGCATTACCATATTTCCGTGTGATGGTATTACCTGTTCGGGGTTTACCATCCTCAGGAGTTCCCAGTGGTCTTCCCTGGACGCATGTCCTGAAACATGCACATTTTCATAAATGCGCGCTCCTGCCATTTTCAATTTTATTTCAAGAGCATGCCTGTTCGCCATCGTCATCGGGCTGGGAATTGTGTTCGCTGAAAAGATCACTTTATCTCCGGGCTCAATTCTGAACTGCGTCTCGCCGTTTGCAATCCGCGTCAGGATAGAGTCGGGTTCGCCCTGATGTCCCGTTACAATGGGGAGGTATTTCCTCTTTCCATCCTGGGATATTCGTTTCAGGGCTTTTTCGACAGCGTTCCTGTTGCCGTGCACTTCAAGATTTTCAGGGAATTTAATATATCCCATCTTCTCGGCTATTGAAAGATAACGTTCCATTGAACGCCCGAGAAGCACCGGTATCCTGTCCATTTCTTCAGCCGCCTGGATAATTGCATTAATGCGGGCCACGTGGGATGAGAATGTGGTGATTATAACTCCCGATTCCGTTTCTTCAGTTCCGAGAAGCACATCGCGGACAAGGTCTTTTGCTATTTGTTCTGACGGCGTTTTCCCGGAGAGTCCTGAGTTCGTGCTCTCGGTAATCATTGCCTTTACGCCCTCATTTCCAAGTTTCTTGAGTCTCTGGAAGTCGGGTGCTTCGCCCAGTGTTGGCGTTCGGTCCAGTTTGAAATCACTGGCATACAGGACTACGCCATCCGGGGTATGGATTGCCGCAAATGCCGAATCCACAATGCTGTGCTGTATGCGGACAAATTCGATCTGTATATCAGGTGTTAATTTATAAATCCCGCCAAGGCGGAGGGGAATCACTTCATTGGTAACTCTGAATTTCTTTTCATCCGATATCTCATGTTTTACAAGTTCTGCAGTATAAGGGGTGGCTATTATAGGTGCTTTGTACCTGTGCGCCAATTTTGATATCGCTCCGATATGGTCAAGGTGGCCGTGGGTGCATACGATAGCCCGGACGCTTCCGCCTGCTTCGTTCATGATTGTATCGTCAGGAATAGCTCCCATCTTGATGAGTTCCATTGAGTGCATCTTGTCTATTTCCACATCTTCATGTATCTGCACCCTGTCCAGTTGCAGCCCCATGTCAAGTACAATTATATCCTTGTCAATTCTTACGCCAGTCATGTTCCGGCCCATTTCATTATAGCCGCCGACTGCGATAATTCCTATTTCTGTCATTTAATTCACTCCGTAATAATAATTCTTTATATTTTACATTTACATTTTATATCTTTTTCTTGCAAATTTAGCGGTTTCAAAGCCTCTCTGCTCCAAAAACTCTCTTGTCCTTCCTGTAATAACCACAGGCGCATTGCCGAGCTCTAAAACATTCTGGCAACCGCTCAAAAACATGGCAACTTTGAGTTCTTCAATTATCATTGCCAGCTTATCGACCACGTCTTTCTGTCCCTTTAAAGCAGGTGCTACAAGCGGGAGCGCAATTCCGCAAAGGGACGCTCCGAGTGCGATGGATTTTGCGGCATCAATGCCCGAACGGATGCCGCCGGTTGCGATAACGGGTATTGAGATAGTGGATTCTACTATGCTTACTGCTGTCGGTATCCCCCAGTTCCACAATTCTTTGCCAAGATGTTCCGACAATACATCACCGCGTTTTTGAGCCCTGTATGTTTCAACTCCGGCCCAGCTTGTCCCGCCAAGACCGCCGACGTCTATGGCAGCGGCGCCCGCATCGCTAATGGCCAGTGCCTGGGAATGAGCTATGCCTGCTCCCGTCTCTTTTACGATTACGGGAACCGAAAGTTCTGTACAGGTTTTCTTGATTGCAGCAAGGCATCCCGATGCATCGATATTGCCTTCGGGCTGTATTGCCTCCTGCAGGAAATTCAGGTGAATCGCCATGGCGTCGGCGCCAATCATCTCGACAGCCCGCTCAAGTCCTTCAATCCCGAACTCGCCAAGCTGGGCCGCGCCCACATTTCCGTAGATAAACGCATTTGGAGCTTTGTCTCTTACTATCCTGAATGAATCTTCCATGCTCGGGTCTTCTATTGCTGCCCTCTGGCTGCCCACACCGATACCTATTCCAAGCTCTTCAGCCGCGCTTGCAAGGGTGGCATTTACGGATTTGGTGTCAGGATGCCCGCCAGTCATGGATGCTATCAGGAGCGGGGAGCGTAATTTCTTGCCCAGGAACTCAGTCTCCAGATTCAGGTTTTTCTTGTTGATTTCCGGAAGACAGTCATGAACAAGTTCAAGGTCATCAAAACCGCATGCTCTAAGCCCTGTATGACTTCTATGCGCTTCAACGTCTTTTTCAACGCATAATAATAAATGTTCAATCTTTCTATCCGATGTCGTCATCCAATACCTTTACGTTCGAACTTTTATATATAACTCATTCGTTTGCTATCAGTGTCCCTACATCTTCCCCATATAAAAATCTTGAGACTACACCTTTTCTTCCGGCATTGAAAATTCGCGAACTTATCCCTTTGCCTGCAAGTTCCACTAATTCGGATACCTTCCCGAGCATTCCGCCTGTCACGTCGGTTGATGCTGAACCCCTGATATTTTTCTTCATATCGGTAAAACTAAGTGGCGTGATTTTTTTTATAACAATGCCATCGGCATTCATCACGCCGTCAACATTGCTTCCCGCACCTATTTTTGAGGCGTTTAAAGTTAGTGCTATGTACGGGATTATCCTGTCGCCTGAAAGGACCGCTGCTCCTCTAATCCTGTCCATTACCACATCGCCGTGAATTACAGGTATTATACCTCTTTCCAGCATCAATTTCACCTGGCCAAGCTGGAATTCGACGAGTTTCCCGTTTTCAAGGAGGCATGAGCTTAACGGGTGAACAGGCAGCGCATGGGCCCCCGCGTGATTTAATGATTCCACTACCATCGAATTCAATGTTTTGACCGAAACATGCGTCAGATACACACCTTCTGCATCGAATCTTTCTTTAAGGTTGTATTTCATCGCCTGCGGATGACCGAAAGACCCTGCCCCGTGAACAAGTATCAGGTTTGAACCTGAATCCCGGCTAAACGAGGCAATCTCCTCTGATATCCTGTCAATTTCATCTTTCCTGGCGCTTGATACTGAACCTTTGTCAGTTATCACGCTTCCCCCGATTTTTAGAATAACAAGGCTCATTCCTGAATTACCCCTTCGGGAGTAGCCCTGGTGATTATCGCTTTCCCGCCTGCTTTTTCTATGGCTTCTGCCACTTCGCGGGGTGAATCCGAAAGGGCAACCATACAGCCGCCGCCCCCTGCGCCTGTGAGTTTTGCCCCGTATGCCCCGGCGTTCCTTGCAGCATAAACAAGGGCGGATAATTCCATTGTGCAGACGCCAAGGGCATCAAGCAGCCCGTGGTTCACGTTCATGAGTTTGCCAAGGGATGCATAATTTTTCTGTGAGACCATGAGTTCGCCCTGTCCTGCGAATGAACCAATTGTTTTGATTATCGGGTTTATAATATCGGGATGTTCTTCCCTGAGCCGGGCGACCTGAGAAACGAGTTTTGCGGTTTTTTTGGGGGATGCGCCTTTATTCGTGTTGCCGATTACAATGCCGCAATCAAGCAGGTCAAGTTTCTTTCGCGAAGGTATCTCCACCACCCCTCCGAATGTCGAGACGAATGTATCGGTCGGGCTTGCAGCTCCCTGCACTTCCTTTTCAATCTCATGTCCCATTTTTGCAAGTTCTTCTTTTTCATATCCGAGCCCGAATTCGATATTGATGGCTGATAGAGTGGCTATGGTGACGGCTGCTGATGAGCCGAGTCCAGAGCCCACGGGGATTTCCGAGGTTATTTTTACTGAGACGCCGGGCGAGCCCAGGTTCCGGATGGCTGAGGAGACATAAGGATGAATATCAAAATCAAGTTTTGTTGTACCGATATCAGAGGTGATGGTTATCTCATCGGATTTCTTTGCAATAACGCGGGTCCGAAGCTCGACTGCGCAAGCGATAGCTGGTTCGCCATATACCACTGCATGCTCGCCGAACAGGTATATTTTGCCGGGTGCTGAACAGGTTGTAGTCATTCGATGGCATCACAGATGCGATGGATAAATATAAGGATTGCCGATTTTGTCTTAAAGAATAAGAACAATTTTAATGTTGGAAGACAATTATCATACATGAATGAAGTTTCATCACCGTTGAATGACGTTTCACTGGCAATGGTTTATAAAGAAATAGTTACAGTTAGAAAAAAACTTGAGACTTTCGAGGATATAATCATACCTAAGGAAGAAGTCACTAAAGCCGAACTTGATGAGATTAAACAGTTAAAAAAAGAATCTTTAAAAGGAGAGCATGTTCGATGGGATGAGTTGAAAAAGGAGCTTTCTCTGTGACATCCTTTACAGTGCTAATTCATAAGAAACTCACAAAAGATATTAAAAATCTCCCTAAAAACCATCTTGAGAAGTTTGCAAACCTGATAGAGACACTCAAGACAAATCCTTTTCCTTGGAAAGATTTTGATTTGAAAAAAATTGAAGGGTCTGAACACACATACAGAGTTAGATTCGGGAAATTTAGGGTCACTTATTATGTGGAAAAAGAGCTAAAGACAATACATGTTTTAAAATTTGAAACTCGGGAAAAGATATACAAGTAACAGAAAGGAAGTCACAAGATGATTTAATCTCTATAATCTGCGCACTGATATCCCCTCCCCATCGCACACAAAAATCTCCCCCTCATATCCGCGCGGCAGCATCCGCAAGTTCGCAAAACTCAGCTTATCCCCAAGCTGCGCCATGATGCCAATGTAACTCCGAAGCTTCTTCATCTCATACCGTTTCAGCATCCGCGCCATTTCCTCCGCTCTCTCTCCCGCCATCTCCTTCCCAAGTCCCTCGCAGTGCATCACTTCCACGCCCCGCTCGTCCATAAAAAAAGGATAGCACCTGCAAATCATGGGACGAAATTCGTATATCGTGCAGGCGCCATCTCTGTAAAAAATGCAGTTTCCGGCATCGCTGCGCCGCAGAAGCCACCCGATTGCCCATATCTTATCCCCATCGGATAAGCACGAATAAATATCAGGCTGCGCCGCATCATCCCACTTCATTCCTGTTCCTTTCATTATGCGCCTGACGTCATCGGGAAAAATCGAAATCGCATTGGACGGGCGCGAGATATCCTGTGTTATCCTGATGCTGAAATTCTCACGGCAGCACCAGCCGCAGCGCGCGCATGAAAAACCGGATTCCAGGATATCCGGAACAAAAACTCGCGAATGTGCATGGATGAGACTTTCCACTCTTCCCCGTAGAGAGGCGATTTCCATGGATGAACATCGTATCGGGAGGGATATAAAGTCTTTTGATTTTTCAAATGTGCTGGGGATTTAATCAAAATCCAGCAAGAAAGGAAGCAAGGAGAAGATATATAAATGTTTGGAGACACAATAAAAATAATGAGTTGTGGGAATATCCATAAGGTTTCATAATTAATTTGGGTGATATTGAATGAGTGAGAAAGAAGCTGTAACCGAAAAAGCACAAGAGACAGCGAAACAGAATTGTGTATCTCAAAAACAACAACCAGAGTTCTCGCTGACAGCGCCTGTTGGACGCATCCAGTTCATGCAAAGAACAATCGGGAATCAGGCAGTTGGGAGGTTTATTAAGTCAGGCGCCCTGCAGGGTAAGTTCAGGATCGGAAAAGCCGATGATATCTATGAAAAAGAAGCCGACACAGCAGCAAAGCAGGTGATGAGTGACATAAATATGCCAGACGGTTTGTCGTCCCAAGTGCCGGACCGCCACAAATACATGGCTGGTCCGCCTGCTTTGCAGCGCGCCTGCAACTGCGGAGGTCAATTCAGGTTGGACGAAAACCAGGAGGTGCGCCGCTTGCCTATGTCTTTCTCCACTAATGACGATAGCGTCGTGGCAAGGGTAATCGACCCTAATGACCTTGCGGACAGCCGGCCAGTTGAAGAAAGTTCAGGTGTGATTGAAAAAACCGATGAAGAGATGGCCCAGCGAAAAGCTGCAAATGGAGAATTTCCTCAAGCGACCACGCCCGACCTATCCCAATCGATCGACGGCGCTTGCCGAAGCGGTGGACATCCCCTTCCATCCGAATCACAGCAGTTCATGGAGACCCGTTTCGGTCACAGCTTCGGAGCCGTGCGCATTCACGCCGACCAGATCGCGGGCGACATGGCTCACCGGCTTCAGGCCCGTGCCTTCACTACAGGCAACCACGTTTTCTTCGCCCCGGGCGAATTCCAGCCAGACCGGACGAGCGGGAAGTACCTCCTCGCCCACGAACTGGCGCATGTGGTGCAGCAGAGCAGCGGCGGTATGTACCGGAATATCCAGCGTTCGGGGAACGGTGGCCTGAACTGTCCGCCCTATGCCAGCTACGACGGGTCACGTGACCTCTCCAGCTACAATTGCGCAGGCCTCGCGCACCGGACATATGATTTTAAGAGCCTCACCAATACGAAGACTGCTCTGGCCAATGGTTCGAGCGTAGCCTGCGGCACTCCCTGCAATCACGTCGGGGTGGTGAAGCACTGGCTGTGGGAATACGACATCCGCATGGAAGATTCCGATGGTAAAGAGGTCGCCCCCACCTGGCAAGACTTCCATACTGTAGGGGGCCCCACAGATGGCGATCCTGTGGCGAAAGATTCCGACGAGTACTACACGAAGAATGGAAGGAGGAAGGTCTACGGCCCCGGCACCGCACCCAGCTTCAAGCCAGTCGCCAGGGACCAGGCACTTAAGAACGAGCCGGCCGAGACGCCGATGGTCGATGAAAAGGGCAGGCCCCTCTACAAAGTGCGCTCGAACATCAAGGAGACCTGTTATTGCTTGCCATGTCCAAAGTAGTCCATGTGGGCTGCTTCACGAAAACGAATTGCGCACCGACTGCCTGAGGCAAAGCAGATGAACCTCGAGACACTCACGTTTCCAAGCGAGTCAATCCATTGCCAGCGGGGCGATTACATTATGCAGCGGGGCGGTGGGCGCATCCGGGTCTACAGGGTGGAGGACATGGTCAAGCTGAGCCGTCTCGTGCCGTTTGGCAAAGACGCGCTCATCGAAGAACAAATCATCCTCGATTCGGAGCGGCCGGCGTTCATGGACGAGGTCCACCTCCTCCTCACGGCATTTGACCGGGACTTCGCTTCGCTTGAGGAGGCCATACGTGCCGTCGATGCCGGCGACCTGGGAGCCGCCACCGAGGGGTTTTGCCTGGATATCCGTCGTTTTCCCCTGAGTAGCAGCCAGGTTTATCGGCCCGCTTCGCACTGAATGTGCAATGATGGAAAGCTGTCAGGAACCTTATTCAAATAATCTTTTTCTGGATATTTATTATTGTTTTTCAAATTTATTAATGCAAATCTCTTCAAATTGCAATATCATTAAATATGAAAAGGTGAATTATCTATTATGGGGTGTTTAATATGACATACGAAGCAAAGAATTTCGAGAGCCTGTTGGGAACGAAAGGGTTAAGCGATACGCTTCTGAAAAACCATTTTACGTTGTATCAGGGCTATGTTACAAATACGAATAAAGTAGCGGACGCGCTCGGCGCGATGGCAAAAGAAGGGAAAACCGCAAGTCCTGAATATGCAGAACTCAGGCGCAGGTTCGGATGGGAGTGGAACGGCATGAGATTGCATGAATTATATTTCGGGAATATGGTAAAAGGCGGGAAACCAATAGATACGAATACCAATTTATACAAGAAAATTGTCGCTGATTTCGGGTCGTATGAAAACTGGGAAAAGGATTTCAAGGCGACAGGTGCCATGCGCGGCATAGGCTGGGTTGTGTTATATTATGATTTTCATGGCGAACGGCTCTTTAATGCATGGATAAATGAGCATGACGTGGGTCATCTTTGCGGCGCCACCCCCATGCTGGTCATGGATGTCTTTGAACATGCCTATATGGTTGATTACGGGCTTAAGAAAGCAGATTATATAGAGGCATTTTTCAAGGCAATCGACTGGACGATCGATCCGAAATTCGATTCCATGCTGGGATGAATAGTATGGCGGAGTGGGAGTTTCCATTAAAGCGGCAAACAATACGTTCATGCAAGAGCTGTGGTTCCCACATGAACAGGCCGGAGGATTTCGGGACAAACGCTTTTGGAAGTAAGAGCAAGGAATACTGCCAGTATTGTTTCCAGAACGGAAAATTCATAAAAACAATAAGAGCCCGTTGAAGGGCGGGAAAATATCCTGTCGGGTGCTTATTCAATAAGTTCCATATCCTCACCGCAGCAGACAAGAGTTCCTCCGCCAGCCTTGGTTACAACTACCTCATTCCCGCAAATATTACACCTGTATTTCTCGCCAACTTTTTCTACGCCCATGATTTAACCTCCTCGTAATACTCATCCGGGAAGCTATATAATCTTTAGTCATAAAACTACCATAACCGGTAAAAGGATGCAAAATGAACGTCATTTTAAACTTTATATTGTATTTCCTGGTTTTCATCATAATCCACAGCGTTCTTGCAACCGACTATATCAAAAACAAAGCCCAGAGGCTTCTCTGGGATAGGTTTAGGTTTTACAGGTTGATATACACGCTCATCAGCATTCTTACATTTGCTCCTGCGCTCATTGTATGGGTAAAATATTCCGGTTCGACCCCGCTTGTTTATAATGTTCCCCAGTGGGCATTTCCTTTAATTATCCTGGCAAGGGTGCTGGCTCTCGGAATATTTGCGTATGCCTCATACCAGACCGATATCCTCGCTTTCGCAGGACTAAAACAAACGCATGAAAAAAGCACGCTGATAACAAACGGCGCCTACGGGATAGTCCGCCATCCGCTTTATGCATCGGGAATACTTCTCCTTGTTACAAAAATGGAAATGAGCCGGCTTGATTTAATCGCAGTGCTGCTTGTTTCTATTTACCTTATAATCGGGGCATATATCGAGGAGAGAAGATTGCTTTCCATTTTCGGGGATGAATACAGGAGATACCGGCAGCAGGTATCCATGTTCATTCCTGTGAAATGGGTAAAAAAACAGACAGCGAAATTATTATAAGTGAATAAAACTAACCATTCCGCATGGATAGATTGCTCGGAAGTCTAATTAATGATTATAACCTGTATAAAATTATTGAAGGAATTATTGCAATACTTTCCCTTGTCATGATTTATCTTGGCATTCAAATAGCCCTGACATGGAAATCCTTAAAAAAAGAAGGCGCGCCAGGTGAAATTATTGCGCAACAGGGGAATTTTTTCTGGAGCAGCGTGTTTATTTTCATTGCAGGACTTTTCATGCTTATCCATGAATTTTTTGAAAGTTTTGAGGAAGATGCGCCGGATTTTACAACTTATGAAATGTTTGAACTGATAGCGCTGTTGGGATTGGTACTATTCTTCTATGAATGGAATAAAATATTGAAGAATATGAAAAAAAAGGATTTCTGACAGTTCCCCGGTCTTAATTCAACTTTATTCCTGTAATACTCGAAATATTGTTCTCCTGCATGGCAACGCCCAGGGTCCGTTTTGCAGCCTCAATCATGGGTTTCCGAAGCGAGACCACAATAAACTGTGCATTGCCTGCGGATTTCTGGATGCGTTTTGCTACTTTTTCCGCATTCACGCCGTCAAGGAACATATCTATCTCGTCAAACGCATAGAACGGCGCAGGCCTGTACTGCTGGATAGCGAAAAGGAGCGAAAGAGCGGTCAGGCTTTTCTCCCCGCCCGACATTGCTTCAAGCCGCTGCAAGGTCTTCTCCGACGGCTGGGCTTTTATGGTCATCCCGCCTGTAAACGGCTCGTCAGGGTTCTCAAGGAAAATCGAGCCTGTTCCATCTGATAACTCAGCAAAAACCTGTTTGAATTGAACGTTTACGCCATTGAATGTTTCCATGAACGCTTCTTTTTTCAGTTCCTCATATTTCTTTATGCGAAGCAGCAGTTCCTCTCTTTCATGGAACAGGATATCGCGCCGCGATTTTAAATCCTTCTGCCTGTTTTCCACTTCGTTGTACTCATCTATCGCCCTCATGTTGACAGGTTCAAGTTTCTCCATTGCGCGGGTAAGCGCTGCGATGCGTGAGGCTATGGACTCGGAAGAGGGCACTTCTTCTTCCCTTGCTATACCAAGCTCTGCTATTTCATTATCAAGTTTTATTATCTGCTCGGTCAGCGCATCTTTTGTAGAATAGAGCGCAAGCAAATTCCGCTCCATATCGTTTTGCATTCTCTCGACATCCAGGAGCCTCTCCCTTAAAGCTGCATGCTCTTTTTGCACGGTTTCCCTTCTTTTCTGGAGTTCGAGCAGTTCCCCGCCCAGTTCTTTTTCCCTTGCGTTCTTGACATTCAGCTCGGATTCAAGACCCTTAATCTGTTCCCTCAAGCCGTTTATCCTTTCACGGTGCTCGTTTTTCTTTTTATCAAGTTCGACAAGCCGCTCTTTTGTCTCATCTATCCTGGCCTGGGCATATTTGCGCTCAAGAGTAACTGCATTGATCCCGGCTTCAATATCCCGAAGCCTTCCCTCAAGCCTCTGTATTTCCTCCTCGATCCCTGAAGCCTTATTGTTAAGCTCAGGCACCTGTGAATCTTTCAATAATTCCTCTATCCTACCAATCTCTTCAAGACTCGTATTGATCGCAGCGTCTTTTTCCCGCTTATTCTCTTCGACATTATCCATGTCCTTCTTTATCTGGATGCGCGCGGCTTCTATTTCCTTAAGCTCTTTATTCCTTGTTTCCAGCATTTCGGCAAAACGCGACCCGCGGCCCTTGATTTCAGTAAGCTGCATTTCAAGTTTTGTTATCTCATTATCAAAACCTGCCGCTTCTGTCTTTATCCGGGAAAGCTGTTCATCGAACTTTTCGAATTTATTGACAGCGGCTTTACGCCTGCCTTCATATTCAGCTATCTGCTCTGCGATTTTTTTGATATTTTCCTCTTCGCCTGAAGCAAACGATAGTTTTGACCTGATTGTGCCTCCGGTCATTGCTCCCGCTTTCTCTATCAATTCCCCGTCAAGCGTCACAAGCCGCTTCCCGCCCATGAGCCGCCTTGCGGTTGTCAGGCTGTCTGAAACAATGGTATCACGGAATACATACCAGAAAGCAGGTCCGAATTTTGATTCATAATTTACAAGATTGAGAGCATAGTCTATGATGCCCTCTTTTTCAGTCTTTGGAAGTTTCTGCCCGGCCTCCAGTTTGTTAAGCGGTAAAAACGTCACTCTTCCAAGGCGCTTTTCTTTGAGATAATTAATCGCCCTTGCAGCATCCTCATCATTATCCACCACAACCGACTGCATCCTTGCCCCTGCGGCTATCTCAAGCGCCACTGAATATTTTTTATCCACCTTCCCGAGTTCTGCAATGGTGCCGTAAATACCAGGAAGCTCTTTGTTTTTCTTTGCGCGAAGGACCGATTCGACAGGCTCGCTGTAATTGATTTCAGCCGCAGCCTTTAACCTTGCCTCAGACCTGGCGTATTCCTGCTGGAATATCCGGAGGGAGTTCTCAATATCGGTTATCACGCTTTTTATCTGGACCCTGTTTTTCTCAAGGTCAAACGTATCTTTTACAAGTTCCTGTTTTTTTGCATTGGTTTCTTCTATCCCCGACTTTGCATTACCGGCATCGAAATCCGCGGAGCTCATTTTGGATTTCGCATCCTCTATCTCAAGCTCCCTGTCCCTCGCCTCTGAGGATTTGCGGCGTATCGAATCGAGCAGGCGGTCTTCCTCGCGCATGAGTTCATTCTTTTCATTTTTCAGGGTTTCAAGTGCGATTTTGGCTTCTGCGAGTTTATCGCGGGTTTTTGAAAATTTTGCGTCAACTTCTGCAATCTTGCTCTTTACCACAAGCAGCTGGGTGTTTTTATCGCCAACCTCATTGGAAATGGTATCTTTCCTGAGCGTTTCTTCGGTCAATTTCTCATTAAATCCTGCGACTTTCCCCTGGACATCATCAATTTCAAGAAACGCTTTTCTTTTCAGGGACTCGATGTCATTTATTTCGTTCTCGGCAAGTTCGATTGTGCCGGTGCTTCGGGAAATCTCACCTCTAATCGATTCTATCTCTTTCTTAAGAGCTATCTGTTCACTTTCGCCCTTCTTGATAATTAAAGCGTTTAAATCCGAAAGCTTATCTTCGATTCCGCGCAGTTCCTCTTTTTTAAGCTCAAGCTGTTTTGTGAAATCTTCTTTTTTAGCTTCCTTATCGTTAAGTTCCCCGGCGAGCTTATCGAGTTCATTTTTTGCATCTTTGAGTTTGGCAAGCAGAATGTATCCTTCATATTTTCGTTTCTCATCCCGTAGCGACTGGTATTTCAAAGCCTGGTCGCGCTCTAATTTAAGTTTTGCAAGCTGGTCATCAACTTCAGCAAGGATAATATCCACCCTTTCTATGCGCTCCCTGACGATTTCCAGTTCGTTGAGAGCCTGGTCTTTTTTATCATCGAACTCTGCCACCCCTGCAATCTCATCGATAATTTTTCGCCTCTCGGTAGCCGTCATTTCAATTATGTTCGTCACGTCCCCCTGCATGACCACGTTATAACCTTCAGGTGTTATTTTGGCTTTTGAAAGGTAATTGTGGATATCCGATAATCCCACTGCTTTTTCATTGAAATAATAATAACTGTAATAACCGGATCCGGTCTGCCTTACTTTCCGCGTGATTACAACTTCGTCAGAATCGACCGGCATCTCGCGGTCTTTATTGTCAAAATGTATGCTTACCTGCGCAAAATCCCTCGGGCGCGTATCCCCGTTATAAATGAGGTCGGTCAGTTTCTCGGCCCTCATAACCCTCGAATTGGATAGGCCGAGCGCGAAAAGAATCCCATCTATAATATTGGATTTTCCGCTTCCGTTTGGACCGGATATGGTAGTGAAGTCGTCGAAGAAAGGTATTTTTACTTTTTTTCCGAATGATTTGAAATTTTGAAGCTCAATTTCTTTGATATGCAAATTTACCTCTTCTTCATGGTTTCTACGATTTCCACCCCTTCAACTACCTTTTCGCTCTTCTTCAAGGCTGGTTTTTTCAAGTCGTTTTTCCTTTCATCCGCCACTATGGTCTTTTCTTCAGCTTCGATTACAGGCGCTTGTTTTTTTCTTTCCCTCGGGACGTAATTGTCAGCGATTATGTACGTGCTTTTCGGTTTGGGTTTCTCTAGCGGCTTCTCTTCTTCTTTTGGTTTTGTTTCCTGTTTGGGTTTTTGCTCTTCCCTGAACACTTTTCTGGGTTTTATTTCATTGATTATCGATTTCTGGTCAAGAAGCTCTTTCATGACGCCGTCATACGCGCTATTGAGTTCTATGAGCCTGTGTTCCATCCTGTCCATCCGGTTCTGGCATTCTTTAAGCGCAGTGCTTTCCGATTTTCGCTCTTCAACCAGGGAGTCTCTGAGGGATTTATTCATCTCGATAATCTCTTTGACTTTCTCGCTGAATTTGACTTTGATATCTTCAAGTGTAGATTCCCGGAGCTTGATTTTATCAGTGAACCGCTTTTCCATATCCACCAGTATGGATTCTTTCAATGATTCCTGCTTTTCCGCAAACTCTTTATCGCGCGCAGCCAGCTTTTGCTCAAGTCTCTCTATAATAATATCCCTTTCAGTGCTCATAAATATCCCTCGTTCTATAATCGGCAAAAATGCTCAAATAGTTTTTGGTAAATGACTTTTTGCACAGTACACATATCGTATTAAGTTAAATATTTTATGGGGACAACCGCTTTCTATCCCGCGGGAACAATACCACTTCGCGGATATTCTCTATTCCCAGCATTGTCATAAGCAGTCTCTCCGCGCCAAGTCCCCAGCCCGAGTGCGGCGGCATGCCGTACCTGAAGGCCTTGAGATAGAAATCAAACCCGTCAGCGTTCAACCCCTGCCCTGTAATCCTCTGGCGCAGCAGTTCATACGAATGCACGCGCTGCGCGCCCGAAGAAAGCTCCATGCGCGGGTGCATCATATCAAATGCCCTGCATAGCTCGGGTTTGTCATCATAAGGCATGGCGTAGAATGGTTTTATCTTTGAAGGCCAGTCCGTTATGAAATAATGTTCACCTATTGCATTCCCGATAGTATGTTCCGACTCAGTGCTCAGGTCGTCGCCCCATTCTATTTTTTCACCGCCATCGTTTGCGATTTTTATTGCCTCGGTGTAGGTGATGCGCTTAAAAGGCGTCTGTGGTATCTTGATCTCGACGCCAAGGTTTGAGAGATATTTTTTCCCGTTCTCTGAAACGTATGTATAAACATATTTAACAAGGTTCTCAAGAATGACCATTACATCCTCGTGGTCAAGGAAACTTGCTTCTATATCGATGGATGTGGCTTCGTTCAGGTGTTTTCGTGTGTCATGTTCTTCTGCCCTGAATATCGGACCTATCTCGAATACGCGGTCAAGCCCGCCCGACATCATCAACTGCTTGAATAACTGTGGGCTCTGGTTAAGGAAAGCCTCGCGTTCAAAATACGTTATGGGGAAAAGAGCGGTCCCGCCTTCTGTGGCTGTCGCTACTACTTTTGGCGTTGTTATCTCAACAAAGCCTTCACGGTCAAGATACTCCCTAATGCTTTTCTGGAGAAGGTGCCTTATCCTGAAAATGGATTGCGTGTACGGGCGGCGCATGTCCATGAACCGCGCATCAAGGCGCGTATCAAGGTCTGCGTCAACTTTGCCGGTTGTATCCATGGGCAGCGGGGATTCGGCTTTCCCGAGCACTTTGATTTCCGTGGGGATTAATTCATACCCGTTTGGCGCTTTTGCTTCTTTCTTGATATTGCCCGTAACTGCAACAACGGATTCGCGTGAGATGTTCTTTGCTGTCTCAAGCACGTTCTTGTCTATTGTCTTCTTAAAAAGCGTGACCTGAACAAGCCCTTCGCGGTCGCGGACGATGAGGAACATAATTCCGCCAAGGTCGCGTATCTCGTGCGCCCATCCGCATATGGTGACAGGACTCTGGTTCATTTCGGGCGTTATCTGGGTTGAGTAGTGAGTTCTTATCATTGGTATCAAGGCTCTGTAATGAGTAAATGTATTATTAATCTATTGGGAATGAAGCTTGAAAGCATACTTAATGAAAAGATATTAATTCCTTAAATTGAGTCATATACATTGGAGGGAGTTAAATGATACAAATAAAAAGAGTTTATGATGAGGTAGCTGAAAGTGATGGTTCAAGAATATTGGTGGACAGGCTCTGGCCCCGCGGATTAAGCAAGGATAAGGCAAAAGTTGAGGTGTGGCTAAAAGACATTGCACCCAGTGATGTCCTCAGGAAATGGTTCGGGCACGACCCTGAGAAATGGAATGAATTCAAGCGCAGGTATTTTGAAGAATTAAAGGATAAGAAAGAACTTGTCGCCATGATAATTGAAAAATCACAAATCGGGACAGCTACCCTGCTATATGGGGCAAAGGAAGAAAAATACAATAATGCAGTTGCATTAAAGGAATTTATTGAGGCGTTTGTCATCGGTAGTTTTATCTAAAAGTAAATAATTTAAATCGTGGTATGGTACAATTTAAATCTAAATCAGGATTAATAATCGTAGTTTTATTATTGATAACGTCTTTTGTATCTGGTATATTTGTAGAAAATCAGTATATGGCGTTCAGAAGCGATAATCTACATAAGACAGAGTATGGAGTATTTGTCCCTGCTTCAAGGAGTTATGATTATGCATTAGATGCTCAAACAAAAACTTATGACAAAATAACTAATTCTTGGTATGGTAGCTCCTCTAATCCAACGATTTTTATTCGTATAAATAACTCAGATATAGATGCAGTGGTTATGGATAAAATTTCTCACGAATGCAACAATGCAAGCAAGTATATTGATAACAATGAATGCAGGGATGAATTAGCGAATATGTACACAGCCATAAAAAGAGACGTTCTGAAAGAAAGGAATTATAATGATGGATACAATAAAGGTTTTTATGCTGGAGCTAATGAAATATTAAATATAACTGCTCTAAGTAGTATAGACGAATTAGATAAAAATTTATCCTATTTTTATTATGTACAGAAATTAAATACCCATTTCGACCATCGGTTATCAAAAAGCCAAACCAATGATATTATTAGCGAAATTAAAGCTACCATAGAATGCGGAACTTGTGGTAAACCAGTGTATATTAAATGTGACTCTAATTATTGTTGGATATATTATCCTTAGGATATTTTCTTTTAACTGCGCCGCAAAACTTTTTTTTCACACTTGGCGCATACAATACCACAAATTATATATGGCAGTAATACTTTATGGGTGTAAATAATACTACCAGTAATAATATGGTGATAAAACAATGTTAGGCGGATTCAGCGAAGAACAAATAAGAAGATACTCGCGCCACATCATTTTACCTGAAGTTGGCGGAAAAGGACAAAAGAAACTATTAAGCTCAAAGGTATTATGCATAGGCGCCGGCGGCCTCGGCGCGCCCATAATCGAATACCTTGCTGCGGCAGGCGTGGGAACGCTCGGTATCATAGATGACGACACCGTTGACCTGAGCAACCTCCAGCGCCAGGTGATCCACGGCGGAAATGTGGGCAAACCAAAAGCCGAATCCGCAAAACAATTCGTCAATAATCTCAATCCCGATATCGAGGTAAAGACCTATATCGAAAGGCTGAATGCCAATAATGTCATAGATATTTTCAACGAATATGATATCGTGGTGGACGGCTCTGATAACTTTGCAACCCGATACCTTGTAAACGATGCATGTGTTATCACGGATACGCCGCTCTCCCATGGCAGCATATACAGGTTCGAAGGACAGGTCACAACAATAATCCCGCACAAAGGCCCGTGCTACAGGTGCCTCTTTGAACATGCGCCGCCGCCGGGAATGGTGCCGAGCTGCCAGGAAGCAGGAGTGCTTGGCGTTCTTCCGGGCATAATAGGCGTAATCCAGGCGACCGAAGTGGTAAAATACCTGCTCGGCATAGGCGAGCTGCTTACGGGACGCCTTATTTACTACGATGCGCTCAACATGACCTTTGACGAAATCAAAATGCGCTGGAACAAGCAGTGCCCCGTATGTGGGGAACAACCCAAAATAACATCGATACAGGAAGAAATATACGGAGACTCATGCAGGATTTGGTGAAAAAATGGCAATTGAACTTGACTTGAAAGGGGAAGTGTGCCCCTATACATTTGTAAAAACAAAACTCAAACTTGAGGAACTTGAAAGCGGCGAGGAATTGTGCGTGACATTTGATCATGCTCCCGCAGTGGAGAACGTGCCGCGAAGCCTGAAAAATGAGGGGCATAAAATAATGGGAATCGAGCAGAAAGGCGAACACCTCTGGATTGTCAGGATTCGTAAAGCATGAAGCTCGGGATACTATTGACCACAAGCCCTGAGAACGAGAATACCAATACGGTTATTTCAATAAGCTCGGCTGCAAGGGAACAGGGTCATGAGGTATCGATTTTTTTGATGTACGACGGCGTTTATAATATTCATAAAAAAGAGTTTGCAGAATTGGTCGATAAAGGCGTTAATATCGCGGTCTGCGCGTTCAACGTGGAACAGCGAAATATCGCCAGGGTGGACGGCATCCTGTTCGGAAGCCAGTATGACCATGCGTGCATTGCAAGCGAAGTTGACAGGTTCATTTCTTTCGGGTGAGACGTCATGAAAAACTTTAAGAAAGTTTTATCAAATGAAGGGGTATGGCACATACCCCTATACGTCATAAAGGGGCGTAACCCTTTATGAAAAAAATAACTGTGTTAGTGAGAAACCTTCCGTTGAATACTCGCAGGAACGCTGAAGCGCTCAGGATGAGCGTGGGACTGACGCTGCGAGAGGATAAGGTGACGGTTATTTTCCTTGATGACGGCGTTTATTCCGCGACCCATACAAAGCCTGAGCTTGTCAAGATCAAACCATTAACTAAGGAATTTGAGGCGCTTTCGATGCTGAAATGCCCGATGCTGGCTGATAAGCTTTCCATGCAGAAAAGGGGTATATCAACTCTTGTTGCGAATGTCAGGGCAATAGAACGGGAAGAGCTTGTGAAAACGATAACAGAATCTGATATAGTGATACCATTTTAATTATGAAGATACTGCACATTATCCGGAACCCGAACGATGCAACGCCGCTTGAAATAGCAAAAACCCAGAGCAAAGACAACGAAGTGGCAATATTGCTATTACATGATGCCGTTTATGCAAAACCTGATTTAACGACCTATGCCTGCACTGCGGATGCAGAGGCCCGTGGGGTAACGGGGCATAAATGTGTGGATTACGGGAGGATTGTGGAAATGCTGTTTGAATATGATAAAGTTGTGTCGTGGTAGAATATGGAGAATATACATCTGGCAAAATGGGAAAGCAGGTTCTGGGCATGGCTAATCGATAACCTGCTGGTTGGTGCATTAAGAACAGGAATTATAGGTACTCTGGGCCTTATATGGGATCTTGAATTTATCAGCCTGAAGGGCTTTGGTGTTCATGCAGTAATAATGTTTGCATACTGGACTTTGTTTGAAGGATATAACGGCCAGTCCGTCGGGAAGATGGCAATGAACCTGAAAGTGACTGGCAGGAAAGGAGAGAAAATAGATTATGCATCGGCTGCAATCGAAAGCGCCGGCAAGGCATTTATTCTTCCGCTTGATTGTCTTGTCGGCTGGCTGGCTATGCCCGGAACAAAGCTTCGGCTCTTTAACAGGATTTCAAGTACCATCGTCATCAAAACAAAATACGAAGAACCGGAAGGAATAACATACATCAAAGAAAAGGAATAGTGTAATCTACCTTCTCAGATTCCTTTTAAATCCGCCCGTATTCATCCTCGAACCTCTCAATATCGTCCTCTCCGACATAATCGCCAAGCTGCACCTCTATAATTTCAAGCGGTATTGTTCCTGGGTTTGACAATCGGTGCTTTACTTTAGCCTTTATGAAAGTACTTTCTCCTTCTTCAAGACGTTTTTCTTGACCATTGACCTGCACCAGTGCAATTCCTTTTACCACTACCCAGTGCTCGCTCCTGTGTTTGTGCAACTGCAGACTGAGTTTCTTTCCAGGCGTGACTATTATATTTTTTATCTTGTGTCTTTCCGATGTTTCAAGTACAGTGTACGAGCCCCACGGCCTGTACACGGTCTGGTGAAGGAGTGCTCTTTCGTCTTTCTTTTCTTTGAGCGCCGTAACTATTTCCTTGACTTTCTGGGAGCTTTTCCTCGGACATACAAGAAGTGCATCGGCTGTATCCACCACGACCACATCATTAACGTCGATAAGCGACACCGCTTTGTCCTTTTTTGAATAAATCAGGTTGGCAGTGGAATTTATCGAGATATCATCGCAATTATAGATGGCATTCCCTTTTTCATTCTTTTCAGTTTCCAGATACATGGAATCAAAATCACCGAGGTCGCTCCATTTGTATTCCAGCTTTACAACTGCCACACATCCTGATTTTTCCATGATGCCGTAATCAATTGAGATGGAGGGAAGTCCCCGGTATATTTTATTGGCATCATTGCCGGATTTCGTAAATGCAGAATAAATATCAGATGAATGGGTTTTAAGTTCTTTGAAAAATAGTTTTGTGTTAAAAAGGAACATGCCGCTGTTCCACAGGCATCCTTCTTCGATATATCTCCTTGCATCCTCAAGTTTGGGTTTTTCCATGAATTTTATAACTTTTCGGGCATTTCCCAGATTTTCCCCGGGTTTTATGTAACCATAGCCAGTATGGGGAAACGCTGGCGCAATCCCGAACGTAACAAGATATTCCCAGGCCAAATTCTCCGCGCCCCTTATCGTATCCATGGCATCCATATCCAGTACATGGTCTGAAGGGAACACGCCAACTGCGCATTCACCGAATCTCTTTTCTATCGCCTTCATTCCAAAACATATTGCAGGGAGGGTATTTTTTCCCTGCGGTTCTATGAGGACCTGTTCCTCCGGAAAATTATACCCGAGTTCTTCGATTTGTCCTGTAACAAAGAACTTCTGGGCTTCGTTCGTGACTACGAATATTTCGGTGATGTCCGATATCTTAAGACACCGAAGCACAGTATTCTGGAAAAGCGACGTTTTATCAAGTTTCAAGAACTGCTTCGGGTACTGTTCCCTGCTCAGCGGCCAGAGGCGAGTGCCGGACCCGCCTGCAAGTATTATTGATTTTATGGTTTCATCTCCCGGGTCTAAATATAGTAAATCATAAGTCTCATGTCACTATCTCTTCCACTCTCTCTTCTTCGATAGCGCGCCTTATCTCCATTGCCATTCTCCGTCCTGTGCTCATGGGTTTGCGCCAGAGCGTATTGCCGTATGGGTGACCCACTGATACATGCACGTTCGTGCCCCCGCCCACACGCGGCGCCACGTCATATACATAGAAATTCAGGTCTTTGTCCACGCATGTCTGGAGACAGAACGGGCCTATAATCCCGGGTTTATAGTATTTCTGTGTCGCTTCCACGTATTTTCGGGCAAGTTCGAATGCATCCTCAAGCAACGATTCACGAAGCGTGGCAGAGTTGTGCCCGCATACCGTGTATTCAGGCATTATTTGGCGTTCATTTAGAGTCATCTGCTGGGGAGCGGGGAGCCGCACATGCCCGTCAAGACTGGTCTCAAAGCGCCAGTCGATGCCGAGAAGTTCGATTTTGCTCATTTCCTCTTCAATTGGCGAGTAGAACATATCAAGATTAAAAACCGGTCCAATGACATATCGTTCTATCCGTGCTTCTGCAAGGGCTTCCCGTGTAATTACTCCCTGTTTCAGGAACGCCTCTGATTTTTTCTTGAATTCTTGAAACGACGCAGCCGTGAAGAACCCGCGCTCAAGTTTCTTTATTGCATGGGGGAGTTTTACCATAACGAGGCTGTCGATATCTTCCGGGTTTTCAATTTTTTCAGGGAAGGGAAGACCCGCTTTTTCAAGCAGCCAGTAATAATCGTGCTCAATTCCCCGCTCTTCGCTGCGGAGCAGGTTCCGGCTCCCGAACATAGGAACCCTGAAACTGTCTTCAATTTCATCTATCCCGCAATAAGAAGTAAACGAGCGGTTGGGTATAAAAATTGTGTTTTTATCTTGCAGTTTCTTCTGATTAGCGGGTTTTAATATTTCATTGAATTTATTATAAACATCGGCGCTGTCTACAATCCCGCGGATAAGCTTTCCCTTCTTCCTCTCTGCTTTAAAATATTCTGTATAAGTCTTCTCCCGCCCTCTCTCGCATACCGCATGAGTCATGAAACCTTCCTCAACTGCCCCATCGCATACGTCGAGAGCAGAGTGGGATGCCAGTACCCCAACCGTGGCTTCATTCAAATCGTAACCCGATAAAACGTCTATTATTTCCTTTCTATCTATCATATTCACCTGTAGGTCTTTTACGTCTATGAAGGTTACGATTTTGGAAAATCACTGCATTATTTTTTGTCTTCGGCAATTATAATATTGGCACGCCCTCTTTTAATTTTTTTGACTAAACCCCTGTTTTCCAGGTCAGCTATCATCAGGCTGACTTTCGCCTCTCCGTATTTTACTTCTTTTCTCAAATCCTTCTGGGTTACCCTTCCACCTTTTTTCAGTAACAGCCCATAAATCTCGCGCAGGTCATCAGGCAGTTCTATGCTTTCGGTTTTTACAATAATTTCAGGAGGGATATCAGGTGGAATCTCGGACGAAATTTCAGATGGAATATCAGGAATTTCTTCAGCGCCCTGTTCAATCGGCTTATTTTTCCTTTTATTCATCCAATAAAGTATTAATAAAGCAGCAAATACGAGGAATATGGTAATTATATAATATATTTGATTAGAATCGCTTTTTGAGTCCAGGTTTCCGGTCAGGTTTATGTCGCCAAGATATTGTTTATCCAATTCAGTTGGTGGGAAAAGGAGGAGGTCATGGACATAATCTCCTTCCAGGTCAATACGTATCTCATCTTCGGCGGTAAATTCAAGGATATTGTTGCGGTAGTATTTTGCCTTAATCAAATAATAGCCGGAAGATAGATTGAATGAATATGTCCCGTTCGTTGATACCACATACTGTGAGGGTGTAGTGTTTACTTCGACAATTGCGCCCTTAAGAGGGTTTTCAAAATCTGACCATTCGTAAATGGTGCCGTGTAAAGTTGCGGCTTGCGCGCCGCTAATGATGACTGTTACCAGAATTCCCAGGAGAAAACTTTTTCTCATTAACACATAGTCTAATCTTAAAAGAGAATATATATAGTTTATTATAAAGCTAAAAGAGCATTTATAGAGGTTTGTAAAGGATTTA
>JBGPUU010000026.1:0-29182 GCA_041491305.1 Candidatus Methanoperedens sp.
CTTTACTCTTGCGCCCCAGATTACATTGGCGTGTGAGTCAAGTTCGTATGTCAATGAAGAGGCGATTGACTCTGCCTCATGAAGCGACATGTCTGTTCCGCCTGTGATATGCAGCAGGCAGCCAGTTGCGCCATTTGTGTCAACATCAAGCAGCGGGTGGTTCAATGCAGCGCGTACTACTTCTTTTGCCTTGTCCTGTCCTTTTGCTTCGCCGACGAGCATAACTGCAAGCCCGCCGCCCTTCATTATAGCCCGGACATCTGCGTAGTCAAGGTTGATCAATGACGGCTGTGTAATTGTCTCTGAAATACCTTTTACGGTCTCTGAAATAAGCTGGTCCATTACCGAGAATGCCTGGTCAATCGGGAGGTTGGGCACATAATCAAGCAGCCTGTTGTTGTCAAGTACAATGACGGTATCTGCGGCTTTTCTCAATTCATCCAATCCTTCCTCGGCCTTGAACATTCTTGATCTTTCGACCTTGAACGGGCTTGTGACCATACCGATGACGATTGCGCCCTGGTCTTTGGCAACCTGGGCAACTACTGGTGCTACGCCTGTTCCGGTTCCGCCGCCCATTCCTGCTGTTACAAATACGAGGTTAGCGTCCTTTAATACATCTTCAAGCGTTCCCCTTGCAAGTTCGGCAGCTCTTTTTCCGACTTCCGGAAACCCGCCTGCTCCAAGGCCCCTTGTTATTGATTTGCCTATCAGGATTTTCTTATCCGCCTGAGTGATGTCAAGGTGTATTTTATCAGTATTTATCGCAATGGTTTCTGCGCCGGCCACGCCGATGTTATAAAGACGGTTCACGGTATTGTTGCCGCCGCCCCCGCATCCCACTACTACGATTTTTGGTGTTCCGAATTCCTCTACCTCTTCAGCTCCGCCTGCTGCGGCCTGTTTGAACAGTTGTTCTTTTTCTGCCATCTTTAGTGCGTCTTGTACAAATGATTCCATATTAAATCCCCTCGGATTATTGTTGTTCTTTCAGGCGCAAGAACGTGTCAACATTCTTTGATTGCTCCTGCGCTTTCTCAAATAGCTGCATCCTTCCAACCAATTTTTCGCTTCTCTGATCGATTAAATCCCTGATAGCCGTCCTGATTGCTTCGCTTGCGGACGGAAATTCGCCATATTCCACCAACATGTCGATCATTTTTAATTGCTGTTCCGGGAGCCTTAGTGTTACTCTTTGCATTTTGGTATCTCCCCGTGGGAGGTGTGTCTTGCACATGTATGCTATCTGTACGCCATGTGTCTGACACTATGTCTGACGCTAAGATATATAAATCTATCGTCAAGTGTTTATTTAATACAAAAATTTGAGCTATGCTGCTTGATTTGGTGTTTTGCAGGGCAAAATTGCCCTGTTTCCACTGCAACTACGTTATGAAATTGACGGGGAAGGACAAGAGATGGAACTGCGCCGTGATGGGCCGTACAATCGGCGAGGAGAGAAATGCGATGGCAACCCATGTATCCTTCCATTTCTCATTGACCATAAACTTTTTATGTACCGGTGGCATGCAAATGAACTATAAAGTGGAGTATTACCCCTAAAAAAAGGAGTAAATACGGGATTTATTAAGGAAAGGTGGAAAAATGAATAATAGAAATGGACGGCATAATCTTATAATTACTTTTGGAATATCGGCACTGGTACTTATATTGATGGTAAGTATCGCAGGAGCGGCACACTATGCGGGAACTGAAAACTTCAACGGCAAAGAAGCGGTGGCTGGCGAAGTACTTGTGAAGTTCCGGGATGCAACGCCGCAGGTGGTCAACCAGGCGGAAATAGATGAGAATATTGATGAATCAGAGTACCTGGGAGATAGCCGTATAATGCGTTTTCACTCCAAGAACAAAAATGTCGGTACGCTGATAAATGAACTGTCCAGGCGAGCCGATGTGGAATATGCTGAACCCAATTACATCGTCCGCGCCATAGCCATTCCTAACGACCCATCCTTTCCCCAACTCTGGGGATTGCAAAATACAGGACAGCCCATTCTCGGAGTTCCAGGCAAGGCAGGCGCCGATATTAGTGCGCCATTAGCCTGGGATATTTCAACGGGCTCAACAGCGAATGTGGTAGCCGTAGTCGACACCGGCGTCGATTACACGCATCCTGATCTTGCTGCCAACATCTGGTCGGCCCCGGCCAACTTCACGGTGACCATCGGCGGCCGAAGCATTACCTGCCCGGCTGGAAGTCATGGTTTCAATGCGATTATTAACTCATGCGATCCCATGGATGATAACAATCACGGCACCCACGTTTCAGGCACCATAGGTGCAACAGGAAACAACGGCGCGGGTGTTGTTGGAGTGAACTGGAAAACCAGCATTATGGGATCCAAGTTCCTGGATGCAAGCGGCTCAGGAACACTTGCCAATGCCATTAATGCTATCGAATTTACTATCCAGACCAAAGCCATCTTCGGGAACGCGGCTAACGTCCGCGTACTGTCAAACAGCTGGGCAGGAGGAGGTTATTCACAATTACTGCTGGATGAAATCAACAAAGCTAATGCAGCAGATATGTTGTTCGTAGCAGCGGCGGGCAACTCGGCCTTAAACAACGATTTGACTCCCAGTTACCCTTCCAACTACAATGCTCCCAATATTGTTGCAGTAGCCGCAACCGACAACAAAGATAACAAAGCCTCTTTCTCAAATTATGGTGCAACGACTGTCGATCTGGGGGCGCCGGGCGTTTCTATTCTCTCCACTATCAAAGGTGGAAGTTACGCTTATTTTGATGGCACCTCCATGGCCACCCCGCATGTTTCCGGGGCTGCCATCTTAATCCTTTCTAAGTGCGCCCTGAATACAGCTGCCCTGAAGGCCAATATTCTCACCAACGTTGATCCCATATCATCGCTTACCGGCAAAACCGTAACAGGCGGACGCCTGAATGTAAATAAGGCTATCCGTGCGTGCAGCGCGCCGCCTGCACCTGACTTCAGCCTGTCCGCAACACCCTCTTCACAGATAGTGATGCAGGGAGCCACAACCAGCTATACTGTCAGCATCACAGGTTCCGGAGGATTCGACGGGTCAGTATCCTTAAATGCAAATGGGTTGCCAAGTGGTGTAGCCGCAAGCTTCAGCCCAAATCCGGCTGCTACTTCTTCGACGATGACGGTAACCACCAGTACTTCCACTCCCACGGGAAGCTACACGCTGACTATTAGCGGCACCAACGGCACCCTTACCCATATGACTACAGTTGTGCTGAACATCCCGGATTTCTCGCTATCCGCCTCACCCGGTTCCCTATCGATAGCCCAGGGCACCAGCAAGACATCGGCGATCACGGTAGGCGCTCTGAATGGTTTCACCGGCACGGTGAGCCTCGGTTTGAGCGGAATACCTGGAAACGCGAGCTTTGGCCTGAGCCCCGCATCGGTGATAAACTCAGGAACCTCAACCCTGACAGTAAATGCCGGAACCGCTATGCCTGGCAGCTACCCGCTTACTATTACCGGTACCAGCGGCGCTCTTACACATAACATCATCGTTACTGTAAATATCACGGCTCCTCCGCCATCCGACTTTTCAATCTCGGTCTCACCCACCAGCCGGACAGTGAATCGAGGTGCCGGCACCACCTATGCTGTAACCATTGCCCGATTATCCGGATTCGCGGGAGCAGTTAACTTCAGTGTCACAGGCCTGCCTTCAGGAGTAACAGCCACTTTCAGTCCCAACCAGACCATCGGCAACTCATCTACACTCTCGATAACAACCAGGTCTACTACCCCGACAGGCAGTTACCCGCTGACTATTACCGCCACCAGCGGGAGCCTCAGCCATACCACCTCGGTTACTTTGACCGTGAGCAGAAGACGCTAACATCAGGGCGTCTTTTTCAATTCAGTCAAGGAGTGGTGCGACGTCCAGAGGTGCTCGTCGCACAAATCTTTGAGTATGGGAATTACACCTTTTTTTATCTTGCAACAAGAACAGTGCACTTTGCTTTCCTGACTACGGCCTGGGCTACGCTTCCAAGTTCAGGATTAATCTCTGTTTCCCCCTCGCCGCCTATGACAATGGTATGAACCCCGAATTTCTCAGCCGCATCCAGTATTGCCTGCGCTATAATCTCAGCCCTTGCTCCCATTTTTGGCAATCGCTGCATGCTGACCCCGACCAGCATTTTCTGGATATCCACACCCATTCCGGCGCCGGTTTCCAGCACCCGCTCCAGCACTTCCTCGCCCCGCGCGACAAGTTCCTCCCGCTCGGAATCCTTGCGGGCTACTGCTACATAGATAGCTGCCATGCGGATATTATACGATTGTGTGATTTTCATCGCCGCGATCTCGGCTTTTCTTGCGCATGCCGTGCCGTCAGTAGCCAGCAGAATCTCGTACCTTGTCATGGTCTAACCTCTGTTTTTATTATTTTTTGCGGAAGTTTGTCAATCGCAACCATGATGCCGAATATTACTGCCTGCGGCCTTGGCGGGCATCCGGGTATGTATACGTCCACGGGGATATATTTATCAACACCGCCGCCGCTTGCATAAGTATCCCCGAATATGCCGCCGTTGCATGCACATGAACCCATTGCAACCACAAGTTTGGGGGTTGGCGTGGCATTATAAGTTTTAAGGAGCGCAAGTTCCATGTTCCGCGTAACAGGACCGGTGACCAACAGCATATCCGCATGGCGCGGGGAAGCTACTATATGGATACCGAATCGCTCTATATCATAAATGGGATTTGACAGTGCATTTACCTCAACTTCACAGGCGTTGCATGAACCCGCATCCACCTCGCGTATATGCAGCGAGCGCCCGAAGATTTTATTTATCTTGTTATTCAGGCGCTGCCCCATTATCTCGACTTCATCCTCGACTGTCATATTTTTCCCCTGATACTGGTAAGAAGGTCTTCTTTTGTCTTTGACGCAAGTTCGTATTCCTGTGTGAGCTTGATTGCGCCTTCGGGGCATCCCTCCTCGCATCTTCCGCAGAATATGCAGCCGCAGTATGATAATGTAAGGATTTTTTCACCCCTCTCTTCGGTCAGCCATATCACGCCGGGCGGGCATACCGCTACGCATTTACCGCAGTAATTGCACTTATCCGACATGAGTTCCGGTTTTCCGCGAAATCCCGGAGGTGCAATATCGGGAACTTGCGGATATTTTGTGGTTTGCGAGCCGGTTTTAAGGGTTTTTTTCAGGATGTCAAACATTTTCTCACCTACATATCATTACCGGAATATGACAAGCTCAGGCTCTTGTTGACAATAGGGAAGTCGGGAACGATATTATCAAGCACGGCGTACTCAATCGCCAGCCAGTTGCAAAACGACGGGTCCCTGACCTTGCATCTTACAATCCTGTTGTTTTCTATCATAACCCAGTAAAGCGTTTCTCCCCTCGGTGCTTCAGTGTATCCCAGGGCATAGCCGTCGGGAATTTCACCGATGTCTTTTTTGATTACACCTTCGGGAAGCGACCAGAGCGCCTGCTCTATTAATCCTATAGATTCACATACTTCATCTGCGCGTACGAGCGTTCGTGCATTCACATCGCCTGCTTTTTGCACCGGGACTTTGAAATTGAATTCAGGATAGGCTGCATACCGATGGTCGCGCCGCATGTCCCTATCGATTCCCGAAGCGCGGGCTATCGGTCCCACCACATGCAGTCCTTTTGCAATATCATTGTAAATCCTTCCTGTGGTTTCAATCCTGTCAACAAGTGACGGTATCCCCATGAGGTACTCAATCAGCTCCCTGAATTCATGCTGTATTTCTGATAATTTGAGCAAAATCTCATCCTTCTTACCGCCGATGTCGCGGCGCACGCCGCCGATTGTATTCATCCCGCGAAGAAGCCTGCTTCCAGTGACTTTTTCGTTTAACTGCAATATTTCTTCCTTGAGCCTGTTGGCATGAGCCGCGCCCATGGCATAAGCCACATCGGTTGCTATCCCAGCTATGTCCCCGATATGATTATACACGCGTTCAAGTTCAAGGAGAACCACCCGTATATATTTTGCCCGGGCAGGAATATCAACACCCGCTATTCTCTCAACAGCCTGGCAGAAGGCTACCGCATGCGCTGCTGAGTTGTCGCCTGATATCCTTTCTGCAAGGAATACGGCCTTATCGAGGGATATATTCTCAAACAGTTTTTCCACACCTTTATGCGTATAGAAATGCCGTATTTCAAGATTGATAATGGGCTCGCCCGCAACGCTGAACCTGAAATGACCGGGTTCGATCACGCCCGCATGCACTGGTCCAACAGGTATTTCATAGACTCCCTCGCCTTCAACTCGGCGGTACACATATTCACCCTCAACGCGCGGCGGCTTTGTCCTTATATCAAAATCCTTCCGCAGCGGGTAAACCCCATCCGGCCAGTCCTCAAAGTTCACAAGCCGCCTCGGGTCCGGATGACCGACAGGAACAAGTCCGAACATATCCTGTATCTCGCGCTCATACCAGTTGGCTGCGGCAATCTTGTGGGTGATGGAATTGTATCTGGGAGATTTTTCATCGACATTTATTTTTATTATGATGAATGCATCGCCTTTGTCGATGGAAAACACATAATGTACTTTGAAAAAGCCTTCCTTTTTTCTCTCGTCGGTTGCGAAAATCGAAACAAGGGGAATATCCAGGTGGTGGTAAATATGGTCGCATATTTTTACATTTGCTTCTTTTTTTATGGTGAGATACGTTTCATTACGCGAGGTTATTTCATCAAGAATATTATTGCCAAATTCCTTTTTTAAAGCCTCTATGGATTCCCTGTTCATTATATCACCTTATAACCGCCACGACTTTCATTATCATATCATAAAAGAACGGCGGGATATAAACCCCAAGCACAATGACAAATACAATAAGGATCGACATTGCCGCAAGGTTCCACCTGCTTACTTCCCCTTTTTTTATTCCGGGTTTGGGCGTCCCGAAAACCATCTTGCTTATGTTGTTGAAAAAGCCTGCAAATATCATAATCAGGAACAGCAGGAATAAGACAGATGAGACATAATAACCCTGCAGGAAACCGGCTGCAAGTATTGTAAATTCGCTCAGGAATATACTGAATGGAGGCGAACCAGTAATTGCAAGCGAGCCGATAATTAACATCGGTCCTGTTACCGGCATTGATTTCACTATCCCGCTGACTTTATCTATCTCCTTTGTTTCATGTTTCAAAAGGACATTCCCTGCTCCGAAGAACATGAGGGATTTTGTCATTGCATGGTTGAACATGTGAAGAATGGCTCCGAATATCCCGAAAACACCGCCAAAACCGATACCGAGCGCAACTATTCCCATGTGTTCAACGCTGCTGTAGGCAAGAAGCCGTTTATAGTCTTCCTGCAAAATGATAAAAGGAACAGCGATACCGAGAGACAGAAGCCCGAATATTATCAGGAGATTGCTTGTAAACCCGACACCGACGGATTTTGTAGCAATCGCATAAAATCTGATGATGCCGTACATGGCGCAGTTAAGAAGCACGCCCGAAAGAAGCGCGCTGACAGGCGTTGGGGCCTCACTGTGGGCATCCGGGAGCCAGGTGTGCATGGGGGCAAGCCCCGCTTTTGTGCCGTATCCTATGAGGATGAAAATGAATGCCAGTTTCATTATAGTCGGGTCGAACTGGTCTGCTACCGCAATGAGCGATGTCCAGTTAAGCGCATCTCCTGTCTCGCCAAGTATCTTCACCGCCGCATAATAAGTGAGAATTGTGCCAAAAAGCGCAAACGTGATGCCTACCGTGCATATTATCATGTATTTCCAAGCAGCTTCAACCGAGGATTTCCTGGAATAAAGAATCATCAGAAGCGCGGACACCAGCGTGGTCATCTCGATAGCAATCCAGAGGCCAAGGTTGTTCGTTACACCGACAAGGAGCATCGTGAACATGAAGAGATGGAAAAGAACGTAATACATTTTCAATTTTCTTATATCAAATATATTATGGTCAAATTCATGCCCCATGTACCCGATAGAGTAAAAAGACGCAACAAAACCCACAATGGATACGATTAGCACGATAAAGGCGCTGAATGCGTCTGCAAACAGGGCGTTTTGCCACGTGACTATATTACCGGATCTAAAAACATTATTTACAAGCACCAATCCAAGTGCAAGAGTGACTATTGACCCGATAACACTTACAGTCTCGACTTGTTTCCGGGTTTTTGTAAAGAAGCATAATATGCTTGTAAGGATAGGAGCCAGGAGCAGGTATTCAATCATGGCGCTCATCCTATCAATGTTTTAAGCATATCGGTATCGATGCTCTCGAAGGTCTTATTTATCCTGAATATCAGGATTCCCATGATAAGAACTCCTATCAGGACATCGAAGAATATCCCGAGTTCAACAAGCAGGGGCATGCCGTATGTCAGGGATATGGCGCCAAGGAAAAGCCCGTTCTCCATTATCAGTATCCCGAGCATCTGCATTATGGCTTTCTTGCGGCTTATCATTATGAAAAGCCCGATTGAGACAAGCGACATGGATGCTGAAAGGGCAAAACTTGAAAGCTCTGATAATATATTTATTGACCTGATAAGATAATATGAAATTACCACCAGCACCCCGCCGATAATAAGCGATGGTGAGACATTCACATACAATTCTATTTCCCGTTTTACCTTGATTTCCCGGATTATATAGATGAAAATATAGGGAATCACGGCGGCTTTTATGACAAGGGTGAGCAGAGCCACGATATAGATATCATTTTTTCCTGTGGAATATGCCACGATACCTGCCACGCATGCAAGCAGGAACGACTGTATCCCGAATGCCCTGACGCATGAATAGAGCCTCGTGGAACCGAGAATCAGGAAGGTCGAAACAAGTATCAATGCAATGATCAATTGCACAATTTTAGAGCCTAAAATAATTTCTGACATATTATCCACCTTTTACAATAATAAATGAAACAAGGGCAAGGAATGAAAACATGAGGGATATTGAAAGCAGTTCAGGCAGCCTGAAAAGCCTCCATTTTGCAGTCGAAGTTTCAACCATCGCCATAACAGCGCCAAGAATCACGATCTTAACGAAATAAACGAGCAATGCTATTATAATCGCCGCTGCGCTTACCCCCGATGCAATCCCCCATGGGAAGAATATGTTGGCAAGAAGTGAGAATACAAGAAGCTGTTTTATCATTGCCGCGACTTCCACTATTGCCAGTTGTTTCCCGGAATACTCAAGTATCATTGCTTCGTGAATCATGGTAAGTTCAAGATGCGTTGCAGGATTATCAACAGGTATTCGTCCCGTTTCCGCAATCGCGATGATAAACAGGGCAACGAATGCAAGTATCTGGTATGGCGAGACTGCATCAATTCCCATTGCTGATACCGTTTGCGAAATGTAGCTTAAATTCGTGGAACCCACATTGAGCGCTATAGCGAATATGGAAAGCATCATCGCCGGTTCTACCAGTGATGCCACGAACATCTCGCGGCTCCCACCCATCCCGCCAAAAGAACTTCCGGCATCAAGTGAAGCAAGGGCAGTAAAGAACCGCGCCAGAGCAAAAAGATACACCACAGCTATCAGGTCGCCGGCAAAACCTAAAGGCAGTTCCGTAATAAAAATGGGAATCAAAAGCCCTGCCGTTAGCACGGCAACAAAAGAGACTATCGGCGCTGCATGGAATACCCATGAAACGTTTTGCGATATTACAGAATCCTTCTGCAAAAGTTTTGCAATATCATAATAAGGCTGGAAAACGCTTGGGCCTCTGCGTACCTGGAAGAAAGCTTTTATCTTTTTGATGATGCCGCTAAGTAGCGGGGCGAGGGCGATGACGGCCAGGAGCTGAAGGATTACAAGTATAATCTGCGTAATTATCATTTAGCTGCCTCCTGCTATCACGAACATGAAAAGAATGACGAGCGTTCCAAAAATATAAGAAAGGTATGCATGTATACTGCCTGTCTGGACGACCTTGGCGCTTTGCGACTTTGCCAGAACGAACCCAACAACCGGATTATAGATATATTCTTCGAATACCTGTTCTATCCTGGATTCAAACCTGAAGGATTCCTTGAGGAAGGGAGAAGCTGAATACGTAGCTTCGGTTTGCCTTGCAGGGCGGTATAAGCTCTTAAACCACATCTCTACAGGTTTTGAGAAAGCATGGGCAGAGTATTCGTTTCTTGAAGTGGATTTGGGCTGGCCGCATCCCCATGTCTCATAAATTACCCGCGATTTCCTGGCGTTTTGTAAAAGTAAAAACGGTACAAGCAGGAAAATGAGCAGCAGCACTAAAAGAATCGGGGTGGACAGGGAAATCTTTGCAGGCAATACAATTGTCCCTAAAGTGCCTAATGAAAATGACTGGCTGAATGCACTTACGCCGATGAATGTAAGAGCGACCTTATCCAGCAGGGGCACGACGTAGAATGGTAAAACGCCCAGCAATATTGATAATACTGCAAAGAGCCCCATTCCAAGAAGCATCGGGGTGTTTGCTTCTTTTGCATGTTCCGCGTGCTCGCTTCTCGGGAGGGCTAAGAATCCTATGCCGAATGTTTTCAGGAAACAGAACGCTGCGAGCGCTCCTGTAAGAGCAAGAACGGCTGCGCTGATGGACAGCACTATCATAGTAAAGGTATTAAAATTAAAACCCAAAAGCAGTGACTGGAAGGTAAGCCATTCGCTCACAAAACCGCTAAATGGCGGTAATGCCGAAATGGAGAGCACTCCCACAAGGATAAGAACCGAGCTTACCGGCATTTTCTTTATGAGACCGCCAAGGTTTTCGATGTTCTTTGTATGTGTTGAAAAAATTATGGAGCCTGCGCCCATGAACAATAATCCTTTGAATACCGAGTGATTGAGCAGGTGATAAAGCGCTGCTATTGCAGCAATCGCTGCAAGAACAGGCCTTCCACCTTCAAAAAATATCATTGAAGCGCCGATGCCGATTAAAATAATACCCACGTTCTCAATGCTGCTGAAGGCAAGCATTCGCTTGATATCAGGTTCGACGACTGCGTATAATATACCGATGATTGCCGAGAGCGTTCCCACCGCGAGCACAAGGTATCCCCACCATGCAAAACCGCCGCCCAGGAAATCAAAGAAAACACGGATGAGCATAAAAATAGCGGTTTTGATCATCACGCCTGACATGAGCGCTGAAACATTGCTCGGCGCGGCAGGGTGGGCGTAAGGGAGCCAGATGTGGAGCGGCACGATACCGGCTTTTGCCCCAAAACCAATAAGAGCAAATATGAATACCATGTCTTTCAATAGCGGTGGCATTGCCGTACCTGCCGCGCGGAATGTTTCAAAATTGAAACTGCCGCTTGAACCCGCAAAAATAAGGAATGACAGGATGATAAAACCTGTTCCGATATGTGTCATCACAATATAGATAAAGCCGGCTTTCCTGGTTTCGGGCTTCTCATGCTCGTAAACTACGAGGAAATAGGATATTACGGACATCAATTCCCAGACTATCAGGAACATGACCGCATTATTTGCAGTGACCACCAGTATCATTGAAAGAATGAAGATGTTATAAAGGAAACCAAGGTATCCGATATTCTTTTTGCCAAAATATTCTCTCACGTACCCGATTGAATATACAGAAACTGCAAAGACTGCAACCGAGATGACTAGAATGAAAAATGCAGAAAGCGCGTCCACAAAAATACCGAATTGCAGAAATGAAGTGCCTGTAAGAGCTAATGAAAATGTACCGCCGAAAATCACAGATAACGAGAAAACAATCCCGAAAATGGAGCCAATGGCTGCACTTATGAACGAAATAAAGGCGCAAACCCTGTCGTTTTTATTAAATAGCACAGATGATACGGCGCCAATAAGATAAAAGAGAACAAGTCCAAAAAATAAATATGTATCCATCATTTCACCGGAAAACTATCGTTTTTATCGAAAACAACCAAAAACAGTTGACAAGTTTTAATATATTTTATCCCAGCTTTTTTCATTTTTGATTTATAAATAACAGAACCACTTTTTACCTACGTTTTTGTATTTAAGATTAACCAGTGAAAAAGAAAAGATGTATACCGATTATTAATGTGGGATTTTTGAGATATATGAGATAAAAAATGAAAGTTCTATTCAGTTGCCTTCCCAAGATAAACTGCAATATATTTTGCAAAACTATCAAAATCCCCAAGATTTTGGGTCAGGTTGATATAAAGTTCATCGACATCAATTTCCGCATACATATGGACAAGGGCATTCCTGAGACCTGCTGCCTCCGAAAACCTCTCGGCAAAGTCATCAGGCAGGATTCCTTCACGTCCGAGTGTAAGGATTACTTCCCTGTAACTATCAGGTCTTTTAAGATTCTCAAAAGATATTATCATCTCTGCAATATCGATACAACATTCAATACTGAGTTCAAGATATCGCTCTACTGCGCCTTTAAGTGTAAAATCCTTCTTTATTTCCTCAGGGCTGTATTTCATATAGCTGCGCAGGAATTTCACATATTCTTTAAGCAATTGAAGCTTGGATACAATTTCATCTTTCATGCCAGACCCCTTGAAGCAATCCTCTTCAAAATAATCCCGCTATGGCGCTGCAAATAATATTTTTCATCCAGATATCTGGAAATGATTAGGGTTTCTTGCTTCACCCTTCTATTTTCATCTGCAGATTTCAGGATCTTTCCCGGTTTAATGATGTTATACTTCAATAATATAGAGCCTTTTTCCATGTCCACTATATCAATTTTATTGACTTTGGATGCCTGGGCGATTTCCCCCATGAGTTTTAATTTGATATTATGCCTATGCAATAAATCGATTCCGGAATTAAATAATATGCCTATATCTATGTCACTTAAAGATGTCGTATCGTCTCTTGCATATGACCCAAATAAATATGCCAGAACGATATTTTCTTCTTTTTCCAATATTTCTTTAATTCTTTCTTGGCATTCCGGAACCATTGATAGATAACAGGTGTTAATGCATTATTAACTTTTTGAAGAAATATAGTTCACTTATCTTTACGCCCCGCTTCCCACAAATATCAAAGCAATGACCAGCGTGATAAGTATGTAAAGCAGGTATGTCTGGATGTACCCGGTCTGGATAACTCTCATTAATCTCGACACCGTAAGCACGACCCATGTGACAGGATTGTACAAATACCGCTCAAATACCGGCTCTATCTCTGACTCAAAAATCACCCTGTCCTTGAAGAACGGCGAATCCGAATAAGTGGTCTGGATTTCCCTCTGGGGACGGAATATGCCGCCCAGCCACATGCGTATTGGTTTTGAGAAAGCGGTTGCCGTATATTCATTCCTGGAAGTCAGAACCGGCTGTCCGCATCCCCATGTTTCGTATTTCACAGTGTTTGTCCGGCTCATCAGCATATATATGATAACCGGAAGCGGGAGAATGACGAATACCAGAAGGGCAATCCATGTTGTGGAGATGGTTGCGGGGAATGAGGAAAGCGTCCCAATAGTCAGGTCAAAACTGATCCTGGAAGCTATACTTGTCCCGACAAGCGGGGCGGATACCGAATCAAGTATATTGACCACATAAAAGGGCAGGACGCCAAGAACAATGCACATCACTGCAAGTATTGCCATTCCCGCAAGCATTGGCACTGGCACTTCTTTTGCGTGTTCAGCATGGGCGCTTCTTGGCAGCGCAAGAAAACTTATGCCGAAAGCCTTAACAAAACAAGCGGCTGCAAGTGCGCCCGTTAAGGCAAGACCTGCGCCGCTAAAAAGCACTGCTATTTTTGTGATATTATCTGTGAGGTTGATGCTTAGCAACTGCGCCTGCAATGTAAGCCACTCGCTCACAAAACCATTAAACGGTGGAAGCGCCGAGATGGAAATCGCGCCTATCAGGAAAAAGAAGGCAGTCCAGGGCATTCTCTTTATCAGCCCTCCATATTCCTCGATATTTTTGGTGTGGGTTGAATATATTACCGAACCTGCGCCCATGAAGAGCAGGGATTTGAATACAGCGTGGTTTATCGTGTGGTAGAGAGCGGCTATCAATCCGAATGCCGCAAGGTCGGGGTGCCCGGATGACATGAAAATCATGGAAACCCCGACTCCGATAAGGATTATCCCGATATTTTCAACGCTGTGGAAAGCAAGAAGGCGTTTCATATCGTGTTCCATTAATGCATACATCACACCGATAAGCGCGGAAACCGATGCTATAATCAACAAAAGCATTCCCCACCACCAGGCTCCGCCGCCAAGGAAGTCAATGGAAACCCGGATGAGCATGTAAATCGCAGTCTTAATCATCACGCCCGACATGAGCGCAGAAACGTTACTGGGCGCGGCAGGATGCGCGTACGGAAGCCAGATATGGAGCGGGACGATACCGGCCTTTGTCCCGAATCCGATAAGCGCGAAAAGGAATGCCATATCTTTTAATTGTGAAGGCATGGTCATGCCCGCGGCGCTGAATGCCTCAAAGCTGAAACTGCCGCTTGAACCTGCCAATATCAAAAACGATAGAATAATGAAACCGGTTCCAACATGGGTCATAACAATATATAAAAATCCTGCTTTCCTTGTTTCCTCCTTTTCATGCTCAAAGACAACAAGGAAATACGATATTATTGACATCAATTCCCAGACAATCAGGAACATGACTGCATTATTTGCCGAGACGACCAGGATCATGGAGAGAATAAAAATGTTATAAAGGAAACAGAGATAGCCGATATTCTTTTTACCGAAATATTCTCTCACGTATCCTGTTGAATAAATAGAAACTGCAAAAGCTGTTATCGATATTGCAAAAATGAAGAATGCAGAGAGCTTATCAGCAAAAAATCCAAAATTCAGGATTGGCGAGCCTGAAAGAGTTAATGAGAAATTATTTCCCAATAAAATAAAACCAGAGAATATTATCCCGAATAAGGAAGCAACGGAGGCGCTCAAAAAAGAAATGTAAGTGCATAAGCGGTCTTTCCCATTTAAAATAAAAGCTGAAATTGCTCCAATCAAATAAAAGAGAATCATCCCGGAAAATAAATAAGTTTCAATCATAGGCACCTTGAAATTAATGATTTTCTATGCCAATCACGGGTTTTCAGAGTATCATATCCCAGATTTTTCTATTGGTTGCTTGGTGAACAATAGAGTCTCAATTACTTCCCTTTTTTATTTAAGATTAACCTGAGGATTTGAAAAAGTATCAATAGTTAACTTTAGGTCATTTTTTGATTACAGAATTGCCTATAAACTTATGCCAGTTGTAAATTGCCAAAATAAAAGATATGAGGAAAATCATTTGTGTCAGTTCTGCCAGATAGTAATCGTTGGCCAGGTTTCCATAGGCTGTGAGCCGGAGTGCGATATTAATTAATTCATGGAGTGAAAATGCTGCCCCGGCAATTGAAATATAAATCCATGTCTCCTGCATTATTTGATCGGCAAGATATAATCTGGCTTTTAGCAGGGGTTTGTCCACGCTGTTTGACATTAAAACAATACGCCCGATAAGGAAAATTAAAATAAACGCGGCAAGGGCGTTGAAAATCTCGATAAAAGTCCCGATAAAACCTGCCCCGAACATTTGCATCACTCTTCGTTTTTGTATTTCATCATCATGTTATGGTAACCTATATTTAATGTTTACTGGATTGCAGGCACATTCAATAAAGAAAGTTTATAATATTTTAGGTCATTATTCAATCCATGCTTGCAGTTAAAGCCGAAGGTTTATTTAAATATTATAAAGATGGCGCAAATGGGAAGAAAGAGGTTTTAAAGAACGTTTCAGTTGATATCGAAGAAGGTGAGATTTTCGGTATACTTGGACCCAACGGCGCAGGGAAGACCACGCTGATATCCATCCTTTCAACGCTCACAATCCCGGATAGCGGTAAAGTGGAAGTCTTTGGAATCGATGCGCTTTCAGACCCGAACAGCGTTAAATGCATAGTGAATGTGAGCAGCGGGAACCCGAATTTTCCATGGAGTCTTACGGTTTACGAGAACCTCAAATATTTTTCATTGCTCTACGGTTTAGACAATCCGGCTATTGAAAGGGTCATTGGTATGCTTGAACTTGAACCTTTCAGGAACGCCAGGTTTGATTCGCTGTCCACAGGCACAAAACAGCGCCTTTCGCTCGCGAAAGCCCTCCTCAATGAGCCGCGCCTCCTATTCCTGGATGAACCGACTGTGGGTCTTGACCCTGATATGGCGATTAAAATCAGGAGACTGATAAAGCGGATACATGATGAAAAAGGGATTACAATTGTCCTGACAACTCATTATATGAAAGAAGCCGAGCAGCTTTGCGAACGGATTGCATTTATCAAGAAAGGCGAGATAATCGCCAATGCGGCGCCGGGTGAGTTAAAAAGACAGATGAAGCTTGGCGAGACTATAACGATAGAGTATATGGGGAAGTTTGACGAGACCCGATTAAAGGATATTCCCGGTATTCTTGATATCCTGCATGAGGACGGGAAAATAAAAGTCGTGGCTGAGAATGTCGAATCTATTATCGATAATGTGATGAAGAAGTTCTGTGATGTTCATATCAGGAATATTGAGATTTCCCAGCCCAACCTTGAGGATGTGTTCCTGAAACTTGCTCATTAAATGTATATAATAAAAAAGCATAAAAGTGCATATTATGAAAAGCACCACCAATCCCAAACAGGCCGCTGGCGAAAAAGCCGCACAACTTGTCAAAAACAACATGCTCGTCGGACTCGGCACAGGCTCAACAACCGCATACGCGATAAAAGAACTCGGAAAACGTGTTGCATCCGGCTTGGATATACTTGGTGTGCCAACATCGTACCAGTCAGCGTTCCTGGCAGCAGAGAACGGCATCCCGCTAACAACACTTGATGAGCATCCTGTTCTTGATATCGCAATTGACGGGGCTGACCAGGTAGCCAATTTTGTTGCAATCAAAGGCGGCGGCGCGGCGCATACGCGGGAAAAAATTGTAGCGCAATCTGCGAAAAAGTTTGTTGTGGTAGCCGATGAATCCAAAGTCGCCGCAGTCCTGAACCATCCGGTTCCCCTCGAAGTACTGCCATTTGCACGAAAGCTTGTGATAAAACAGGTCGCAGAATTGGGAGGAAAAGCTGTTGTACGCATGGGTGTTAATAAAGACGGACCAGTTATTTCGGATAACGGGAATTTCATTCTGGATGCGGATTTCGGGGAAATAAAAGACCCGGAATCATTGGATAAAGACCTTTCACAATGTACAGGCATCGTTGAGCACGGGATATTCACTAAAGTGGATGTTGTTTATATCGGAAAAAAAGACGGCTCAGTGGAAATTATGGAATCTTAAGGTTCTCACTGCAAAAGCAGGAAGATATTACTTATCAGGACCTTAGTTCGTTTCGTTTCGCAAAAATTATTCCTGCATTACAACCGATTATTAAAAATGTGGGTATAAAAATAAGACTTATAGGGATTGGGATGGCGGCAAACCATCCGGATGCACTTAGAAATCCACCAGCACTGCCAAGAACGGTCGCACCGGCAGCCATGCTTTTCAGTCTACCTTTACTCACAATTTCGCCCATAATCGCTCCTGCAAAAACTCCTATAATCACACCTGAAATTGATTGAAAACTTTCCCCAAGGATGATAGATCCTAAGATTGAACCGCCCACAGCCCCTCTTCCCCCGATTACAAGGTGAACAGCACCAAAAAATAAACTGAAAATCAGACCTAATATTCCGCCGATAATAACGGCAAAGTTTATGTTTGAAAATATTTCATTTACCACATAACTATTGATTGAGGAACCATTCGCTATGATTACATTATCAAAATAAATTGCATTGTAGATTGTATCAATAATCAGTATGGAAGCTCCATAAATCACCCCTATGGTTATGCTGAAAATCACATAAGTTAATGCACCTACTTCCCTATTTTTATCGGCGTAGCGCAAGACAAACTTATAATAGAGCAAAAAAGCAATTGCACTCACGATAATGCCAGCGATCGCCCGGGGAATCGGCTGGCTAAACTTAGTATCTACGATCGCTCCAATGGCAGCACCATAAACCAAAATGCCGATAATGCCACTAAAGCGATCAGTAAACCTATCACCTTTACCAAGCAGATCGGCAATTGCACCAATACTTGCACCAACACAAGCACCGATTATAACAAAATTAAGCAGCGTCCGGTTAAATAAAAATCCCTCCCTGTTTCCCAGCATAAGTGAAACTGCATACCCGATGGTAACACCGATTATTGCGCCAGCCCATGGATATATTTTGGTTTTATTCATTTTTTTATCGTTTCACAGCGTTATGAACCCAAAAGTATAGCACCTTTCACCGAAGTTTTCACCGAATTTGAAGCAAGTGCCTCTACCTGTCCTATCCTGAATTTCTTTTTTATTGATAAAATCTTTAATCCTATTCCATTCATCAGGAGGAACTTTAATATCCATTCTGCTTTCATATATTATGCAAAATATACCCTCAGCTTACAAATTGCTCGGGATTATAACTTACAGCAATTATATTTAATTTATCATCTAGTATGATATTCTGATTGACAAAACTCAAACGTGATCCCAAATAAGTACCATCAAATGAAATCTGTACTACTGAGGTACTGGAAAAATTCATCCGGGGCATGATTAGTTTCGTCTGGGATTTGAATAATGTATATGTCCCATTGGAAAGAACAGCCACTCCTGCAATTCCTCTGGATGTATTGATCATTTCCTCTCCTTCATCATTAATAACAAGAAGATTGGAGGAATATAAGTCGGGATAAAGCTCTCTCGTTACCGGGAACATTGATATATTTTTTTCAGGAAAGACCCTTAATGCATAGACAATCTCTGTCGTGGGTATATCGTTGGGCGGCGACTTTCGCATTCGCTCCACATCGGATTTCTGAAAAGTTTCGAAAATACTCCTATTCACCCAGTTCGCCCAGGTCTGCCCTAAGTCATCAAATTTTGGTTCATAGGAGCCTGTCGTTGCGCCCCTCTCGCTCTGATTGATGTATGGAGGTATGCCCAGAGCTGTTGAGTAATTGAAATTTTCTGCAGTCCTGAGGGCTTCGATGCTTTTCTCAAAAGACTCTGAAGTTACAGGTGTTGTGTTGTACATCATCAAAAATGATTTATTATACAGGGAATTGACACGAAAAACCACAGTTCCGTTTAAACTTTGACCCGGAAGCAGGGTTATGTCATGTATCTTATTTTCTTTTTCGAGGTCTCGCAATACCTCCGATTCACCCAAACCATTTAGCCAATAAGGTTCAAGAGTGGTATTGAATATCCGGTCACCTTCATGCAGGTGCAGGTCTTTCAGCTTGAAATCAAGGGTAGTTGAACCATTATTTTTTATGGAAAGATTATATACTGCATAATATACCTGGGAAATATTATATGAATTCTGGCCTTTATTATCAAGGAAGTTATAAGTGCCATTTTCCTCTTTTACCTGCCATATATAGCTTCCATCTTTACTTGAGTTCATGGATGCGCTCTCATCGAATAGCGTTATATCGATCGAGTTTTCATTATCAAAAACATGGATAGTTTTATTCTTCTCATCTTTGGTGATGTTCGGATTTTCATTTTGATTATTTAAATTTGGTCTCCAAACCCAATCAATGCCGAGATTATTCTTAAGGAAACTTAGCAGTTTATGACTTTCGTTTCCCGGAACATTTTCCCAGCTAAATAAAACCTGTCCTTTATTTTCCAGATTACGATGCCCGTATATGCTTGAGAAGGAAACAATACTGATTTCAGTTATATTTTCTTCCTTTGAGGATTGGGTTGCAGGGACAATCGTGGGTGACTGATTCGGCAGAGGTGTTGATGCTTTTTCCTGCACGCAACCGCTTATAATTCCGATCATCAAGAGTCCAAGGAATATTCTGAAAAACCTTATATTCTTATTCATAGACCAGCCCTTTTATCAATTTTTCAATTGTTATCTAAGAACCGTTTGTCTCATTCCCGAAATCCTTGTTCACCAGAGTTTCTTTTACCCTCGTTCCCTTTTTTGCAGTAACCTCAGGCCACAACCTGACGCCTGAATGGATGGTAACTTTTTCTTCGATTACAACTCTCGGACCGATTACGGTGCCCGTCTCAAGTATGCACGAGTCACTTATCCTGGTGGCATTATCGATAACAGCGCCTGAAATGGCACAGTCATCACCAATATTTACATTATCAAAGATATACGAAGAAAGGATTCGTGAATTGCTGCCTATCGTGCAGTTTGAGCCGATAGAGGTATAGGGACCTATCAGGACATTATCGCCAATTGAAGTGTTCTCTCCTATTACAATTGGTCCTACAGCAGCTGAGTTTGAGCCGAAGGAAACATCGTGCCCGATGTCGATTGGCCCTGTGATTTTTGCATCCTTAATGTCAAGCCTCCCCGAAATCTTGGTTCCGGGCATCTGCTCAAGCATCCACCTGCATGCTTCCCTGTAAGCCTGGGGATTACCTATGTCAGTCCACCTTCCCCGTACAAGATAACCATTTATCGGCTTCCCTTTTTTCATGATATCAGGGAAAAGGTCTTTTGCAAAATCGTATTTTTTCTTTGGGATCCATTCCAGGATTTCAGGGTCGCATACGTATATGCCCGTGCTTGCGAGGTTGCTGAAAATCTCGCCAGGCCCCGGTTTTTCAAAAAACCTGTTTATCCTGTTATTGACATCCATGTCCGCGATACCGTATTCGCGCGGGTCGTCTATCGGGATAAGACCGATGGTAACGGGCGCATCATTTTTCTCATGAAAACGGACGAACTCACGGAGCCCGAGGTCCATCACATGGTCGCCTCCGACCACCATGAAAGGCTCGCCTTCAAAGAGGTCTTCCGCATTTTTCACTCCACCTGCAGTTCCCAGTTTCTCTTTCTCATGAACGTATTCGACATGCACGCCGTACATACTGCCGTCGCCGAGCGCAGCCTCTATTTCACCGCCAAGATAACCCAGTGTAAGCACGATATCATTGAAACCCTCGATAGCAAGATGTTCAACAAGGTGAACTAATGATGGTTTATTCAAAAGCGGAATCATCGGTTTTGGCCTGTCAAAAGTCAGGGGGCGCAGTCTTGTCCCTTCGCCGCCGCACATAATGCATGTTTTCATTTTAATACCCTGCTTGAAATTAGTCTTGCAGTATATAGATATAACGAAATGAAATACATAGAAAAAGGTAAAAAAAATTAAAAAAAATTCAGGAAATCTAATAGAAATAATCTATTAATTTCCACAACAACTTGATTTCTTATTCCCGGATGAGCCACATGTAGACTCTTTGGCAGAAGCTTTCCCTGTAGCACTATTTTTAATATGTTCTGCCACTACAGCCTCAGCTACAGTACGGGCGCATTCCCTGAGTTCTTCCTCTGATACCTCATCTATCCCGAAAGGGAGAGATGTTTCATAGAGCGTATCCGCCTGGATTATTTCAGGGCACAGGTCGGGCAATACGCCTTTCATCATCCTTGAGGAGCAGGAAACAAAGCATCCTTCTATGGCGATAGTTTTGCCTGCCCTGCGGATAAGATTTCTTTGCCCTGTATCCTTTGTGAAAGCGCCGCCGAGGCAAATGCGAACCGTGTTTTCCGGTGCCAGCTTGTGCGCCACGAGATTTGCTGCTTTTCTTGCAACTTCACCTCTGGCGCATGCTCCATCACATGACATAACTGCAATCCTTGGAGGGTTTGTGGAGTGTTTCTCTGCGTATTCCTCGCATGCCGGGCAGATTTTTTCTACTTTTTCGATTTTGATTGTTTCGTAATTCATATTTTATACCTCTATTAGAACTATCAGGTTTCAAATCATATAAACCGTAAAACTGATTATCAAGATAAATTGAATTCGGGGAAAATATTTATCCTACAAAGACTTTCAGTTTTGCATGCAAACGAGAAGGTGCTGCCCGGCTGATTGTGCAATCAAAAGTGATTGGGAAACTGAACTTCAAGTGGAAAAGGATTTGCTGGAATCAAATAAATTTCATGAAACAAGCAAAATGTTAAAACTTCTCGGAAATCCTTCAAGATTAAAGATAACTCTAATGCTTTTAAACAGGGACCACTGCGTTTGTGAAATAATTTACAATTTAAATGAAAAACAAAACCTGGTTTCATCTAACCTGGGAATATTAAAACGATTCAAAATAATAGACTCTTACTATCGTTCCAAACATAAATATTATAAATTGAATGATAATGCGATTAGTATGATCAGATTGATAAAAGAAAGTTTGATTGATAAATGAAACCCTTTTCGGTGAATTCAACTTTTTTTGATATTGCGGTTATGCCCTTATTTATCTTCGGCATTAAAGCATATGAAATGTTTGTCGAACGAATAGAACAGGTGCTTCCCTGTCTTTCAGACCCATGGAAGCTCCGGATAATCGCTTATCTTGACAGTCCTCCTGACCTGAAAGAGCTTGCAGAGGCGCTGGGTGCACGTTATTCCGAGAGTCTTGGCGTTGTATTGGTGCGCCTTGGGAGGCGTGAGGTAAATTTTTTCGCAAGCGGTAAAGTTACTATCAGGGAAGTTAATGATATAGAAGAGGGCAAGAAACTTGTGAATTCCATACTTGCCATGTCTGCCCAAAAGCAGATACTTAAAGAATTATAACGAAGTAAAGAACTAAATCAGGAACCATGAAGAATAAATGTCCATGTGAATCCAAACCGGCAGAACTATGCTGCCCGGGCGATGAAAAACTCAGGATCGATTGGCTTTTGAGTCTTGAAAAAGAACACGAACCATTAAGGCAGGCATCAAAGGAAATTACAAAGAAATTGAAACTCCTCTCAAATTCCGACCGCCTGGAAATCCTGTTGATGCTTGAGCAGCGGGAGAACTGTATGGATGAGATGGCGCGAAAACTGAAATCAAAAAAACCGGCTATTTCCTATCACTTGTCACTCCTGAAAAAACACGGTATGATTTGCGCAATAAAACGCTCGCAGTTCACCTTTTATTCCCTTTCTCAAAGCGGTATGAAGGCTATCGCGGCTTTGAAATGATATTAATTCAAATTTTTTTGAATCCACCCATGGGGTTTTATTTCACAAAGAATACATGAACTGGAATAATGAATGAAAAACTCTCGTGGATTAGCAGATATCTGACTTTCTGGATTCTTCTCGCCATGGCAGGCGGTATAATCATCGGCTCTGTCTATCCTGAGATAGCCAGCATACTTGATTCTGTCCGCATCGAGCAGGTATCGCTTCCGATCGCTATCGGGCTTATCTGGATGATGTACCCGCCTCTTGCCGGCGTGAAATATGAGGAACTCTCAAAAATGAAGAAGCAGGGGAAAGCCCTGAGCGCATCAATCGTCCAGAACTGGCTCATAGGTCCTGTCCTTATGTTCGCACTTGCATGGCTCTTCCTCCCTGACATGCCCGAATACCGCATCGGGTTGATACTCATTGGTCTTGCCCGCTGTATCGCCATGGTGCTTGTCTGGAACCAGCTTGCAGGTGGGGATAATGACCTTTGCGCCGTGCTTGTCGCCATGAATTCCCTGTTCCAGGTGGCGCTGTATTCTGTGCTCGCGTATGTATTCATCACCGTATTATCCACATGGATAGGGGGCGCGGGAGCAGGTGCTTTCGTAAATATATCCGTGTGGCAGGTAGCAAAAGCGGTTTTCATCTATCTTGGTATCCCGTTCATTGCAGGCATAGTGACGCGGTTCGTTCTGCTGAAAAAGAAGGGGAAAACGTGGTATGATGAAGTGTTCATGAAAAAGCTCGGCCCGACAGCGCTTATAGGACTGCTATTTACCATTGTTGTTATGTTCTCATTAAAAGGCGAAAAACTTGTCGAGCTGCCGCTGGATGTTGTCAGGATAGCAATTCCGCTGCTTGCCTATTTCTCTATAATGTTTGCCCTGTCCTTTTTCATGTCATACAGGCTGGGATTTTCCTATGAGCAATCCACGACGCTTGCTTTTACCGCCGCAAGCAACAATTTTGAACTTGCAATTGCGGTAGCTATCGCAGTGTTCGGGATTGGCTCAAGAGAGGCGTTTGCTGCCGTAGTCGGGCCGCTGATTGAAGTGCCTGTGATGCTGGGACTAGTGCATGTTGCAAGAAGAGCAAGAGTTATGTGGTTTTGAATAAAAGGAAATTGAAATTCTGGAAATCAGAACGATTAAATGGTCTCAGTTGTGTTGAAAGCTGCAAGACATTTATTTTAATTCCTCTACGAGATTAGTCCATTTTTTCCATGATTTGCAACATATGTATCCTACACCTAAAATCATTGAAATTGTCATTATACTTAAAAACCAGTCACCTCTAATCTTTGTTAAAACGTCAATTTCTGTTAATGTTTTCCATATTATAATCAACAACAAAGCAGCAGATGAAGAAAACACGTATTTATTTAATTCAATACTTCTTTTGATATAATCAGATTCCTTTTCCATATGGTTCAACAAATATGTTATTGATACTATATATTGTTAGATGCAACGGTTAATTACTTTTAGGCTGGGCTTATATTTTAACTTCATATCACAACCGTTTTAAAGCGATTTCTACTGGTTGAAAGCTGCAACTTAATATAAACAGCCAAACCCACGCTTTGCTTTAAGTCAACAACCAGGATTGTTATTAACGCAAATAGTGCTGCAAGACTGGAACGGCGAAACAGCCCTTTAAGATTCTCCTTTTTATAAATTGCGAACCAACCTCTGGAAAGAAGAAAAGTTAGAGAAATAACGCCCAACAAGATAATAAAAAATGAGGCTATTAAGGGATTTATTCCGCCGATAAATCGCTGAAAAGGATTGTTAGAAAAATAAATTATTCCTGTCAGCACTACCACAACAATGGATAAACCGATATATACCCGATATTGCGACCTTTCCTTAGAGATTAATTCTTTAATTTTTGTCATAAATTATTATTTATATCCAATAAAAAATATTCTGTTAAATGGAAATAAAACCTTACCATTAGATTGTATTTTATAATATTTTTTACATTCAGTTAATACTTCCTGCTCAAATTCGGATTTCATTTCCTCGGATGGCAAACGATCAAGATAAGGCTTCAGTCCTGTAGTTCTAATAAAATCTATTACAGATTCCTGGGAATTTAAAATGTGGAAATATGAACTTTCCCATAATTCTACTCTTGTCGCAAATTTACTGATTATATCATAATAAAAGTCTGAATCTTTTAAAGTAAAAAGTTCTTCACAGCCTTTTGTATAATTTATCCAATTATCGCGATTTGCCACGGTCTCAATCGCTACATTAATTGGCATCTTCTTAAATTTGGGTATCTGTACTGCAATAGCGCCTCCGGGATTTACACAATTGAATAATTTTGGTAAAAGTATCTCATGATGAGGAATCCATTGGAGTGTTGCATTAGAAAAAATAAGGTCATATTTACTATCCGGATCAATATTTTCTGCATTACCAACAATCCATTTTTGTTCTGGATAATCCTGTCTTGCTTTCTCAATCATTGCGGTTGAATTATCCAATCCTACTACCTCACTGCCCGGCCATCGATTCACTAATATCTGCGTACTATTTCCGGGTCCGCAGCCGATATCGATTATTGATTGGGGCGCAATATTGATTCTTGAAACCAGATCAATCGCCGGTTGAGTCCTTTCTGATTTAAATTGTAAATACTTTTCCGGATTCCATTCGTTCATTTCTATCATCTTTTGTTTGCTATGGGTTTAGCCATATCCTTGCCAAGCACAGCTTCGTTTCTTCCATACATTAATAAATTTAAAGGTTGCGGAGGATGGGATTTGAACCCATTTTTTATCATGTCCCCCGCTCTGCAAGTTCTCCATCTTTGAGCCAGACTACAGTGCTCACATACTTCATATCATCTGGTTCATGCGTTACCATCAGGATGGTGAGCCCGGTCTCCCTGTTTAATTTCTGGAATAGCTCAATTATCTGTTCTGAAGAGGCGCTGTCAAGATTGCCGTCGGCTCATCAGCAAACAATATATCAGGCCTGTTTATCAGCGCTCTTGCAATCGCCACACGTTGCTGTTCTCCTCCAGACATCTCACGGGGACGATGATGCAGCCTTGTGCCAAGCCCGACCTGTTCAAGTGCGAAAGTACCGGCTTTTATATACTCTTCCTTCTTCCTGCCGAGCGCCATTGCGGGAAGATAGACATTTTCAAGTGCAGTAAGCTCAGGCAGTAGCGCATACTCCTGGAAGACGTACCCGAATTTCGACAGGCGGAATTTGGCCTTCCGGGATTCCGGCAGTCCTGAAATGTTATTTCCATGAAAAATAATCTCACCGGAGTTAGGCATATCGAGTAATCCGAGCTGATGCAGCAGTGTTGATTTGCCGCTTCCGCTCTTACCCATAATAGCTACAAAATCCCCTCGCGAAATTTCGAATGAGACTTTATTCAGTGCCTTCACCTTCACTTCTCCCATGCCATAAATCCTGGATAGTTCCTTTATTTCTAAAATGGGTTCGGTAACACCTGTCATTTTAATCACCCCATATTGTATCTATAATCGTTTTACGGACTGCCATCCATGAAGGTATAAACCCGGCAGCAATCGCAGCTATTATCAGGCTTATTACATTCATCGAAACTTTTTCAGGAAGGATCATTAATGAAGCCAGTCCGATAGGGAATTTCAAAGGATGCTCAATGAAATATGGTTTTATGGCAAAAAATATTATTATTAAGCCGATAAATACACCACTTATCACAATGAACAATGCCTGGAAGATATACGACTGTATTATTATGGATTCTTCTATTCCGACAGCCCGCAAAATCCCTATCTGCTTCCGCTTGCTGATAGTACTGGTATAAACTATTATAAAAATAGTAATGACCGCGACAAACAAGCCGATTGCGGTTATCATCATTGCTATCATGTCAAAGCTGTTCGTGATGTTTTTTACCATGCCGGCATAGACGGTCCATGGTTTTACCTGTTCTTTAATACCCATCTCCTGGAACTGTTTTACGTACCGGTCTTCATTTCCATTATCCCTGGTCTTAACAAGTATTTGAGAAGCCTTGTCCTCCAGGCCGACTACGGATTCCATCTCTTTCTGGCTGATATATGCCATCGTATTTGTCTGGATGAAATTCGCATCAAAAATTCCCTTTACCTTGAAGCTCTTTTTAACGCCATTATCGAACAGCACATCTATGCTGTCACCGACTTTAACCCCAAGTGAACTATAGTCAAGATCGCCGCCGTACCCTCCTGAAATCTCTTTTCCAAGTAATATCTCGTTATCGTCGAGTTTGCTCAGGTAATTGCCTGCAATCAGGTAATTATGATTTGTAGTCACTTTCATCTCGTCATCCGGATTAATGGAGCGCAGAGCCCAGGTTCCATGTTTATCCTTATACGAAAGTGTCGCGCCCGTTACATATTGTGATGAGATGCCAACTACACCCGGAACGCCTTTTATCTTTTGTTCCAGGGAATAGACATCGCTTATATATTTGTCATCTTTTTTGGGTTCGATCACTATATTGCTATACAGCGAGTTGATTACCTGTTTATTGGTTGCCTCGGTCACCCCGAGAAAAATGGAACCTATAAATACTAAATTTACGAAGATCAAGGACATTATAAAGATAATTAAAAGCAGTGTGCTTTTATTACCTTTCGTCATTGACCTGTATGCCAGAAACAACGACAGCTTAACGTTATTGAACATATTCCCTCTTCATTTAGTATTTTCTGATTTTTTCCTGCGGTGAAGATAATATACTCCTCCGGCTATGATCGGAAGAGTCACAACAACCGGTGCAGCCATGCCATTTTTATCCTGGCTTCGTACATAGAGGTTCAACGGTTCAGTGACAGTCCAGACACCGAGATCGTCTTCGAATTCGATGTTAGCTGAATACGGAATGTCGCCACCTTTCTCTGCGTAGAAGGTAAAAACGCCCGGAGCATCATCATCGGGTTTGATCTTGCCAAGGAAAGCGGTTCTTGTCCCAATAAATGGGGCATCGAGGCTGACTTTCGCAGATTTCGCCTCACCGGTTCCTGAATTTTCAATACGCATGGTAACAGTGACGAGGTCACCTTCTACCGGATTTTGCGGCTCGATCTTTATGTCTGAAATCGCAAGTTCCGCTTTACCAAGTACCCGGACGCCTACGAAACTTTTCGAGCTCTGGTTTTCCCCGTTCTCGTCCTTATAATCCATTATAATGGGAATTGAGTACGATGAAATTTCGGTCTTGTCTTTAACCTGGATAGCGTAGCCCAGTTGAATGGATTCTCCGGATTCAAGTCTCTTTATATTCTTTGTATCGGCATCCACAGGTACGAAAGGCAGGCCGCCAGTTACAGCGCTCACCTGGACATCTCGTGCCGTACCGGTTCCGTCATTTGAGACTGAAAACGTAATATCAAATTTATCCTTCGGGCTTATGCGCTCTGGATTTATTGTGATATTAGAAATCATGAGCTGGGGTGCTCCCCGTACCATTACCTTGAAGGTTTTATTGGTTTCACTCAACATGTTGTTGCCGCTAAACCAGCGTGCCCTGAATTCAATATCGTATGAACCGGAAGCTGCGAGGGGATCGACATGCAGCAGATAAGTTTCAGCTACAGCGCCGTATTTGATAATCCTGCCCTCATCTATAATGCGGTCATTTTCATTCTTGAGTTTAATAGGCGAGTCAGGAATAATCTCAAGCCTTACATTTTCTATATCGCTGAATTCATTTTCAAGTCTGACTGACAGTGTTAAATCCTGCCCCGGTTCAACAGGCTGGGGCGAGAGTTGATCCAGTACGATTCCAAGTTCGGCGTTAGCAGGAGTAATAATGAATATGAGTGCAAGCGTTGCAACCATAATCAACAATGGCTGTTTCATGGCGAATCACCCTTTACAACCTCAGCGAGTTTCTCGCCCTCACTCAAATCCTTGAGGAAGGAATACACCTTGATTTCAACATCCGGCATCATGATCCTCGCCCCTTCCAGAAGCTGCGGCGACGGGTTGCCATACAATATAACCGTATGGTCATAGGCGGCTGTGGGACACAATTAAGTGGGGTACAAGTTTAACAAATTATGCCAGACGCCAGTGCATGTTAAAGCGGTACTTATCCTATCATCCCTTTTTTGTCCCACCATCCATCCAAGCATTCTTTTATCAGCTGAAAATCCTGA
>JBGPUU010000027.1:0-27266 GCA_041491305.1 Candidatus Methanoperedens sp.
GGAATTATTACTGTCTTTATCCCTGCAAGTGCCGCTGCTTCTATTTTGTATGTTACGCCGCCAACTGGCAGCACATCGCCCCGTACCGAGAGCGAACCTGTCATGGCAACGCTCTGGTCAACAGGAATTCCCTGTATTGCAGAGAGAACCGCAGTGGCTATGGATATGCTGGCCGAATCGCCTTCAACGCCTTCATACGTTCCAACGAACTGGATATGAACATCCATCTTCGAAATATCCTTGCCTGTTGTCTTTTTAATCAGAGCCGATACGTTCTGGACTGCTTCCTTTGCAATGTTCTTAAGCATGCCTGTGGCAATAATGTGGCCTTCTGATATGGATTGCGTGGGTGTGACCTCGGCTATTATCGGAAGAACTATACCCGAATCGTCGCCCATCACAGCAAGACCGTTAACCCTTCCTATCTCTGCGCCCTCTTTCACGAACAGCTTGTAATCCTTCCTGCGTTCAAGATACTGGTGGGCAAGCTGCTGCTCTACCGAGCGCGCGATGCTTTTTGCTTTCAAAACATGCTGGGCTGTCGTGAGCGGCGCATTTTCACCATGCGCTATATCGCCTGCGACACGAACGAGACCCCCAAGGTCACGAAGTTTAAGCGTCAGATGTCCTTTTCGTCCTGCCCTGCGCCTTGCTTCGCGGATGATTTCTTCCACGGCGCTCCGGTCAAAATGCGGGATTTTTCCATCCCTTATAACTTCCTGGGCTACGAACCTGACAAGTTTCTGCCTGTTTTCTGCGGTATCTTCGATAGTATCGCTCATATAAACTTCATATCCGTATCCTTTGATACGCGAGCGCAATGCGGGATGCATGCCTTTTATCGCGTCAAGGTTTCCGGCAGCGACCATTATGAAATCGCATGGGACGGGGTCGGTTTTTACCATTGCCCCGCTTGAACGTTCAGACTGGCCTGTTATCGCGAATTCCTTTTCCTGGAGGGCGGTAAGAAGATTCTGCTGCGACTCGATTCGCAGCGTATTTATCTCGTCGATGAAGAGCACTCCCTTATGGGCTTTATGTATCGCTCCGCTCTCAACCCTGTCATGGGCAGGGGTTTCAAGACCTCCTGACTGGAACGGGTCATGCCGGACATCGCCAAGAAGAGCACCGGCATGTGCCCCTGTGGCATCGATATAAGATGCAACTTCCTTGCCAGTATTTGAAACAAGAAGTTTCGGGATCAATAGTGTTTCCTTTGGCATGAACTGGCGCATCACCATGGCGATTAAAACCGCTGTTATGATTCCGAGAAGATACTCCCTTATAAAAAATGAATAACCGACAATGCCAAGCACAAGGAGCATTATGAACATGTTCCGCGCCGTGGTTCTTTTCTGTGCTTCAAGCTTGTGGGCATCGGTAATCTCCTTGCCTTTACCTGCCGGAACAATTCGAATCTTCGGGTTATTCGGGTCGTCAGGATTGTTGTACACAAGCACATCCTGCAATTCTTCTTTCGGAAGTAATTCAGCCATTGCTTTTGCCAGCATCGATTTGCCAGTGCCCGGCGTCCCGAGCATCATCACATGCCTTCGCTGGTTCGCTGCTTTCCTGACCACTTCGACAGCATGTTCCTGGCCGATTACCTGTTCAATTAACTTCTTGGGAACCTCGATATCTTTTGTTGATGTTATCTCCATACCGCCGAGCATATCCTGGTTCTTTAATTCTTTTTCAGTATTTTCTTTTTCAGAATTTTCCATATGTTACCAACTGATAATTAATAAATAATATGTTATTCATGCTTAATATTATCGCACATTCAGGGACTGATATTAATAAAAACAGCCACTTATATCTTTTTCGCTGCAATACCCGCAAAGTCTATACGATTTAACTCATAATATACATATAATAATTTGGGAGGAATTTCATGAATACGTCAATCCAGATAGGGAAAATAATGGGAATCCCGATTAAATTACATATTACGTTCCTTTTGATACTGCCTGTTTTTGCTTACTATTTTTCAGTGAATCCTGCGCCATTTGGCTTTAATGACGTGCAATTATCAATAATCCGTTATGCCCTTTCGTTATCCGCAGCAATTTCACTTTTTATCTGCGTATTGCTGCATGAGCTGGGGCATTCAGCCGTAGCAAAAAAGAACGGCTCCAATATACAGAGCATAACCCTGTTCCTTTTCGGGGGCGTTTCAGCCATGGAAGAAATCCCGAGAAACCCCAAAATTGAGTTTAAAATGGCTCTTGCAGGTCCAAGCGTCAGCTTTTTGATAGGCATATTGCTTGGAATAACCTATATACTTACCAAACCTGCCGATTTATCTTACACTGCTTATATGTTCCTGAATATAAGCGAAAATCCTTACCTGCGCCTGGTCTGGCTTATGGGGTATATTAACATAGTTCTCGGTATCTTCAATCTTCTCCCTGCATTTCCGATGGACGGCGGCAGGGTGCTTCGGGCATGGCTTGCAGGCAGGATGCCTTATATCAAAGCCACGCGGACTGCAGCCGGTATTGGCAAGATGTTTGCAATCGTTATGGGTATCTTCGGGTTATTTGCCAGTTTATGGTTCATCCTCATCGCTTTCTTTATATACATCGGGGCCTCAGAAGAAGAAAAATCTACCGAGGTCACAGTCGTACTTGAAGGCGTTAAAATCAGGGATATAATGTCAAAAAATGTCACATCCGTGACTTCAGGAATGTCAGTTGAAGAACTCGTAGATATAATGTTCAGGTTCAAGCACATGGGATATCCTGTTCTGGATGATTCCGAAGTAAAAGGGATAGTGACCTTTACCGATGTGCAGAAAGTTCAGAAGGAGGATAGAAAAAATGTCAGGGTTTCAGAGATAATGACAAAAGAGCTTATTACCCTGAGTGAAGATGATGATGCAGAGAAAGCAATAAAACTCATGACCGTGAACAATATCGGACGGATAGTCATTACAAAGGAAAAACAAATGGTTGGCATTGTGTCAAGGACAGATATTTTAAGGTCTGTGCAGTTACTGGAATAACATGAATAACGGTTCTTACGCGGTCAGTTTCAATTTCAATTATTTAAACCCGGCCGCATTACCCGGCAGGGTTACTATTGTCGGGACTGCCCATGTTTCTGAAAAAAGCATTTCCGAAGTCAACCAGATAATCGAGCGGGAAAAACCCGACATTGTGGCTGTTGAGCTTGACAGGGGAAGATACCAGGCATTGAAAGGGGAAGAAGAGGTCCGTGAAATTAATATCAAAGACCTTTTAAGCAGTGGGAAGTTCAACTACTTTTTGCTGCAATGGCTGCTTGCTTTTGTCCAGAAAAAAATAGGTGCGGACATGGGTGTTAAGCCCGGAGCCGAAATGCTCGCAGCCATTGAAACAGCTGAAAAATCCGGCGCGCGCGTGGCTCTTATTGACAGGGATATCCAGATTACGCTCGGGCGCTTCTGGAGTAAAATGTCCTTTTTTGAGAAATTGAAGTTTTTCGGTTCCCTGATGGGTGCAACGTTCGGTATTGGAACAAAAGAAATCGACATCGATACGGTTACTGACGAAGATGTCGTGACCCAGCTTGTCTCCGAATTACGAAAAGTGGCGCCGAGTGCTGCATCGATTCTAATAGACGAAAGGGATGCATTCATGGCAAAAAACCTTATCGATTTATCAAAAGAAGGCAATGTCGTTGCCGTGGTTGGTGCAGGCCACAGGGAAGGAATCAAGAAATATCTTGACGCTCCCGAGTCGCTGCCGCCGGTCCAGGAATTGACCACGCTCCCGAAAAAAGGCTTTAGCTGGTTTAAAGCCGCGACAATCACCGTCATATTAATGATAGTGGGAATGCTGGCTATTCTGGTTTTAGGCGGATACCCCATTGAGAAGCTTCTCACGGCAATGCTATACCTTTTTTTGGCACAGGGCATACTTTCTGCCGTCGGGGTAATTATTGCAAGAGGACATCCGCTGTCAGCACTGACCGCATTCGGTCTTGCCTGGTTCGGTTTCCTTCATCCCCTTTTGGCCATCGGATGGCTTGCAGGTCTGGTGGAATTTCATTATCGTCCCCCGACGACAGAGGATTTCAGGACGATATCGAAAGCTGAAACCGTGAAAGAACTTATGCAGAACAGGCTGTTTCGCATAATACTTGTTGCAGGTCTTGCCAATCTTGGAAGCATGGTCGGGACTTTCGTGGCGATTCCATTCATGGTTCATTATCTTGGTATTACAAACCCTCTTGATATTCTTATACCTGCACTGGAAAGAGGATTTGATGCATTAAAAGCATTGATTTAAAACTCTTTGCTGAATTTTAGTTAATTTAATAACCTAACAGATTCAAAAGGGCAGAAATTTTAAGAAACTAATAGAGGACAATACATGACACAATATAAAATCCCCGTAATCCCGGGCGATGGAATCGGTCCAGAAATAATCAGGGAAGGACGAAAGGTTCTTGATGCCGCAGGTGAAAGATTCGGTTTCGATGTCGAATGGCTTGAATATCCCCACGGCGCCGACCATTATCTCAAAACAGGCGAACTCATCTCTGAAGATACGCTAAAAGAGCTTTCACAATACAGGGCTATTTATTTCGGGGCTATAGGCGATGAGAGGATTAAACCCGGCATACTTGAAAAAGGTATCCTCCTCACGATTCGTTTTTATCTTGATGAATATGTAAACCTGCGCCCTGTGAAATTGCTTGAAGGCGTATGGACGCCACTCAAGGATAAAACGCCGAAAGACATTGACTTTACTGTTGTTCGCGAAAATACCGAGGACTTCTATATCGGTATCGGCGGGCGGGCAAAAAAGGGAAAAAGCAAGAAAACGCTTGAAGTGGCGCGGAACCTGTATAATGTAAAATTCGGGCTTGATATCAATTCGGACAGCGATGAAATCGGATACCAGCTCGGTCTCATCAGTAAAGAGGGCACACGGAGGGTCATCCGCTATGCCTTTGAGCTTGCAAAAGATAGTAAAAAACATCTCTCTTCAGTTGATAAAGCGAATGTGCTTTCCGATATTTACGGCTTCTGGCGCGAGGAATTTACTTCCATTGCTGCCGAATATCCGGATGTTAAGACCGATTTTAATTTCGTGGATGCCATTACGATGTGGTTTGTCAAGAATCCCGAATGGTTCGATACCGTTGTGGCGCCGAATATGTTTGGCGACATCATAACAGACCTCGGGGCGATGATTCAGGGCGGTCTTGGTCTTGCCCCGGGCGGGAACATAAACCCTGAAGGGACGAGCATGTTCGAGCCGATACACGGAAGCGCGCCAAAGTACAAGGGGCAGAACAAAGTGAATCCCATTGCCACGATATGGGCAGGGTCGCTTTTGCTTTCCCAGATTGGCGAGAAAGAGGCTGCGGATGCAATCGTCAGAGCCATCGAGAAGAATATCGTGAACGGTGAAGTGAAAACCTATGACATGGGCGGCTCTAATACCACATCCGATGTCGGAAGCGATATTGCGCGATTAATAAACGAAATTTAAAAAACCACAAGAGCACAGAGACGAAATAGCACATCTCTGTGGTCTCTGTGTCCTCAGTGGTTAGCGTTAATTTCCTGTACGTTGAAAAAAACAAATCGCAGATAAACCAGATGAAAGATGTTGAGCTAATTAAAACAAGCTTAGACAATACCTTTCTTTTAGTAGAGAAAGGCTTAAAAAAGCTTGTCACAAGAAACCTTACACCCGGAATACAGGTTTACGGCGAGAAACTCATAACTATTTCGAACGTGGAATACCGCTTCTGGGACCCATTTCGCAGCAAGCTTGCAGCCATAATATTGAACGGCTCGTCTGTTTCCATAAAAAAGGACGGGGCAGTTCTTTATCTTGGCGCAGCCAACGGCACGACCGCAAGCCACGTTTCAGATATTGCTTCCGAAGGTGTCGTTTTTGCAGTGGAGTTCTCACCGCGCGCGATGCATGACCTTATCCGCGTGAGCATCCCCAGAATGAACCTGATCCCTATACTTTCGGACGCGATGCGCCCCGACTCATATAAGAATATGGTTACACAGGTCGATTTCATTTACCAGGACGTGGCGCAGCGTGAACAGGCAATGATTGCCCTCAGGAACGCAAAACTATTCCTTAAAACTGATGGAATTCTTGTGTTGATGATAAAGTCAAGAAGCATTGATTCTACAGGAGAACCCGAAGATGTGATTGATAATGAGGTGAAAAAGCTGGGAGGGTTTTTCAAGGTACTGGAGCTGATAGAGTTAGAGCCCTTCCACAGCGATCATGTGGCGGTCGTGGCGAAAAGGGGTTGAAAAATCCAATTCTACAATGGAAAACCACCTTCCCACTCGTTAGTTATTTATACTCAGGTTATAATGATTAAGCTGGACTGATATCTAAAATGATTATAGTCAGTGAAGAAGAAGACGATAGCGACTCTAGTCCGTTACTTTTTTTAAGGCAACCAGTGAATGACAGCGTACTCAATATCAACCATGACTACCGGTATTTGCGGATGGGATATTATGTATCTGCGCATGCTGAAACCTATGGAGTAGAAGTCACACCCGATTGTACGGAAATAATGGATGCATACAGGAACCCGCTTTTAATCGAGAAGGCAAAAAAGAACGGCCTCAGGACCAGCGGTTACAGGCTTGTAACATCACCTGACAGCGAGCTAACCGCGCCGGTCATGCTGTTTGCAGTAAATCCTTTCACCAACAACTCGATGAAAGTGATAAAATCAGATTCAAGACTTGCCGGAATGATTAACAAAATGAGCTACGATGCGCGGTTCCCGGTTTCACTTCATCCCTTGACTGGCGAAGTGCATGAGATAATCCAGATGTTCGGGGAATCAACCTGCGAAGAGACTGCGGAGTTCACAAATAAATTCTATGACATATTCAATATCCCGATATGTAAATTGATTGTCCAGATAGATGATGGCGGCGTTATACTGGACCATTGTGAACCTGCATTGAAAAACGAAGTGAAATGGGATATAGTTCATGATAAAGTGCATGAGATGAAACAGAGAATGTAATATTCCATGAAAATAGCCTGTTTTGTCGAAGCATATAATTTCAAAGACCGCTCTGAAAATAGGGCCCTTTTGAAATTCAAATCCACAGCAGAATCAATGGGTCATTCATATGAATTCGTCTTCAAGGATGATATTTCAAAAATCCATGAATACGATGCGCTGTTCATAAGAGCAACGACCGACCCCAGCAGCTCGGCATACATAGTTTCAAGACTTGCCGAACAATCGGGGATAAAGGTGATAGACGACCCGCATTCGATAAGAACCTGCTCGAACAAGGCAATACTCCACGACCTGTTCCTGAAAAATAATGTACCGGCGCCAAAATCCATATTATTTTACGGGGATTATGCAGCAGGTACTCTTGATACGATATTCAAGACGCTGGGGTTCCCTGTTATCATCAAAACACCGTATACCCGTTTTTCATCCCATGTAGAGAAAGCGAATAATGAAACTGAATTTATTGAAATCACAAAACATTTGCTCAGGAAAGCAAAGGTTCTGGTGCTCCAGGAATACATTAAATCTGATTTTGACTGGCGCGTGGGTATTCTCAGGAATGAGGTGCTATACCTCTGCAAATACTGCATCCCGAAAGGTGGCTGGAAAGTAAAGTCAAAGATTAGTGGAAGGAATGTATGGGGTGATACAATCGCTTTACCGCGGGAATCTATTGCCCCGGAATTAAAAGATATCAGCATCTCGCTTTCAAAATGCGTGGGCAACGGGCTCTATGGTCTTGATGTTAAAGAAACTGACAGCGGGTATAAGGTTATCGAGATAAATGATAACCCCAGTATTTATGACGGATATGAGGATTCCGTGGATACGGACATTTACGAAAAAATAATCAATGCGCTGGTATCATAATTTCCTGGAAAGGTGCAGCGCATCGTCCCCATTCTTGTAATAATTGTAGAGTTTATTATCCACAACAAAACCCTTCGATGCGTACAGATTCTGGGCGGGTTTGTTATTGACTCCTACTTCAAGTGTTACTTTATTAAATCCTTTTTCTTTTAGTAATCCAATAGTTTTATCCATAAGCAGGCTTGCTATTCCCTGCCTCCGGTGCGCGGGATGCACATTTAACGAATATATCCTCGCATTGTGAATATTTTCCCTCAAAAGAACGAGAATTGACCCGATAATGCCGCCGTCCTCTGCAACCAGCACAACTGACTTTGCTTTAAGTAAAAGATACTTTAATTGTTTCCTGTGAAATTTTTCTTCCTTGAAACATATTTCTTCAAGATAAAAAAGGGCATCCAGATCGTCTTTTTTTGCAGTGCGAATTACGGGTTTCAAGGAACGCTCACGCGCGCCCTTACGCACTCCTGCACCTGTTTTACAACCTCCGGGTAATCGCCAAAGATGAAACCAAGGTCTACAGTGCCCACCAAATCAACTACACCAATGGCAGCTATGCCATATCCTTCCTTATTTCTTATGGGTACAACTATCACGGGGATACCCGCATATTTGCCGCTTGTCGGGATGATGCGTATGGTTTTATTCTCTTTTAATACCGCTTCAAGCACAGGACCGCTATAATTATTATCAAGGATTTTTCCTTTTTCAATCCTGACGCCTTTTTTATTCAGGCTCCTCATGGTCACAGGCAATCCCAGGAGTTCATGTATCGAGAGAGCAAAAGGTGCAATATCTTCAGGACTTGAATCCGCTGAAATTTCGATTTTTTTAAAGTTCATATTTCCCACCCGATTTTAATTTTATATAGATTATCTTGCAACAAGTACAGTGCATTCCGCATTCCTTACAACGTTCTCGGCAACGCTTCCCAGAAGGACTCTTTTTATTCCTTTCCTGCCTTCGGAACCCATCACGATTGTATGTACTTTGAGGCTTTTTGACACATTCAAAATAGTCTCCGCCGGGCTGCCGAGCTTCAGGATTTTCTGCACTTCCACACCCATTTTCCCCCCGTCTGCAACCACTTCGTCAAGAACTTTTTCTCCGTATTTTATCAATTCGTCCCGTTCTGATGCTGAAGGAACATTCACAACAAAAAGCGCCGCCATCCTGATGTTATATGATTTTGTGATTTTTAATGCCGCAATTTCCGCTTTTTTAGCCGATTCAGACCCATCGGTCGCAAGAAGAACTTCAACTTTTGCCATATGTGAATTTTATACGTTAAACATAATAAGGATTGTGTTATCGAAAAAATATCGAACTCTACACAAAATTCTCTACCCGAAAAGGTTATTTACCATACAAGCCGATAAATGTTCAGGAGGAACGGGAACATTATGAATAAAATAATAAAACTAATTGCGATCTTTCTTGTACTAACTATGCTGTCGCTGCCGATTCTCGCTGAGATGAATAGCGGCAATGGGAACAGTACAGATGCAGGCAGGAATGATTCGAACAAGAATAATCCGGGCATGATGGATTCCAGGAATAACGATTCCAGGAATAACGACAACGTCTCGACGCACGAAAAGGCAAGCGAAATGTTTGACAACGGAAGCAGAATGCGAGACAACGAAGGCGTTAAGGGAATGGGGTTCATGCACCGCGGAGACAACAGCTACGGCAGCTACGTAACTTTTACCGTGGACAATACCACCGGAAATGTGTTGAATTTCGGTATCGCAGGCATCGCAGTCTTTGATTCAATAGCCATCCAGGGATTTAATTTTAAGGCTTCAAGAACAGAGGGGGCAGAGACAAAAATTTCCAACGCCGATGGTTCAATCGTTATCCAGATACATGATAATCCTGCAGCCGTAATCGAAATCAAAGCAGATACAAATGTCACTCTGGTATTTAATCTTGCAGCAGGGGCAGCCGCAACAAAACAGGATAATACCATAACGATCACAGCAGGAAACATTACAGCGTTCATCGTATCAGAAAAGGCAACTTCAAATATTGCAGGAAGCCAGGTAACTATTACCACTGATAAAAATATAGTATTCAGGGCTTCTCCAGTCAATATGCCACATGATGATATGGAAGAGCGGTTCATGGGAGAAGTGAAGACAAAGCGGGCTGGAGCCGAAGTCTCGGTCGGGGAATCTGATAAATCCTCGATTGTCAACTATTCGGAAGATGTGAATGTCACAGTGGATTCGATACAGAGTGACCGTATGAGAATGACGGTAGAATCTTCTAACCATTCAGGTAAATTCATCCTTATGAATCTCGACAACAGCTCACTCACATGGACTGAAGGGCAAAAAATAACCCTATACTTTGACAATAAACCGATGAAACAGGTAATGACTGAACAGGAATTGTATAATGCTACAGAAACCTCATTCTGGCTTAACATGGCGGGAGGAAACAAAATACAGGCGTTGATTTATATTGCAAGTTTCTCAACGCACACGGTGGACGTTGTGGTAGGGACAGCAACCCCGACGCCGACGGCAACAGAAACAACAACACCAGCCACAACCCCAAAAACACCCGGGTTTGAGGTAGCGCTTGGAGCGCTTGGCACTGTAGCTGCTGCGTATATGATGAGACGGAGAATATAAGGGTCTTTTTGGCAGCCATGGACTAAGGAATAGCTTTCCTTGATTGGCTGGCCAAAATACCTTTTTCTTTTTTATTCCATGCTTTGCTGATAGACGAGACCCTGTATTCAAATCGCAATATGCCGTAACTTTTTGAAAAGGCGAATCAAAATTCCCAATCAGAACAACTTAGAGAAAGTATAATACTCTCTTGAATTAATTTTGATACACAATGGCGAAGGACTCAATCGGCGTTATATTCGGGAAAACCAGTTCATTGAATTTCAGGTTCGCTGTTTCTGACAGCCTGGCCACCAGAAGGTCTGATTACATCAAGGTATGGCATGAATCCGACGGCTGGACTCTTGGACAGGTCTCAACAATCACAAGCTCAAACGAGGATTTCTCAGTTGAAGAAGCGGTAGATGTAGCTGAAGGCTCATCGAATATAGGCGACATGAATGAACAGATCCTTGCAGACGCAACCGTGATAGGAGTCCGGGATAAGGAAGGGGTGCTTCGCGCCCCAAAATCCCCGTTCAGTCCGGGGGATAAGGTCTTCAAAGCCGATGAGATACTCATAAAACAGACACTCGGGTTGATGCGAGGGGATGTGTATATCGGTCTTCTTGACGGGCAGAATGTCCATGTAAATCTCGATGCCAATAATCTTGTTCAGAAGCATTGCAGCATCCTTGCAAAGACCGGCGCGGGGAAATCCTATACGGGAGGAGTTATTCTTGAAGAACTTCTCGATAAGAACGTGCCGCTTCTGATAATCGACCCTCATGGCGAATATGCCACGTTGAAATTCCCGAATGATGATAAACCAACTTCTTTTGAGCGATACGGGATAACCCCGAAAGGTTATGCCACACAGATAACAGTGTACACCCCGGCGAGTAAGCTGCTAAATCCAGCGGCAGATGCCCTTTTCAGGTTGAACGGCATAAACCTCGGCATAAAGGAGTTCACGCAGCTTTTCTCTGAAGACAGGTCGCAGAACGAGACAGGCATACTTTATGAAGCGGTTTCAAAACTCAAGGCTGAAAAAGAGAAATATACGATTGACGATATCATTTTTGAAGTGGGGCAGAATAAAAGCAAGGTCAAATGGAATGTGATCAATAAGCTTGAAACGCTAAGGGAAACAGGATTATTGTCGGATAAAGCCACTACAATCAACGAACTCGTGCAGGAAGGCAGGGCTTCCATCATTGATATGAAAGGCGTGAACCCCGACCTCCAGGCAATGATCGTTTCCAAATTATGCACCGATATTTTCGATGCGCGAAAACTCAACACCGTACCGCCGTGCATGCTGGTGCTGGAGGAGGCGCATAATTTCTGCCCTGAAAAAGGCTTCGATAGGACTGTAAGCTCGGATATCCTCAGAACGATTGCTTCAGAAGGACGAAAATTCGGTCTCGGGCTCATGGTTGTTTCGCAGCGTCCTGCACGCGTGGATAAGAACATCCTATCGCAGTGCAATACCCAGATAATAATGAAGGTGACAAATCCAAACGATCTTAAAGCCATCAGCAAAGGTCTTGAAGGTATAAGTTCAGACGTCGAGGAGGACATCAAGCGCCTGTCGCCGGGCGTGGCGATGATTGTCAGCACATATATCGAACGCCCGATACTGGTGGATATCAGGACGCGAAAGAGCAAGCACGGGGGAGCAAGCGTGCCGGTCGTAAAAGCGTCTGGTGAGGAGAAAAAAAAGGAAGAGCCTAAGACGCAGGAACCTGAAGTAAAGACTGAACCAAAAAAAGAAGAAGCTCGCAAGGAAAGCGTAAAAAAACCAAGGACAAAACATGAAATGAAATGGTATCATAAAATGTTCGGGTCGAGGAAAGAATGACAACTTTAATGGAAATGGCTCACGCCGGAATCGTAACAAAAGAGATAAAATCAGTTGCGCAAAAAGAGGGAGTCAATGCCGATGCTATAAGGAAACTTGTTTCAGAGGGGCTCATTGCCATACCTAAAAATATCAATAGCAAATCCGAACCCATGGGCATAGGCAAATTAATGCGTACCAAGATAAACGCAAACGTGGGCACATCCAGGGATTATGTTGATATTGAGGCTGAAGTCGTAAAAGCAAAAACCGCTGAAAAATACGGCGCAGATACTATAATGGACCTGTCCACCGGCGGCGACCTCGACCTTATACGGAAACGCATTATCGACGCAGTGAGCATGCCCGTAGGCTCGGTCCCGATATACCAGGCTGCGGGAAAAGGCATCGATAATATGACCTCTGACGATATGTTCAACGCTGTCAGGAAGCATGCAGATGACGGTATCGATTTTGTAACAATCCATGCAGGCGTAACACTTTCATCCTTTGAGCGCCTGAAAAAAAGCGAGAGGATACTTGATGTTGTGAGCCGCGGCGGCGCTTTCACAATAGCGTGGATGAAGCACAATGACAGGGAAAATCCGTTTTATTCCGAGTATGATTACCTGCTTGAGATTGCAAGAGAATACGACCTGACTATCAGCCTTGGCGACGGGATGCGCCCGGGCTGCATCAATGATGCTTCTGACAGGGCGAAATTCGAGGAGTTCATTATTCTCGGTGAGCTTGTGAAAAAGTCGCGGGCAGCCGGTGTCCAGACAATTGTTGAGGGGCCGGGGCATGTCCCGGTTGACGAGATAGGGTTATCCGTGACCGCAATGAAACATCTCACGGGTAATGCGCCGATTTATCTTCTAGGGCCCCTTGTGACCGATATTGCGCCAGGCTATGACCACATTACAGCCGCGATTGGAGGAACGGTCGCAGGAATGCACGGCGCTGATTTCCTGTGTATGACCACGCCTGCCGAACATCTCGCCCTGCCGGATGCCGGGGATATCAAGGAGGGCACAATCGTTACACGAATAGCAGCGCATGCTGCCGACCTTGTGAAAGAAGGCGTCCGCGAAAGGGCGCGCGCATCTGACCGCGAGATGGCGCTGGCGAGGCGTGACCTGAACTGGAGCAGGCAGTTCGGGCTTGCGATTGACAGCGAGAAAGCAAAGGAGATTCATGCACGGAGCAAGAATGTAGATACTTGCAGCATGTGCGGAGAGCTTTGTTCGATTAAGATGATGCGGGAATTGATGAATAAGTGATGTTTGCTTCCAAAACCATACCGAACAGCTTCTCAAGCACAGCCTCCACACCCTCACCGGTAAGCGTGGACATGCCCGTATCCGCACCCTCAACCGGCGCTGAAATATCGGTCTTGTTCGCCACAACCAGTATCGGCACAGCAAACTCTTTTTTAATTTCATCGAGAAGATGCATCTGTTTTTCCAGCGTATAACCGCATGTCTCCGAAGGGTCTATAATATAAAGAATGACCTTTCCCACATGCTTCAGCGCCGAGATAGCCTGAAGCTCAATCTCATTCCTTTCCTCAAGCGGCCGGTCAAGCAGTCCGGGGGTATCGATGACCTGGTACCGTATCCCGTTCCTTGTGAAATGGCCTACGGCTAAACCTTTCGTGGTAAAAGGATATGGGGCTATCTCGGGCCGCGCGCTGCTCACAAGCGCCACGAAACTGGATTTGCCAACATTCGGGTAACCTGCAATCACAAGTGCAGGAGAATCATCAATGGCAGGCAGCTTTCTAAGTTTATTCCGCGCCTCATTTAAGAAGCGCAGGTTGCCGTCAATGCTGTTGACTATTGAGGATATCCTGCCGAACGCCTGCTTGCGCACCACCTTTGAATCATCGGCATCGCGCATCATCCCGACGTACTTCCTCGCAAGTTCGTGAATTTTGTCCCCTGCCCACTGTACTGAGGCGAGGTTCATTTTCATCTCTTCGACTCCTACGATTATCTCGGCAAGATCGATGTAAAATGGAGGCATCTGGTCAAAGCTCGGGAATTTCCTGACGATGCTTACAAGATTATCTGTGAGTATGTTTGCAGCAGTCAGGAGCATGGATTCCTCGGCTTTCAGCTTGGACTCGCGGTCAAGGATTTGCTTTCCGCGCTTGGCACGTGTAGCGCGCCTGAAGGATTTGTTAAGGAGTTCGTCTGCTGTCGGGACTGTTGGGACTTTTTCGAATATCATTGGGGCTTAAGATGCAGTTTGGAGATAAAAAGCCTCTTGGTATTATTACGGGATATTGTTTTCTGGATTGGAAACCACAGAGAGCACAGAGGACACGGAGAAAAGGGCGGCTCTCTGTGCTCTCTGTGTCCTCCGTGGTTATTTGCCTGGCCGGGATTGATAATCCAGATAAAATAAATCTTTGCGGCCTCAGCGCCTCTGCGGTGAGATTAAACCGAACACCGCAAAGAACGCAAAGTATCAGGAAAAAAGCCTGAGCAATTAGCACTAAAGTCTTTTTATCAAATTTAACGGATTCGCGCCCGTTGCTTTCTTTGCGCCCTTTTCATCAAGACCCGCGCCCAATGCAATCGTGAATGCAGTCTCATCAGAAATCAGGTCTTGCGGTGCATGCGAATCCGTATCGACAATCAATGTTGCCCCAACCTCATTTGCAATTCTCACCACATGACCGTTGGTGCGGTTGTGCCCGTTGCGTGAGGTTATTTCAAGCGCTATCCCGTTCTCTCTTGCAAGTTCGGCATCCTCGATGGTTATAAGACCTGGATGAGCGAGGATATTGATGTCAAGCGACACTGCCATGTGATTGGTGCCAGGCGGTACAGGTTCGACAGTGGTTTCACCGTGAACTACCACTATCTCGGCGCCCAGTTTACGCGCCTTCTCAACAAGGGACGGCAATTTTCCGGGCGGGACATGGGTTAATTCCACGCCTGAAAAGATTCTGATATCGTAATCATCTTCCAGGGATTTGACTTTTTTCACGCATGACAGGATATGCTCAATGTTTGTGAAATCGGCATGGTCGGTTATTGCTAATGCCTTATAACCCTGAAAAACAGCGCGGCGCACGAGTTCACTCGGTATCAATTCACCGTCGCTGAACGTTGAATGTGTATGCAGGTCTATCATTTTGGTCCCCGTGTTTTATTTATCTTCTGGGCGATTTGTTTTACTACAATTGATTTAGGACCTTTTTTATCCACGAGCACCCGCCCGCTCACCACCCACCACGATTTTGGGTGGGCCTTATCGGCTTCAAGGACGGGAGACATGCCCAATTCCGAAGCCGCTTTTTCAATCTCTTTTAAAACAGGGGATTTCACGGAATCTTTCATGGAAAGAATCCTGCCCTCAGCCCTTGATTTGGTTCCATCCAGATACACTGGCCAGATGACAAGCTTGGTCTTATCCTTTAACATTATGTTACTGTTATATTTTTAAAACTAATAATACTTTCCTGAAAATCAAAAAAAGGTTTTCATTATTAAATAAGTAGATGCGGAAATAAGCGCAGCCGCAGGGATTGTAAGAATCCACGCACCCACAATCTTCCGGGCAATCCCCCATCTCACTGCGGATAGCTTATCGGTTGCCCCGACACCCATTATCGAGGAGGATATCACATGCGTGGTGCTAACAGGAATTCCCCAGTGAGCCATGAAAGCAAGTACAAGGCCGCTTGAAGTTTCTGCTGCGAACCCCTGATATGGGCGAAGGCGCGTCACCCTTTGCGCCATGGTCTTTACAATCCTCCATCCCCCGAAAAAAGTGCCAAGGCCGATGGCGGCTGCGCATGAAATAATAACCCATGGCGGGATAGGGAGCGTATCCGGGGTTGCCGGGGCGGAAACACCTGCAGTGATAAGGAGAAGGGCAATTATACCCATTGTTTTTTGTGCGTCGTTGGTTCCGTGTGTCAGGGAATAAAATGCCGCTGAAAAAAGCTGAAGCCTTCGGAAATAGTTGTTTATCTTTGAGGGATGAGCTTTACGAAAAGCCCTCATAATTATAAGAGCGAATAAAAACCCGATTATCAGGCCAATTATAGGCGAGACAACCATGAACAGCACGATTGTTTCGACCCCGGAAGTGTGTATGGAACTTATCCCGGCGGCTGCTGTCGCTGCGCCGATGAGCCCTCCGACAAGGGCATGGCTGCTTGAAGTCGGAAGACCCAGATACCATGTGGCTAAATCCCATACTACAGCCCCGACAAGCGCGGCAAAAATCAGGTTAACCGTAACGATGTGCGTGTCAATAACACCTTTTCCGATCATCGATGCAATTGCGGTGCCCAGAAGGAAAGGGCCGAAAAGGTTAAAGACAGCCGCCATTGTTACTGCTTTTATCGGCGAAAGAACTTTTGTGGCTACAACCGTGGCTATAGCATTTGCGGAATCATGGAACCCGTTGATGAAATCAAAGAACAGCGCAAGTATAATGGTGATTATAACAAAAGAATCCAAAGTGATGCTCCCTATCAGCTATTTTTCACAACGATGTCGCTGATGACGTTTGCAGCGTCTTCACACTTATCGGTTGCAAATTCAAGGCGCTCATATACCTCTTTCAGTTTCATAATCTCTATCGCGTCGGTTCTTTTGAAAAGCTGGGCAACGGAATTTTTATAAAGATCATCTGCGACGTTTTCAAGCCTGTTGACCTCGATGCACCTTGTTTCGATCTCTTTCGGGCTTTTGATATTACGAAGGCCCTTTAAAGCATGGTTCAATTCTGTCGCCTGCGTCACAAGCACTTCAGCTAATTTTATCATATTCTCTTCTGGTTTTTTGATTTCGTACAGGACAAGGCGCGCAGCAGTGCCGTCGATATAATCCAGGACATCGTCAAACGCAGATGCAAGCGCGGATATGTCTTCGTGGTCAATAGGAGTTATGAAAGTCTTGTTTAGTTCTTCAAAAATCTCATGGACAAAATCATCGCCCTGGTGTTCTATGTCCTTTATTGTTTGTTGTTTTTCTTTTATATTTTCATAATTTTTCAGCATATCAAGGAATGCAATCGAACCATCAAGCACATTTTGCGATTCGTTTTCAAGCATATTAAAAAAGTGTTTATCCTGGGGAATTATCCATTCTTTTAGTCCCATGTTTCAATCTCCTTTTTTCATGTCAAAATGTTATTAGTGATTCTTATCTTTATGTTTTTCTCTTTTGATTTGAGTTATGCTTTAAATGAGAAACCAGGATTAATTCAGTTCAGCTCTCTCGCCAGTCACCATGAATACCACGTTTTCGCAGAGATTCGTTATGTGGTCTCCTATCCTCTCAAGATACCTCGCCACAAACGTCAGATGCTGTGCGCCGGTTATCTTTTTTGGGTCCTCGATCATATAGGAAATCAATTCCCTTCTTACCTGGTCAAAGAGCATATCAACCTCATCATCCCGTTTCGCAATTGCCTTTGCAAGCTCCACATCTTTATTTTCAAATGCGCTCATTGTATTCGCCAGCATTTGCTGACATATCTCTGACATTCTCGGTATGTCTATGAGAGGCTTTACCGGGGGTACATTAGCTGTTATCTTTGTAATAACCGCTATTTCCAGGGCAAGGTCTCCCATCCTTTCAAGATCGATGCTCATCTTTAATGCCGAAATTATAAGCCTCAAATCCCTCGCCATAGGCTGCTGGAGCGCAAGAAGACGCATGCAGTTTTCCTCAATGCTGTGATCAAGGGCATCTATCTCGTTATCCATATCAATGACTTTCTGGGCAAGTTCAACATCGCGATTCTTAAGAGATAGCACGGAATCTCCTATCGCCTTGCCTACAAGGCTTCCCATGGTAACTATTTCCTCCCTTAATTTGTGAAGATCTTTGTGATAAGCTTCGCGAACCATATTATCCAAACCTCCCGACTATGTAGTCTTCAGTACTCTTCTCCTTTGGCTTCTTAAATATCTGATTTGTTTCTCCAAACTCTATCAGCTTTCCGTAAAGAAAGAAAGCCGTATAATCGCTTACTCTTGCAGCCTGCTGCATATTATGTGTTACTATAACAAGGGTATATTTCTCCTTCAGTTCTAACATTAAATCTTCTATTTTGCTGGTGGATATGGGGTCCAGCGCTGAACAGGGCTCGTCAAACAGGATAACTTCCGGCTCAACCGCTAATGCTCTTGCTATGCAGAGGCGCTGCTGCTGACCACCGGACAAACTCACCCCCGATTTATTGAGGTCGTTCTTCACCTCATCCCAGAGTGCAGCTTTTTTCAGGCTCTCTTCTGCTATTTTATCAAGAATCTTTTTATCTTTCACTCCGCCAAGTTTTAACCCTGCCACAACATTATCCCGTATAGACATCGTGGGGAACGGGTTAGGCTTCTGGAATACCATACCTATGCGCCTTCTTATGTCCACCGGGTCGATATCGCTCTGATATATATTCTTGCCATCAACCAGTACATTTCCTGAAACTTTTGCCCCTCGTACGACTTCATGCATCCTGTTGAGACATCGGATAAATGTGGATTTTCCGCATCCTGAAGGGCCTATGATAGCTGTTATCCCATTTTTCTCGATACCAAGATTGATGCCATGCAGTACCTGTTTAGCTCCAAACGATGCATTGAGATTTTCTACTATGATTTTATTCTGCACGTTTATACTCCTTTTAACTATATTTTCTCCGGGTTACGAACCTCACACTGATATTTAAAATAAGAATCAGGACAATAAGGATAAGGGCTCCTCCCCACGCTTTAGCTTGCCAGTCGGGAAAGGGCGATATTGCATATGTATAAATCTGCACCGGCAGGGTGGATATGGGTTGGTCTATCCCGTTAGTCCAGAACATATTTCCAAAGGACGTAAAAAGGAGAGGGGCAGTCTCTCCCGATATCCTTGCAATGGCAAGCAAAGCTCCTGTGATAATCCCGCTCCTGCCCGTGCTTAAAACAATATGCAATGTTGTTTTCCACTTCGGTATCCCGAGTGCAAGGGAAGCTTCTTTGATGGAGCCCGGCACAAGTCTCAGGGATTCCTCGGTGGTTCTTGTGACAATGGGAATCATCAATACAGAAAGGGCAACCCCGCCTGCTATGGCAGAGAAGCTTCCGAAATACAGGACGATGAAGGTATAACCGAACATCCCTGCCACTATCGACGGGGTACCTGTCAGGACATCAGCCACGAAACTTACCATACGCCCGAACCTGTTTTGCCCGTATTCTGAAAGATAGACTCCTGAAAGAATGCCTGTGGGGAGCCCGATTAAGCAGGCAATCCCCACAACAATGAACGTCCCCTGTATAGCATTCCCAAGCCCGCCGCCTGCTTCTCCAACGGGTTTGGGGAGCTGCGTAAGAAAATCAAGGTTAATGGAAGATATCCCATTGATTGTTACAATATAGAGAATACTAATCAGCGGGATTATGGCGAGAGCAACACAGGCAGCAGTCAGGAAAGACATAACCCTGTCTGTTATTTTTCTTTTATTCCACTTCATGCCGCCCCGCCTCCTTCGACTTTAAGCAATTTCCACACTAAAATCCTGGCAACTATATTGATTATTACAGATACCAGCAGGAGCAAAAACCCGATCTCAATGAGAGATGATATGTAAAGCTTTGATGTAGCCTCCACGAACTCATTTGCAATGACCGATGCCATTGTGTATGATGGCGAGAAAAGGGATTCCGAAATCCTGGGACTGTTCCCTATGACCATGGTCACTGCCATCGTTTCGCCGATGGCTCGCCCAAAACCGAGAATCACAGCCCCGAATATCCCTGACCTTGCGTATGGCAGTACTGCAATTCTTGTAGTCTCCCAGCCTGTAGCGCCAAGAGCCAGGGCTGCTTCCCGCTGTTGCATGGGCACTGTCATAATGACTTCTCTGGATACCGATGAGGTTATCGGGATTATCATAATTGCAAGTATTACGCCGCCTGTGAGCATGGTCTGTCCTCCATACATAGGTCCCTGGAATAGCGGCAGAAAACCAAGATAAGTGGAAAGAGGCGGCGCAAGATAGTCGTGAACGAACGGAACGAGAATGAATAGACCCCAGAGCCCGATAATGACGCTCGGGACTGCTGCGAGCAATTCTATGATGAAAGAGAGAGGCGTTCTTAATTTTCCAGGGGCGAGTTCTGAGAGAAATATCGCTATCCCAAGGCTGAAGGGGACAGCTATGAGCAGGGCAAGGAAAGACGAAACAAGAGTCCCGAAGATAAAAGGCAGGGCGCCGAATATCTCATTCACAGGGTCCCAGGTTGATGAGGTCAGGAAACCCAAACCAAAAGAGTCTATCGAAAGTCCTGCCCCGATAAAAAGCTCCCTGAACAATAAAAATGCAAGGACTATTATGCCAAGAGCAAATAAGCCGACTAAGGCTTCAAAAATAAAATCGCCGGAGAGTTTACCCCGGCTAAAAGACAATTTTACCTTATTCATCCAACTATCCCTGAATGAATGGTTGCCCGTTGTAGTTCATAAGTTTTATGGTTTTTTCATTCAGGCTAACGACTTCTTTTGGCAGCGGCACATACTGGAGACCTGAGGAATAACCCTGTCCATCGTGTACTGCCCACCAGAGGAATTCAGCGAGTGCTTTACCTTTTGTCTGATCCGTCTGGTCTTTATAGACAAGAAGATAGGTAAAGCTGCTAATGGGATATGAATTATCTCCCTGGGTATTCACAATACTTACGGATGACCAGCTTGCGTCGCCTGAGGGCAGCGTTGTCACAGCTCCGGCAACGGCGTTTGCAGTTGTTTCAAGCGTGGGTTCGATGAAATTCCCTGCTCGGTTCTTGATATATGCATAGGAGATGTTGTTCTGAAGCTTGGCATAAATTAGTTCGACATACCCTATTGCATACGGGTTCTGGTTTATGATACCTGCAACGCCCTCGTTGCCTTTCCCGCCAAGACCTGCAGGCCAGTTGACTGACGTACCCTTTCCAACTTTTGATTTCCAGTCAGGGCTGACTGAGGAAAGATAATCTGTGAAGACGAAGGTTGTTCCGCTCCCATCGCTCCTGTGAGCTACGATAATATCCTTTGCCGGGAACTGGATACGGGGGTTAAGCGCAACAATCCTGGGGTCGTTCCATTTTGTGATTTTCCCAAGGAAAATATCTGCAATTACATCGCCGCTCAAATTCACTCCCTTCTGTATGCCGGGAAGGTTATATGCTACAACCACTGCGCCTATGGTTTCGGGTATTTGAAGGATTCCTGTGAGATTTTTATATACCTGCTCCGAGAGAGGCGCATCACTTGCGCCAAAATTAACTGTGTTTGCTGTAATTTGCTGTATTCCTGCACCGCTTCCCACACTCTGGTAATTGATCTGGATATTTGGATTTATTTTGCTATATTCCGAACTCCATTTGGATATGAGGGGATATGGAAATGTCGCACCTGCGCCGTTTAAAGTTAAGGTTGACTGGGCTTTTGTTGGCTGCACGGTTGCTGTCGGTTGCACTGTAGGCTGTACTCCGGAAGGCTGCTGGCTTACACATCCAGCTACCAGCACACCAGCCAGCATCAAAATTAGTATCGTCTTTAATCGATTCATTTTGTTTTTTTCACCAGCAGGAATTTTAGCATCGAATAATATATAGCTTCTCCCAAGAATCTATATGTGCTATATAAAATCAGTAGATGGAAATCATGTAAGTGGCGGGCTCGAAGTATAGTTTTTTTAGATTTTTAACACTTATTTTAAATGCATTTAAAAACATTTACAAAAGCATAAATCAATCAAATTTGTTAATATAGACTACATATGAAAAAATTAATCGAAAAAAGCAAAAGCCTGTTTTTGATTGCCGTTGCATCCTCGCTTGCAGCCTCAACAGTTGCATTTTTATATGGGATGGCAAAGACCATTTCAGTCATAATAAACCTGGTAATAAGTTTTGGCAAAGACCCTTTAGTAACGATAGACCTCATAAAACTCATGGATATATTCCTGATAGCCACTGTCCTTTTTATCTTCGCTATGGGCATGTACGAGCTTTTTATTGATAATATATCCCTGCCTGAATGGCTCATAATCAGGAATCTTCACGACCTCAAGGTGAAGCTGGGCAGTGTTATAATCCTCGTAATGGGTATTACATTCCTGGAACATCTTGTAGAATGGAGAGACCCGCTGGGGACGTTGTTTTTTGGCATTGCAGTAGCAATAGTTTCAGCATCCCTGATAGCTTTCGGCTATTTCGGAGGGAAGGATTGATGATTTCTGTGGGCTGTTTTGTATATCTCAAATGCGAAAAATATAATCGAGGCGGTTGCTATAGAAAGCAGCCAGTTCGACAGGGACAGGGAAACCGTTCCGAATACGTCCTGAACCTGCGGAACGTAAACTATTGCAGCCTGAACCAGGATTGCGCCTGTAATTGAAAGAATGGAAGTCCTGTTAGAGAGAAATCCTATCTTGAAAATTGAGCGGTTATTTGACCTGCAATTGAGTACGTTGAAAAGCTGGAAAAAGACAAATGTCGTGAATGCAAGCGTCTGCGCTGCCTGCGGGTTAACCCTCAGCATGTAGGCGAATATCCCGAGAGTACCCGCGGCCATCACAATCCCTGTTGTTATTATGTAGCCCAGCATCCCTTTTGTCAGTATTTGCTCCCTGGGATCCCGCGGCGGTTTTATCATGGATTCTTTTTCAAGCGGCTCAACACTGAGGGAAAGAGCCGGTGGTCCGTCGACTATTATGTTTATCCACAAAAGCTGCAAGGCGGTAAGCGGGAGCGGTAATCCTGCAAGAGTCCCTACAAAAACCGTGAGGATTGCACCCGCATTGGTGGAGAGCTGGAATCTCAAGAACTTTTTTATGTTCTCATATATTCCTCTTCCTTCCTCAACTGCATTCACTATGGATGTGAAGTCATCGTCTGCAAGTATCATGTCCGAGGCTTCCTTTGCAACATCGGTTCCGGTTATCCCCATCGCGATCCCGATGTCAGCCTTTTTCAGGGCCGGGGCGTCGTTAACCCCATCGCCAGTCATTGCTACCACATGCCCCCGTTTTTTAAGCGACTCTACTATCCGAAGTTTGTGCTCGGGAGAGACCCTGGCGAATATTATTATGTCCTCTACAATCGCACTTAAGTCATCAAGCGCGTCAATCTCTCTGCCTGTGAGTATCTTTACCTCAAGCCCGAGCTGTTTTGCGATAGCTGCTGCGGTGGATGGATGGTCGCCTGTTATCATTATCACTTTTATTCCTGCGCGCCTGCATTTCTGTATACTTTCCCTTACCTCCCTGCGCGGCGGGTCAATCATTCCCTGCAAGCCGAGGAATATGAAATCCCTTTCTGAGTGTTCTCCAGAGGACGGCTTGTAAGCGAAACCGAGCACACGCAAAGCCTCGCCTGCAAGCATTTCGTTGGCGTTTAGGATCTCATCCCTCTCTTTTTCCGTGAGCTTTATTTCCTTCCCGTTTACCAGCACGCGGTCGCAGCGGTTCAATATGGCATCTATCGCCCCTTTTGCGTAGGCGGTGTTCCCGTGGAGCGTTACCATGTACTTGCGTTCCGAAGTAAAGGGTATTTCTCCTGTTCTCGGGCTTTCTTTCTCAAGCTCTTCTTTTACCAGTCCGGCCTTTTCTGCTGAGACAAGAAGCGCGATTTCCGTGGGGTCGCCAAAGGGCTTTCCTTTTATGGTGGCATCATTGCACAGCGCCCCTGCTTTCAGGAGGAGCATGAAATTTTCCGGGTCTTTTCCGAATTTGCCTTCGGTAGAGTAACCTTCCCCGCCAACCTCTATTATTTCCCTGTTCACGTACAGCTTTTTGACGGTCATCTGGTTGGAGGTGAGGGTTCCGGTTTTATCCGTACATATTACTGTCGTGGACCCAAGAGTTTCTACAGAAGGCAGTCTTCTTATCAGCGCGTTCTTTTTTGCCATCCTCTGTATGCCAAGGGCTGAGGTCACGGTCACGACTATCGGCAGGCCTTCGGGAATGGCAGCGACCGCCAGGCTGACAGTTGTCAGGAACAGCTTGAAGATTTCTTCACCCCGCAGGAAACCTGCAATGAATACGACTGCGCAGACGAATGCGACAGTGTAGCCAATATGCGTACTCAGTTGCTCAAGCTTCTTCTCAAGAGGCGTGGTGTCGTCTTCAGCCTGGATAAGCTCTGCTATCTTCCCTATTTCAGTGTTCGCCCCCGTGGCTGTTACTACCGCAGTCCCGCGCCCGTTTACAATTATCGTGCCCGAGAAAAGGATGTTCTTGCGCTCTCCCATTTGCAAGTTTGGCCCAAGTGAATCCGTGATTTTTTCTACAGGTATGGATTCCCCGGTGAGAGAGGATTCCTGCGCCTGGAGGTTTGCAGTTTCTATCAATCTTGCATCGGCCGGCACTTTGTCGCCCGTTTCAAGAAATATTATGTCGCCGGGTACGAGCATTGCGGTTTCTATCTGGATGCGCACGCCGTCCCTCAATACCTTGGCTTTTGGGGCGGCTATCCTTCGAAGCGCCTCTATGGAAGTCTGCGCCTTGTACTCCTGCGTGAAGCCAAGTACGGCATTTATCAGCAGGACTATGAAAATTGCCGCGCTCTCTGTGTATTTATTAAGGAATATTTCTATTACAGCCGCAATCAAGAGAATGAATATCAGATAGTTCTTGAATTGTTCGAGGAAAATCCCGGTTCGTGTTTTTCTCTTTTTTTCAGGAAGCCTGTTCTCCCCGTATTTCAAGCGGCGAAGCTCTGCCTCCTCGCCGGTTAGCCCCTGCCCGGATGTATTGAGTTCATTAAGAACTTCGTCTGCTGCCTTTGAATAATAGTCTGTCATTTATGAATGCGGAGAGCGATTATATGGATTTGGCTTTCTTATATTCTTGATTCCCATGCCTTTGTAGCATGTTTTGATATTGAATAAGGTGTAAATCAAGATAAATCCTTACCTCATTATACAATCTAAGTATTTTCCTTTCATTTTGTCATTCAAATATGGTGTCCAGCGCCAATACGAGCAGCAACAAGATTATTATCGTAATTTTTATCAATAACGGGCTAATATAGTATTGGATTTTTGTTTTCATGCGCCCTTTAATTATCTCATCCACTTCATCTTTCATTATCATGCGTTCCTGGTTCTAAGAATATTTGTTTTATCCGCCATCATTTTGCTGTGAAACCGCCGCGCAGGAACAGATAAAGCTCCCGGTCTTCTTTTCCCATTTCCTCAAATTCCTCTATGAATGAGTTGGATGGTATTGTTTTTCTCAAAATCTCCCTTTCTATCATTTCTTTCACCAAACTGATAATTCGAATTATAAAGTATATATTTTGTCCCAAGAATCTATATATACTATAAAATATCAGTAGATTACAAGATTAAAATGGAAGCAAGAAAAGTTTACGTAAGCGGCGGTTCAACCTATGTAATTTCACTGCCCAAAAAATGGGTTACGAAGACTAATTTGAAACCGGGAGACTCACTGGTGGTTACGGAACATGGCAGTTCATTGCTAATCGAGACCAGTGTTATTGAAAGGGAGTCGCAAACGAAGGAGATTAAAATCTCGCAAGTAACATCAAGCGAGGCTCTTGAGCGTATAATTATTGCATTTTATCTTGTGGGTTATGATACAATCAGGATTAAACTTGACAGGAAAGACCACCTGCCGTACAGGAAAAGCATACGGAATGTCCTGGATTATTTGATAGGGATAGAAATAGTTGAGGACACCAACGATTTGATGACTCTTGAGATAATGGTGGATTACAAACGCATGATGACGATGCAGGTACTCCAGAGAATGTTCTCCCTGGACAGGTCGATGCTTCTTGATCTTGGCAAGGCTTTTAAAAACATGGATATTGGCCTGGCAAAGGATGTAATCGTAAGAGAGAGGGAAATTGACAGGCTTTATTTTTTGGTAGTGAGGCAGCTCAAGAGCGCTGTTGAGTACCAGCAGGTAGCTGAAAAGCTCGGAATAGAAAACCAGAGGGATTGTCTTGGATACAGGATTACTGTAAAGGCTCTTGAGCGGATTGCAGACCATATTGAAAACATAGCAAAGAGCTATATTCAATTAGCAGACATCCAGAAAGATGTGCAGCTGAATGATTATATAAAACTCAATAACAGTATAATTGCAATTTTTGAAAAATCGGTAGATGCATTATTTACAAGAAATCATGTTTTGGCCGAGAAAATTTTTCAGGAACTAAAGGAAATTAATGAATTTCATTCTGCTATTTCAAATGAATTACTCAAATCAAATGATAAAAATATAGAATCCGCTATCCTGAAAAAAACGATGCTTGACAGTTTTGGGAGAATAGGAAGTTACAGCGGGGATATTGCTGAGATAGCCATTAATATGTCTGCAGGTTCATTGACTTTTGATAGATGATTTCAATGCCCGGAGAAAAATGGATAAGCTTTTTCATTAAAACATCGATATAACACCTGAATGCCAAAAGGAAAATTAATCACACTTGAAGGAATAGACGGGACAGGGAAATCCAGTGTTGCAAAGGGACTAAAAATCACATTCCCTGATGCTGTTTTTACACGGGAACCCACCAAAAACTGGATAGGGGAAGCTGTAAAAAAATCGATTGAATCCGAGGCAGACCCTCTTGCAGAGCTGTTTTTATTCACGGCAGACCACGCAGAGCATATAGCAAAAGTAATCAGGCCTGCACTCGAAGATGGAAAAATTGTAATATCTGACCGGTATTCTGACAGCAGATACGCATATCAGGGAGCTACACTTTCGCATATTGTCGATGACGCAATGGAATGGGTGGAGAGCATCCATAAGGGCTGGACAATTGTTCCTGATTTGACAATTCTCTTTACAATAGAACCGGCCATTGCGGTTTCACGGTGCGGCATCCGGGGCAGCCACACGAAATTTGAAAAAATCGGGTTCCTGAAAACCGTGCAGGA
>JBGPUU010000028.1:0-27131 GCA_041491305.1 Candidatus Methanoperedens sp.
CTATAAATCAATTTTCCAACAAACAAACTCGGAAAAAGGTGCAATATGAAGGTGCTTGAAGCGCTTGAAAAACTGGGCCTGACGGAGTACGAAAGCAGGGCATATACTAAACTAGTGGAACACGGCCATTTATCTGCAAAAGAAGCAAGCAAGCTGACTGAAATACCATATTCAAAGATATACACGACTCTTATATCTCTGGTTGATAAGGGATGGGTAAGCATTAAAGAAGGGAGACCGAAGAAATACAGGCCGATTGAGCCTTCTTTTGCCACAGAGCTTGCCTTCAAAAAGCAAACTCAAGCACTTACAGATGCATCAAAAATAATAAGCGAAGCGTTGCAATCATTATATAATGAAGACACAGTCATTGGAAAGTCAGAGATATGGAGTATTAGAGGACATGCTAATGTAATACGGAAGTTTAGAGAGATTATCGGTTTGTCGTACAACGAGATCTTTTGTCTTCTTATAAACCTTGATGATGACGATATCATACAGATAAGCACTATGATTCAAGAGGCTAAAGAGAGAGGATGTAAAGTGCTTGCTTTTTATAAAAAATCTCCAGAAAAGGAAGTGAATCCTCGCATCAATAATTTAATCATATGGGAATCTTCCCATAAAATTACAGGAAGAGGAATTTTTCTATTCGCGGATTCAAAAATCCTATTTTTAGGCTCAATCGATGAGAGGTCAGTCGCGCTGTGGTCGAATGATTTAAGCTTAGCCGATGTACTTAGAAACATTGTCTCAATTGAAAAATTGGAAAAATGTTCAATAGAACTGCGTTAGTCTTGTTATAACTTTGATTAATCATTTATTCCTCTCCCCAATGAAGATACAAAAATAATCAGTATTAAACCTTACTTTTGTTTATGCTTTGTTGCATAATTAGTAGACTATTTGATTTTCCTTTTTACAATTTGCTAGTTGAACTTTTAACCTGCAATTTCAGCGATTCTTAATCCTATTTAATCAGTAAGCATGGAAGTAGTATCTTAATTCCAAAATAACATTATCATTTCCCGAAATAATTTCCTCTTTCATAACTTCTTTTATTTATCGGAATACCCCGCAGCTTGCTGCGGTTGGGATAAACTCACGAAGCAATTTTAAACGTGAGAATATTATGGAGAGTGATGGTAGAATTAAGACGTGCAAGCACTGTGTTTACAAAATAAGATACCACATGGTGTTATGTGTGAAGTATAGAAAGAAATTGCTATTTGAGAAAGATAGAATAGACAACTTCAAAAATCTGTGTTTGGAGATTGGGTAAAGATATTGGTTTGAGTTTGATGCTTTAGGAACTGATGGCGACCATGTACATGTTTTCTTAGAACCTGCCCCCCAAGTATGCACCTTCGCGGGTGATGCAAATTATTAAAAGTATTACGGCAAGAGAATTGTTTAAGCAGTACCCTGAAATTAAAAAACAGCTTTGGTGAGGGGAATTTTGGAGTGATGGAGGTTACATAGGGACGGTAGGCGATGGCATTACAGCGGAAATTATACGGAATTACATCGAAACACAGGGCATGCCTGAAGAAAAAGAAAGTTATGAACAGAAGAAGCTTTTTGAATTCGAACAACCTTAGCGGCGGTGCGAATCATGCCCCGCTGCTTGTAGCGTGGGTGCACCGCCGCAATTTGACTGCAAACGATAGGAGACTTGTGCATCTGTTGGAATATCTTGAACCAGAGTAACAAATTGTGGCGCTAAAAATGGGGGCACGTATAAAGCTAAAGTTGAAAATTAAATTCGCTTCCCAATACTTTTCACCGACCATGGTAATAGAAACAATTTTAACCATAGTGTTGTATCTAAATAAGGGGTGCAGGTAATTGGTAGACCAGTCTGAGATCCACAGGATGGCGCAAAGCAAGAGTGCAGAGGAGCGGAGTGAGGCGGCGGAACATCTCAGATTTGATTTTACAGTTTTCTCTGATAAGGAACAGGCATGGGACGGGACGACCAGCACAGGCTCACGCAGGACGATGATAGCTATGTGCGGATTGACGCAGCAGGTGCGCTGGTTTGGGCGTTCGATGACCTTCCCAATAAGAAACAAGCATGGGAGGACCTGATGCAGCTCATGCAGGACACGGATTATATTGTGCGGGCTAAAGCATCAGAGGCGCTATTTTTGGCATTTGCATCACTTCCTGATAAAAATCAGGCATGGGAAAACCTGCATCGACTCACAAAAAATGAGAATGAATATGTACGCATGAACGCAGCATATGTGTTGGGTGCATACTTTGCATCAGTTCCCGATAAAAATCAGGCGTGGGAAGACATTATCAGGCTCGCACAGGATGAAGATTACAATGTGCGGTGGTGTGCAACATATGCGCTCAGTGCGGCCTTTGCACACACCTCACAAGAAACAAGCGTGGGAAAACCTGCATTTACTCGTGCAGAACACTTACAATGATGTGCGATGGCGCGTAGCGGCTTCGTTGGGTAAATCCTTCGCCAACATTCCCGACAAAAATCAGGCATGGAAAGACCTTCAAAGGCTGATGAGGGACGAGGATACACGTGTCTTGGTAGCCGCAAACCATTCTTCTGGCAAGGCTTGAATAATCAGGACGGGCGAGGCTGAAAGCGAAGATGTTTTCAGGAAAGAATTGGAAAAAGCACTAAATTTTTTTGAGAAATCATCAAAGGAATCGATTTTTCCTAACCCTGCAGAGTTTTGTCTCCCTTTTTACCGCTCTTTTTACATGCTGACTTTCAAGAAAGACGAAGCTGAGGCTGAGGTGCAAAGATATTCTTTCAGAGGCAAAAAGCGCCGTGGGCTCACAGAGCAAAGAGAAGTTACTCGAAGCTGTTGAGAACCTGGGAAATGCGCTTAAGGAGGTACAGAATGCATGGGATTTCAATGCTGTGAAATCTGACCTCAATGCATACAAACGGTACCTTGACAGCGCTTGCGAATTGCTAGACACAACGGAAGAAAAAGCGCCAGGTGCATCGAGGGTTATCAGGAGGGGGATGCCAATCATTGATGAGAGGATCAAGGGGATAATCGCAGAGATACAGGAGAAAGCCAGGGCGCTGTGTAAGAAGACGAGGGGCACTTCTCTTGAGGAAATGGGTCTTGAGACTGTAAAACAAGCCAATGAATTGTCCACATCAAATGAAATTAAAATGGATAAATGCTTGGAGATGATGAACGGAATTCTCAATAAATTCAGTGAATATATTCCAGTAGATAAAAGGGATGGCATACTTGAAGACCTTAAAAAAGCAAAGTATCTTGATTTTCAGGGGCTTTTTGAAACCACACTTAAAAAATTAGATGAAATTTACGAAAATTTTACGATTCCACCAATAATTACTGTGCCTGCCAATAAAGAGAATAAACAAAGAGATATTGTCAGAATCGCAGCTATCCAGTTAGATTTTAAATTGACAAATTCCTTCCCGCCAGCGCTTGAGAAAAAGGAAGAGTGCAAACAGAAAATCATTTCATCTCTTGATACTGCAAAAAGCTGCGACGTCCATATTGCATGCTTGCCTGAGCTTTGCATGTGTGAAGAATGGGTGCAGGATATCAAAGATCGATACCCTGATATGATAATTATTGGAGGGAGTTATTATAAGAATGACTTTAATGAATGTCCAGTAATAATGAACATGGAAGTACCGCCACAGTTAAAGAAATCGCCCTCCCGTCCTGAAGACCCTGAGATAACAGGCAAGGGAATGAAATCCGGTGATAAACTGTACAGATATGAAACTCATCTTGGAACATTCTCGGTACTTGTATGCATAGATTTTCTAAATTATGCCAGGTTTTGTGATCAGACGGACATCATTTTCTGCCCATCTTATAATGAAGCAAAAGGGGTCGAGAGATTCCATGAATATGCCAGTGCCCATGTGGCAAATATTTCTTCATACATCATAATTTCAAACACCGCGCTATTTGGAGGAACGTCAATATTCGGACAACTTCACAAAGACTATTACAGGGGTTTAGTAGAAAACGGATGCAAGAAGGGTGAGGATGATTCATACAAGTTGTGTGACCTTGAAAAAGGATTTGAAGGAATTATTATAGCGGATTTTGATATCGTGCATAAATCTCCGCAAGTTCCAACGCCAGTGGACTCGAACAAAGTCATTAAGAGTATTAAGAATATCAGAAAAATAAAGATCTCTTGAAAAATCCGATTTGATTTTTATTTCATGGATCGAATGTTGAAAATCAGTCCAGGGCTTATTACTGAATTTGCAAGAAAAGGGAAAGTAATGTATGCGGCATGACCAGCGCCGCATCGCCGCTATACCAATTATTTTTTCAGCGTTTTCATGTTTTGCGAGAAGGTAAAATCGTTGAGTTGCACCCTCTCGACATGGCAAAAATGAACCATCTACAAAAATACCGATTTTCATCTTTGTTTCATCCTAAACACTCATCTAGTTTTAAAAGAAATAGAGCAAAAATCTTGATACATCCATACATACTTGACCTTCGATTTCCAATTCTAAAGTCAATGTTTGCAAACCGTCAAAATGTTTGATGGAATCAGAGTCTATAGTAAATTCAGGGTAGATTCCTCTATATCGATCATCGTGAGGCCACCATGTCTCAAGATATCCGTACTGCTTGCATATAAGTTCTGAGAGTTTAAACCTACCTTTATCGTTATATAGAAATAAACTAACTTTTCCGCCTTCCTTACCGTGAATCCCTTTCCCATCTATGGGTGGAATTTCAATCCGTAGAGATGCTCCCTTAAGCAAATTTTTTTTAATCTTCAAAGTCTCCTGAAGATTTGCATGTAATTGAAGTGTAGCGCCGTCCCATTCCCTATAGTTTCCTTGGTTAGAGGTTGCACCAAAAATTCGAGTATACGATGGGCAGTCTCGATTCCATGGATCACCTTCACCTCGTACTCCACCGCGTAACAAAATTGCTTCATCAGCATTCCAAATTATAGTTGGAGCTCTCAAGTGTAGAAGGTAATTTAGTTCATTGAAGAAATCATCCGATAACATTTGAATATAGTTTTCCGATAAATCAAATTTATTAACAGTATCTCGAATGTTTTCACGTGTTTTATCGAGTGGACTGGGACCAACCCAAAAGAAACTGTATTTTTTGTTATGTGGATCTATCTGATTAATAATTTCCATAAAGTCTAGATCGTTCATACTATATCCTACAAAAACAATGTTATAGTTTTGAAGTAAGAAGCGCAGTGCATCTTGCGTCTTTTGCGGAAAATGCAATACATCCTGTTCTGTAGCAGCTAGACTTCGCGGGTCTTCGATAGTGCCATGTAGTTTCCAAATTATTACATCTTTATTAAGCTCTTTATCAATTGAAACGCATTCAGCACGTTCCGATAAAACTCTAAAATCTACTTTTTCCCTCTTCAGAGCTTCTTCAATCAAATTATCAAAATTTGTTGTCAGAATTAGCGATATAAATCTCTTTTCCACCAAAGAGGCGAGTAACTCATGACTCAGAGATGGTTCTTTAACTTTGTTAAAAAAAGGTTTAAGGAAATCATTTATGCCATCGTGTCCCAATCTTTGTCCAACCTGTTGTAAAACCATTTCTAAGAGTATATTCTTCTGATCCGGGTAAAAAGATGCACGAAATTTATTTACATGATCAAATGATGGATACTCTTGATATAAATTACGTAGAACTACATCCCTTAGAGCATTTCCTAAAGGTAATCCAGAGGCAGAAGATACACCAGCACTTATAAAAAAAATAACTTTTTGGTTTTTTAATCTTAATTGTCCAGCAAGAAATCTAACACTTTTATTAATCTCTAATCCTTTATTACGAGCTTGTTTATCCATAGGTTACACTTCTATTTCTGCAATGTCACCTAGCTTATCATAAGCGCTATACTTCGTATATCTTTCTCTTTCTGCGGGTTTAGACGAGGTATTTCCCGCACTATCCAACAGGATGAAGCTGAGTACTTCGGAGAAGAACTCACTACATAGGTCTGAGGATAAAATAAGAATCACGGCAATCATACCAAGGTATACGCCTGAATTCTCAATTTAGATGAGAATTATTTGGCTTCCTATTGCCTTACACTTACACAAGCATGAGTTTATCCCTCCACCGGTCACAAACCCACTACATGCGCTTAACCCCCTCCCGAAGGGCTGTTCTCGCGGGTAGGGCGCACATCCGCTTTTGAGTAAGGGCGGGCCCCCCTTTAGCAGGTGGAATTGGATATGTTGGGCGCCGTTACCACAGCTCCTGTATTGTTTACTTTCATTCTGACATCCCACGTGCACGTGACACTTTTGCTCCCGTCCTTGCTGGTCACAGTAGCTTTGAAGTGAGCATCGTAGAACACGCCTTCTGCGCCGCTTGTAGTGACATCAGCCTTGGTAATGCCATGCCATCCCGGAGGATCGAGCCATCTTATAATCAAGATGTCATGCTCTTTGAAGTTGGATACATCTGTAAAGCCATGGTGATCCTGGATATAGGTAGCGCTATTAAACCCGTCGGGGTCCGGATAGTGACTGGTTTTATTATCACGACGAGCTGTCCTCTTTATTTCCTGCTTCTCTTTACACAATGCCGGATTACTTCCTGGCATAAGCGTTGCCTTGATTTCAAACAAGTATTCAAGGTTATAGGGTACTGGATTTGAGATATTTACGTCGTTTAAAGGACCCAACTTTGTCTTGTTCGCATCGCCTGGCATCGCGAATTCGCCAAAATTTATCTTTGTTGTATCAGCTGTCCCATTCCTCAGCAACTCTATTTTATCAGGTACGCAGTCGTTCACTAGCGTGGCGGATTGATTTGTCCATAACTCTGGAATCATGTAGTATGCGGTGTCCCTGAATCCCTGATTGTCCACTACCGTAAGCATCGGGAAATAGTTCCGAGTAAGGTTGGTGTATGTATGGGATACGTTGGAACCATTGCCAAACTGACCATCCCCGAAATCCCACATATATTCCACTATCCTTTCATTATCAGTTGAGCCGCTGCCGTCGAAAGTGGCATTTCCAGTAACATTTTCAAAGGTAATGGTCATGTTTGGAACTGGAATCTTATCTACTACGATTGGTATCGTATGTGAGGCATTATTACCGGACTGATCGGTCATTGTGGCGCGGATAAAATAGCTGCCCGGAGCAAGAGGTGAAGTATCCCAAATCGCATTCCACGAACCCAGGCTATCTATACCCTGAGGATTTGTAGCCAGTTCGATGCCGGGCTGCGAATCGATAAGTGTAAAATTTGATCCATCTTTCGAGAACTCCAAGTTTGTCTGGTTGACCAGAGATTCGTTCCCTGAATCTTCGATAGCCATGAAGAGAACGCGTCCTGCTACTACCTCGTGCGGAAGGGGAGTCAAGATTCTGGGGACGATATCATTATTGGGAGGATCCTGGATACATCCCGAGAATACACCAAAGACGAGCATTACCAAAATCATGATTGCAATCGTACAACACCTGCCGTTCATGTCATCTCCCTCCTGCCGTATAAACTCGTACGCTTCATTTCGCTTACCTCTGTGTTCCATGGTCCAGCAGTTTCGGAGTGTCTTGATCCGTGTATTATACGTTTTGCTTTGTTAAATTCTACCATTCTTATCTCCCCTTGATTTTGCAAACTGAAAGTACATTAATCTATGAAATATCGCGTTCCCATTTATTTGAGAGCGTGAGATAATCGCCGGATCTAATAATTCATTTCCTCCTGTTCCTCCAGAGGGACCACAACTCACAGATTCAGGTATTTTTATTTGTTTCATTTAATTTCCCCTATGTTTATACCCAATGATCTATCGATACATGATCTGGAACTCAACCAAAAAGTATGAAAAAGACTTCTATGGAACTCTTTCATATTAGAATGCAAAAATCCGTATTGTATTGCTTTTACTAAACTTATCTTTTTTGCATCTTTGGCGAGAACATGTTACTAGCTCAACGATATACCACACGACAATAATTATGCTAATAGTCCATAAATACTTTTGGTAGAGGTCTGTGCATGTAGAATCTTGATATTTTTTCGCAGATTTCTTCTCATTCATTCATATTTTATATCACGATCCGAAAGCCTAAAACAGCGTCCTAAGATTGATTCAGGTTGCATTTTTTTAATCACGGACTCCCGACCGAGGTCGGATGCATCGGCGCGGATGCCCGATGCCTTGGAATTTCTATCGGTTTTGCCTGATTTTTGTGTTTCAATTCAGCCGCAGGCTTAGGAGCTTTAATATCAGGCTCTGATATTAGATACGATCTTGACCTTTGGGTAGCCCGCCCTGCCGCGGAACTCGTCGAAACTGTTATAATCCGGGGTCGAATTAAGCCTCCAGCATAGCGTTTCTATTTGGGGCTTGAAACTGGAATCTATCCAAAGCTCTATGAGCCCTCCTGGCCGGAGGCACCTTGTCATCTCGTTAATATTCTTATCTGTCAGAGGGGTACCTTGCATGGTTATACGGTCCGCAAATCTTTCCTTGAACGGATATTGTGGCGGCGGGTTCCAATATAGCCCTCCTGTCAGTAACACCAGTAACGGTATATCTCCATAAGGAGGTTGCGAATCTTTCCCCTTTGTATTCAAGTTTATCGCACCATCAAACCCTGATTCAACGCTGCCGACCGTATGGTGTCCTTCGCCCCCAACGTCCAGATGGATATAGTATGATGAATCGATATTTATATCGCTTCTGCCTACAAACCTGTTTGGGTCATTAGTTGCAGGTATGCCCACCTTGGCAACGATGTTGTCTACTATCTCCTGTGTCGACTTTTTTGGAGGCTTGGATGGCTGTTTCTGTGCTTGACTTATCCAGTACATTTCGACTGTAATTGCGACTATTGCTATGAATACAGGAATTAAAATTAAAACAAAAGGGAATCCCAAAAGCTGTGCATGGTCCTTGAGGTTGTACTTATCTTCTGCATCGTCCAGCGAGGGAAAAACCTCATCGCCTGCGAGTATATCCACTCCTGATTGGTCAACGTTCACCGTGAACACGAACACATCACCTACAAGGCCGTTCAACGTAGATGCATAAGCATAGCTTGCCTGAAACCACCCGCCTATGGTGAACACCGTTGGTAATTGTGGACGGTCAGTAGGTTGCACGCTTCCGCTCAGATCGTGCTCCACATCCAGACTGCCATCTATGTAAAAGCTGAGTTTTCTTGTCGAGTGGTCATATGTCACGAGTACATGGTGCCACTCGTCGGTCGATATCTTTCCATTCGAGTAAAGGGGTATAGCCTGGTTGTCCGGAATATTGGCGTGGTCGTAGTAGAACCAGAAAAGCAACTTTCCGTCAGTATGGCTCACTGCAAGCCTTCCAAAAAGAGTGCCCCATTCGCTTGCCTGAGGGTCGATGTTCGCATAAGCCTTAAGGTTCACCCATACTGACAGCGTATACTGGTTCGCATACCTTCCCATATACGGCAGGATAATGTATGCGCCACTTGCGGTAAAATCTGCTGCTGAACCCCACTTTCCCGGGGAGAACTTGACCTGTGCGCTAGGCGTTCCATTTAATTTGTGCCCTCCGTAGTCGTTTGCATCGCCCTTTAGAGGATAATATGCAAGTAGGTCTTGCTGCAACCGTGTTATATCACTCATATGTATCTCCCCATGTGTACTTCCATTATTTTCATCTTCTAGTTCCTCCATCTCCGGATATGGTTTCCATTCAATTTTAGTATTCAAAAATACTTTTACATATATAATAATCCAAATGAATTATTATTCGTACCACCACAATGAAAAACAAATTTATGGTATTTAAGCATTTCGGAATTATTTCAGGAAATAATGAAATTATTTTTATGATGTTAAAATATATTAATTAGAAGTCACTGACTCCGCGCCGGGGAAGGTGCAGAGCATCACATGGATGCTCGATAGTTTGAATTCTGTCAGCAACCTTCTTTTTCCATTTATTCATTCAGGCGCAGTATTCAGTTTATAGAAATCGATTAGGAATAATATCTTGCAGCACTCTCGCAATTTAATAATCGCTTTTATCTGCCGTTATTTCAATCTCCTTAATTTCCGGAAGATTTTTCCATTAGTTCTCTAATCTTAACTAATTCCTCAAGAATCTTCAAATTAATATCTTCTTCATAAGTTTCTACGGCTAAGGGTTTTTTTCCCCTCACAAATCCCATTATTAACTCTCTTAAATCCTCAAATTGTTCCATCCCTTCAATTGTTATCTCGGCTATCCTGCCTCCATTTGCCGGGCCTGAATAACCGGCAGTTTGAATTTTGATGGATGCTATTCCAAGACTTCTTGAAACAGGACCCTGGACAATATCGATATTGGTTATCCTATTGTAAGGCACAATTCCTGTATTTTTGAACCATACACCTCTTCTCCAGATGAGCTCATTCTGGGTAAGTTTGTAAAGCATCGTGTCATAGTATTTTGGGATCCAGTAGGATATGAATATCAAAATAGCAAGAACAGGTATTGAAAAGCCTAGAATTACTGTAAATGGGGCAAAAAGTAAAACAGGAATGTACCATGTTAAGATACCAAAGACAGTTGCTAGCAATAAATAATTGTAATAGAGTCTCTTAAATTGTGGAGCTGGTCTAAATTCTTCACCTAATTTTATTTGAATTTCGTTCATGTCAGTTCACCTCAACATTAAAATAAAAATCATAAATTGATCCTTGAAACTTGGATTATTTGCTTCCCTCGCCTCAAAATCGAGGTTTGTGAATCTCATGGAATCCATATATTACCCTCTCCATTTCTTTGATTATAATGTTAAAAGGACTTATATTTTCCCCATCAAAGATGTGCTCCTGTTAGGTACGCGCAGAGATATGAGGCGGCGCATGAGTCATATGCGAGGCATCATTCTGCATTTTGTTGTTGTCGTGAAATTATTATCAACAGGAGAAATGATTGGGAATAATTACAAAATCGGTATATACAGGACGGTATAATTTATCTGTATCATACTCTTAACACATACCTTGACTGCTAATGAGAAATCTAAAAACAAAAATCATCAATTCCTCAAGGATTCGATACATGCTGGAATTGTTGTGGATAGAGAAGATAATTTGAAACAATTATTACAAATGATCTTTCATCTACCTGAGAGGGGAAATGAATTCAAGTAAAATCGAAAGTCTTCTTATAGAAGCTGTAACTTCCCCATCAAAACCATATGTTTTTTTCGTCGGAGCTGGAATATCGATTGCCTCAGGATTGCCAACTTTTTTTTCCTTCGGTAGACACATCATTAAATCAGTCACTCCTCACGACTTTCCCCCGGATGAAGCCGATTTGATTACTAATCAACTGCGCCCTGAAGTTCTCATACACGTTCTCATCGGCAAGTTTGGAAATCGTATTCTTGAATTCTACAAGTGGCTTGAAAATCGAAATCCGAATCCGAATCACTATTTCCTAGCCCAAGCTTTAAAATCTGGCCATCACGTTTTCACTACTAATGTTGATAACTTAATCGAGCAGGCATGCGAGAACTTACAATTTTATCCAAAAATATGTATTTCAAATGATGACTTTCAAGCCATATTGGATGAGAAAATCCTCGATATTTCCAATATTACAGGCCCTGGTTGCCTTTTCAAGCTCCATGGCTCTATAGAATTAAAAAAAAGAGGTAGAAAGAAATATGAATCTATACAATTCTCACTCAATCAAGTTGGGAGTGGTCTCACATCAGGTAAGCAGGCCGTTCTCGCGCAAGCATTGAAAATTTTTGATATCTTTTTTATGGGTTACAGTGGTTGCGACCATTTTAGTGTCCAACCCATACTCAGAAGCACAAAATCAAACAATACCGTATATTGGTTGCAATATGATGGACATCTCTCGTTGCCATTTGTCGAATCTGACATCCAATCTTTTGGAGCCCAACGAGATTCTGAGATTGGAAAACTCGCGACAAAGCGATATCCTGAGGCGAATTGGGAACTCATCTCCGTGAATGAGATTCTTAAAAGCCGCGACAATGCCCATAAATGGCATGGGGATACGAGTGATTTCATTAAGAATATCCTTTACTATTCGCGAATACCCACTCAGCCAATAAGTAACAAAAGACGGAAAGCCCCTCTCCCCAATTGGTTATCCTCAATTTCTGACTTTGACAGGTGCATGTCTGCTGCAATTCTCTATCATCAAGCAAGAATAATGTTAAATGCAGAATACTGGTGTAAAGAAGCAATTCACAAAGCTGTCAATACCAAACAGAGGGGTGAGGCATATCGTCTTCTGGGTGAGATTCATGAAATAGCAAGTACTCATCAAAAATATATCGAAGCTTCCAATATGCTCGAAAATGCCTTTGATTTATTTATTACTGATGGAGTTATCGACTTAGCTATTGATACAAAGCTTGAGGAGGCAAATGTTTTGCGGCGTGATAAGAGATACCGCGAAGCACTTGATATACTCGATTATGTTCAAGTCCTTATGCAGCAAAATATCCATCGGTTGAAACCCAATTTTGACCACTGGGCTCGATCAAAACTTCATCGACTATATGCCCTAACACTTGGATTGAGCGGAAAAGATATTAAGGGCACATTGCCAAGTTCGGGACAGTTATCTGCAATCCAACACTGCGATATAGCAATTGTACACTCTGATAAAGTAGGTGATATAAGCGGAAAAGCTTCAGCTCTCAATGCTAAGGGGCTTATTCTTCATGAATTAGCCAATCGAAATATTGATGTTCTCAAAGCATCTGAAGGTGCACTAAACTCAGCATTGGAACTTAACTCTCGCATTGGGGATGCAAGAGCATGTTTTCAACAGTGCAGAAATCTTGGCCTAGTACATTCGTCGCTCTCCCGCCTTGATTCTGCCAATCGGCAAGATTGGCTAACTAAAGCTATGCAAGACTACACAAATGCTGAAGAATATCTCAAACAAATGCACGAAGAGCTAATTCCAGGTGAAATTCGTGAGGTTAGATTCCGCCGCGGTGAATTACTTCTCCAAAGTGGAGCCTTTGCTGATGCAGAGAATCTCCTGGACGCGTTGCGAGTTGAAAGAGAAGAAGATGATGAATGGCATGAAGAAGCTAGGACTCTACAACTACTGTTAAGAGTAAATCATGAACCATCAAAATCTCGATTTAGAATTGAACGGATCATCGAAATCTACACTTCAGTTCTTCATTCCGATAAGAGAAAAAGTGCCTACATTCAAGATGGCCGCAAACAGACCAATAGGCGCGAAATACTTGATGAGGCACGTACTTTATCTCAAAACCTTGGTTTGATGCACCTTGTGGATAAGATCGATAAAATCTCAATCGAATTTGACAAATTATCTTGAATAAAGGGAGAAACTGGAATATTGAGAAGTTATGGTATAGTTCTTCAAATTTAGAATTATAAAAATCCCACTCCAATTATTAGTTATGTCAACTTATGGTGGTTTAACTGATGAGATTTTCGATTTGCTTGTAAATTTCCCTGGTATAAGCTCTGTGTCTTCAATTAGTGTGGGGGTCGTAGCCTTTCTTATCGAGAAGCTTCATGACCTTATTCCATTCTCCCGCGGTAGCCATTTTGACCCTGTATCGGGACTTCTTTATAGAACGGCTCAAGTTCCCTGAATAATTCGGGGTCGAAAAGAATACTTGAAATAGTATCTCCGAGCTTGAAAGATTTTGATTCGCGGTCGCTTTTCTGGTATATTGAAGAGGGGCATACGTATAAATTAGTTGTTAAAAATGTGAGGTTGATTATCTTTTCCCTTGAATTTGGTGTAATAGAAATTTATTAATAGTTATGTAACAATACTCTCACTAAACAAGAGTATGATTACACGAGATATAAAATTAGGGGCAAATGAACTCAGGCTGCTGTTTACTGTAGAAGAAGAGAATAAATCTGTCTTTTCAATAAACGATGCAAAGCGAATTCTCAAAACATCCACCCCCTCCGTCTGGAATGTGATATACCGCTTAAAGAAAAAGGGAAGGATCGAAGAGATAGAAAAAGGAAAATATCTGCTTATCCCTGCGCGGGCAGGGTACGAGGGATCGTGGTCAGAAGTACCATATCTGCTCGTTCCACATATCATAGATGTTTATTACATCGGTTTCTGGACTGCCCTCAACTACTGGGGCATGACCGAGCAGGTCCCTCGTGTGGTCTTTGTTGCGACAACACAGAGGAAAAGAGACCTGGATTATGGAGATACGCGATTCGAATTTGTCACATTGACGAAAAAGAGATTTTTCGGATTTGTGGAAGAAAAAACTGCAAGGGGTACGTTCAATATATCTTCAAGGGAGAAGACCATCGTTGACTGCATGTTATATCCAAAATACTGCGGCGGGCTGGATGAAGCGATAAAAGGGATATGGAATGCCAGAGATGACCTGGACTTTGGGAAGCTGCTTAAGTATTCAGAAAGACTGGGAGTGAGCGTGGTTACGAGGAGGATTTGTTATGCGCTGGAGTTACTTGGGTTGGCAGAAGGAATATGCCCTGGAAAGACTTTGAGCGGGTTAAAAGGGTATATGTGGCTTGACCCTCTTGGACCAAAAAAAGTCCTGGAATACTCTAAAAAATACGGGCTCATCATAAACCGGACAAAGGATGAACTGACAGGCTGGATGAGGTATTAAAATGGATGAAAACGAATTAAGAAGGCGGGCAAGAAAGACAGGCTTCGATGTGGCTACCCTGGAAAAGGATTACGCATTGACATGGCTACTCAGTGGCATTTACTGGGAGGACTCAAGGCTCAGGGATTTGCTGATCTTTAAAGGAGGTACAGCGATAAGGAAAATTTACTTTCCTGAATGGCGTCTTTCCGAGGATCTGGATTTCACGATCATGCAGGAAATTGCCCCTCAAAGCTTGAGACAAGGATTTGAGCAGGTTTTCTCATCTATTAACAAGAAAAGCAATATCGCTTATTCGTTCAGTGCTTTTAATGCTAGAGAGTATGCTATTTTTGCTGATGTCCAGTTCCTTGGCCCTATAGGATTCAAGAATAAGATCGCCCATGACATCTCCCTGAAAGAAAAAATGGTTGAAAAGCCCCTGCGGATAAAAGTGAAGCCCGAATATGAGGATATTCCGGAATTCGAAGTACTTGTTTATTCGCCAAACGAAATCCTTGTTGAAAAGCTGCGCAGCATTCTCCAGAGAGGGAAGGCGCGGGATTATTACGATGTCTGGAGGCTTATGAAAGAAAAAGAGTTCAGCCCGGATAAAATCAGAGAACTTCTAATCCTGAAATGCCAGATCACAGGGGTCGAATTCAAACCCTATCTGATATTTGATGAAAACAGGCTCTCCGAGGCAAAAAAGTTCTGGACTATCGCGCTTGCCAGACTTACCAGGAACCTTCCAGACTTCGAATCAGTTGTTAAAGATTTGAGGGTGATGCTGGATTTTATTGTGGAGCGCTAACCTTTTGCCCATCTATTCATTTATAAAAATAATTATCGTCTAAATCCACTGGTTCTTTTTTCACCCTTTCTTTTACTTCGACAGTCTTTGCACCTGATTGGTTCACTGTATCCCTTCTCTTCAAAGAATTGTTGCTCCCCTTCTGTGAAAATGAAATCTTTGTTACAATCTATGCATTTTATCTTTTTATCTCCCATACTTAATCCTCCATGCAACAGGTATTGATAGGAACTATTTCTTCAAATATTTATACATAAACTTAAACATTAACGATGAAGTTATCGAAAGATTAATATAATAACAATATAACTAATTGCACAATATTTTATAGGTATAATTATGAAGAAAATTAAAGTTAATCAGCTTGATGAAAAGGAAGAAGAAATCGTCGATGCTCTAAGATCTCTTGGTTTGAGCAGACCTATTGCAAGAACCCTGGCTTATCTTAATAATGGGGATGAAGCCGCATCAGTTGATCTTGAAACCGGAACTGGCTTGCGTCAGCCTGAAGTCAGTATTGTAATGAGGCAGTTAAAGGAACGAGATTGGATAAATGAGCGGGATGAGAAAAAGTCAGGCAAGGGGAGACCGAATAAGATATACTCGCTCAAAGTCGGGTTTAATGAGATAATCGCCCAACTTGAAAACAAGCATAAGAAAACGGTTGACGAGACACAGGCAACGATTGAAAGGTTGAAGGAATTGGGGGAATAGTTACCGACCGCCGGAATAAATTCCATGGGATCTCAGCGCCGATGCTCGGTGTTTTGGCATCTCTGTCGGTTTACGTGCTTTATGTGGTTTGATTTAGGCGCAGTGTTATAATTTAAAAAAGAATAATAGTAATTATACTCTACTATAGCTGTGACCTCTGGAATCTATTCATTCAATACCGGTGCGATTACTTCTTTGGCTTAATGTTCTGGTTGAGGCTGAAGAAGTTCGTGGGATCATACTTATTCTTGAGTGCCACGAGCCGCTCGTACTTCGAAGGGCCGTAGGCGGCCATGACACGCTTCTCCCCCTCATTACCCAGAAAGTTCACATATACCCCGCCGGTCGTGAACGGTTCCATCGAAGCGAATAACTCACGCGCCCATCTGGTGTGCACTTCGGATTCCTTTGGATCAGACCATATTCCGAGGATGTTGAGCACAAACGCTGCATCCCGATTACCGAAAGATGTCTCGTCCGCACTGGCGCGGTTCACCACTCCTGGCATGTGCTGGATGTGCACCCCGGAGAGCGGAGATTTCATTCTGGCGGCATGGTCAACGATTGTATCTATCGCGCTATCGCTGATACTTTTCAGGTATGCCGCTTTCCAATAATTCTGGAGACCGGGAGGATAGCCAGCATCGAGCATGCCTTGCAAAGCTGCATAAGGCATCGGACCTAACAAGTCCACAAGGGGCGGACCAAATTCTTTCAGCGGCTTTACGACCTTTTCCCCCTCCTCAATGCTTCCCGAGTAACAGACTACAATGCCGATTACAGGTGCTCCATGAAGATTTTCAGGTATAAAAGGAGCAGGGGGTGCTGTCAAGAAAGCCGCCATAGAAGTGAGTTCATCAGGAACCTTGGTCAGGTATTCGCGGTAGAACTGCAGAACTTCTTTAGCCTTCTCTGCTGGATGGAGCACCAGACCTCCGATGACCTTGCCCACAGGATGTAGCCGGTATTCAAAAGAAGTGGCAATGCCGAAGTTCCCGCCGCCGCCCCTGATGCCCCAGAAGAGGTCGGCATTCTCATTCTTATTGGCGGTCAGGAATTTGCCGTCTGCTGTAACCATATCCGCTGACAGGAGGTTGTCACAGGTGAGACCATGCTTCCTCATGAGCCAGCCGATACCGCCACCGAGTGTGAATCCTGCGATACCTGTCGTTGAGATAAGACCCCCTGTAGTCGCCAGACCGAAAGCCTGTGTCTCATGATCGAACTCGCCCCACGTCAGACCTGCCTGGGCACGAGCTGTACGGGAAGCCGGATCGACACGCATACCCTTCATCCGCGACAGGTCAATAACGATACCCCCATCGCAGACCGCGTTCCCGGCGACGTTATGGCCGCCCCCTCGCACCGCTACCAGGAGCTTGTTGGTGCGGGCAAAGTTGACCGTGCTGATGACATCAGCAACCCCGGTGCAGCGTGCAATGAGAGCGGGGTGCTTATCAATCATCCCGTTCCAGATTTTGCGGGCGTTGTCGTAATCTTTATCCCCCGGCCGGATTAGTTCTCCACGCAAGCTTGTCTTGAATTCTTGAATGGGTGCTTCATCAAGGACTGTACCCATAGTGCTAATTACTTGTCCATCTGCCATATTTTACCTCCCTGTAGTATAGATTCATTGCATGTTGATGGCATGCTTTTAAAGTTCCCAAATTTAAAGAGAAAGATAATGTTTTTCATAGTTTCCCCCTTGATTATATAGGAGATTTAGTGATACTTATAATTATCCTTTGAGTGCGCCTAATAATAATGTTAGCAAAAGTCTTTCTGAATTTATATCGTTATTGCGAGCCTGAAAACCCATCGTTTACAGTCAGCCCAAACCTCATTCAATGCACGAGGCCTGTTATAGATGCACATCAACCACATTATTTAGTCTGAACGGCTAGGCGGAACATCCCTGCCCTGGGTACGCGGTAAGAATAAGAGAAAACCTTTTCCGAAAATGATTGAGTAGGAAAGATCGCCCAAGAAATTTACAGGCAAAATTTTCCGGAATAAGAGCATAGCTGAAGTTATCAAACTCCAAGGATTTCAAGTATCTGCCTTACAGTAACGATTTTTGTCCCCTGGAATTCGTTAACATCAAGAAGATGTTTGTTACCTGAAACCAGATAATCTACCTCCCCTTCAACAGCGCACTCCAATATCCTGTCATCTGCAGGATCCTTAATAATGACATTCAAAGTGAATGCAGGAGAGACAAGTTCAGCATGGCTTAAGATTATTTTCTGAATATAAAGCCACATCTTCTCGCGGCAGTTCAAATTTCCCATCAGTTAAAAGTATCCTTTCGAGTTCATCGATGATTTGGCTTGATATCACTAATTTGGCTTTTCCCCCAAAGCATAGATGGATGAACTTGTACGGATTCCCGCGCCAGAACAAAGCTGAAATGTAGATATTGGTATCAGCAACTACCTTTCCCATATTTTAATCCTGTACTTTTCGGTGTTTATGAATGATTTCATCAACGTCTGTTTCTTTTATCCCTCGTTCTCTTGCTATCTTTTCTCCTTTTTCTGCAAGAAATTCAAATTCTTTAATACCAGGGAGTTTTATTTTCTTGAGAAGGATCGTATCTCTGTCCCGGATTACTGCAAATGGTGTTCCTTCTTCAAATCCTTCGCGGAGTTTTTTAGGAATCACTATTTGACCTTTTGTGGACATTTTTGTGAACTCGACTTCTGTTGCCATGATACTACTTTCTTACTTTCTTACTTAATAAGGCTTTGCCAGTATGCTGCATCAACGGCAGCGGTAAGTTCAGTTTATATCAAAGAAGAAAGAAGAGGGATAAAAAGAGAATAAAGGGAGAATGAAATGAAGATTACAGTATATTCAACACCAACGTGCCCGAATTGCGTGGCACTGAAAGAGCTGCTTAAGAAGGCAGGACTGGAGTTCGGTGAAGTAAATATGGCGAAACCCGCGGGGCTTACGGAGCTCAGGATGAATGGGGTGTTTGCTATGAGCGCGCCCGTTCTACAAATAGAAGGTTCTTTATATCAGGGATTGTCCAACGAGAAGGGGCTAAATATCGACTTAGTGAAAGCATACTTACTCAAGCACGGCTGCTAAGGTGATATGTTCAATATGGCGGTAGAGCCCGGATCTGAAGTGATCACGCTCGGACTCAGTCCGATGCATCGTTGTTAACTAACCCGAAGGGCGGTGTGTTATATCGAAGGATGCATAACACAAATTGAATCAAAAGATTGATAAATAATTCAAGTTATTTCAATTTGGATAAATTTTTATACTATGTTGTAAAGTTTCATACTAAGAAATATTTTTGAAAAGGTGTAAATTATGAGAATAAGAGTTGTAAGTTCAAGAGAAGAAATAGGATCACTCAATAAAGGTGAAAAGATCATCCATCTTGCTTTCAGACCATCGAACAAAGACATTTTTGACCTTGTAAAATCATGCCCTGAAGTAAAAGCCATACACTTACCGGGTTCCTATTTGAAGACCATATCAGATTCCACAAAAATGTTATTAGAAATGCAGGGTATTGCTCTGCTTGAAGGCGATGTATGGGGCCACAGGAAGGATATTAACGAATATTCCGAGATAAAACAAGAGGTATTTGATAAGATTGAAAGACTCAAATCAGAAGGCTTATCCGAGTCTGATATTTCTAAAAGAATGGAAAGAGAAACTGGATTGAGCAAAGATTTATTGCAGTTTCTTATGAAGGGGAAAAAGAAGTAACCCGCTCCCGGTGAATCCAACTGCTTTAAAGAGCAGTAAGAATTATATCGGTTAAAATTATTCAATGAATTAAAAGTGTTTTGATCAATCGGTATCCCTATTGCTCCAGAATTCTGCCTACACAGGATAATGGTCACTGATAGCTATTGTACTATCTAAGTTCAGGTTATATGCGGTATCGAACCTGAACACTCCGGAATCCCCCGTAAAATCGGTTCTTGCTGGGGTTGTTATTATGATCCTGTCATACGTGCAGTCGGTTGACTTTGTTGTAGTATCAATGCTGTTATTGATGACCCAATAATAATCATTGCTTCGGAGCGGTGACTGGCTGTTCTCGTTGAAATTAGCTGCAATCTGCGTTCAGGTCTCCCATCACTATGTATTAATTCTACCTTCCTTCAAAAAACTGCACTTCATCAGCCTCGACCACAGTTGCTTCCCCAAGCGCATAGCACTCCACCCACCTAACCCTTGCCTGTCCTTTTAATTCAAGCTGAAGACGCGCCATCTGCACCTCTGCTTCCTCATAAAACATCTCCGTTCTTTGGATTACCCGGTGCATTGAAATCTGTTTCTCGCGTATCTTTGCAATAACGCCCGTGGTGCCAGGTCTCACATCTCCCATGCTTGTTGATGTAAGGAAGATTACATCCCCCACATCGGTTTCAAGCGCAGAGAGGAAATTATGGGGGCTTCTAACTTCGATGGTCTTAATCTTATCATGCTCCAGGTCCTTCAGAACATGAGGCGCTATTCCGCTCAACATTACATGGCGCATAAAATCACCCGTACATCGGGAATTCTTTTTTGGAGAGCGATGGCGTTTCTGTGGTTTTGACCTGCTCCGCAAGTTTGGAAAGTTCAAGTTCAATCTGCTCAGCCTGACTAGACAAGTTAGCGGTATCTATAGACAAGCCAAATATGTTATTTAGAACATTTATTACCTCGACAGCCGCTTTCGGGTCTGGATTGGGTCCAGGCGTCTCACCTAGCAGACTCACAGCTGGCATGCCCTGAAGATAACACTCTGTCATTATACTGCCCGCGATGCCTGAAATCGTCCCCACCTGGAAGATTTCAGTTTTATCCTTGATCTTTTCCAGCAACTCCTGGTTTGTTGCACCCCCAAAGACACGGCGCTCTCCCGTCGTTGTCGCTATCCCTGCAATTGAAACAATATTCTTGGCATGGATGGACTGCATCCAGTCTGCCAGCACCTTGCTGATATCATACGATGCCATGGGATGTATGGGTATATCTGAAATTACTATAACAATCTCCTTTTCCGCTGCCTCATAGATGCGCACCGGCAGATATACGATACCATTAAAAAGCACAGCAAGCGGCGGGAAGTACCTCGAGTCGATTGAACCCATATATTTCATGCCCAGTTCTTCAATGATGTGCTGGCACGCTATGTTCCCCACAAGACCGATGCCCGGAAACCCTACAATAACCAATGGATTCTTTGATTTCAGAGGTTTATTTATGATTTTCACGAAATGTTCTTCTGATTCCGCTGCCATATTTCCACGAGGTTAATTAGGGCAAAAGTAAATAAAATCATCGTTTTATCGGGAGTTTCCCACCCAAAAAAAATTCAATCAACCTCTCACCTATTTGTCCTGGGTTATTTGCGGTTCAATCTTGGATCACCAAACAGGCACTTTGGGACATAAAATCTGTGAAAGTTCTAGTGGAAACTAAATACACATATCATTTCTAGTGGAACCTTCCCTAAATCTCAAATTTTGATAAGGCAGTGCATAGCAGTTAACATAATCAACTCTTATTCAATTTTCTGATTTTGACTTTTCCGGGGAGTGTAATCAATTTTGTCCCACAATTCATGCAGAACTTCGTCCCTTTGTTCCCTTTGCCGCATTGAGAACATAGCATATCACCTTCCTCATCCCCTCTCTCCAGTTCCAGATGTTGACCTGAATATTTCCTTCATTCTAGGTACGGACTGGAGGAACTTACTCAACGCTCGTGCCTTGAATTTTGTGATTGCAACGTTCTGCTGCAATAATTTTGAAGCAGATTCCTGCCCAAAATCGATCCCAAGCACTTCCATATCTGGTTTTCTCTGGATTCCACAAATTTTACCAGGGATTTTATGTCAGTATCTATCCCTCAGAATTATTTATTGCTATGATTTCAACCTCTCCCTTTTTCTCTTCACAAAATGAATGACAATGATGATCATCGAGAAACATGCACAAAATAGAAACGCAATATTTTTGCTTATTTAATCCATATATTTTTTATAAATCATTACTATCAAAAATATGACAACAGATGTCAATACTATTGCTCCACCTGCTGCAAGGTTAAAATAAAAGGAGAATATTAAGCCCATCACCACTGAGAATATTGCAAAAACCATCGAGCTTAAAATTGTCTCCTTGAAATTTCTGGCAATTTGAAGGCTTGTGGCAACAGGAACAACAAGAAGGGAAGAAACAAGCAGGATACCCACAATTTTTAATGATACCACTACGGTTATTGCAGTTAAAACAACAAGCAGTGTGTTCAATTTTTCTACAGGGATTCCGCTTGCCCTAGCGGATACTTCATCAAAGGTGATGTAAAAAAGTTCTTTATAAAAAATAACCACAGCCGCCAGAGTGAATACACCCATGCCGAGCATAACTTGCAGGTCACTCTCGTTCACGGTTAAAATGCTTCCGAACAAATAACTGAAAAGATCCACATTGAAGCCCCTGGCAAGGCTCAGGAGAACTACAGCCACAGCAAGCCCGGCAGAAAAGAATATTGCTATTGCCACGTCCCCGAAAATTTTCGCCCCCTTCAGGCGGTTGATGCCTATAGCACTCAACACCGAGAATATCAGGGCTGTTAAAACAGGATTAACATTTAAAAATAAACCCAGAGCCACACCTCCCAGCGCAATATGCGAAAGCCCATCTCCAATCATCGAGAGTCTTTTCAATACTATGAACGTGCCGATTGCAGAGCAGATGACCGCTATCATTACCCCCGCAATCAGTGCCCTTTGCATGAAACCGTATTGGAATATTTCAAGCATATTATTCTCCATGCAAGTGATGGACGAACTTCATACCTTCCGGAGCATAGCCGAATAGTTCCTCGGGGTGGCATCCGGAGAACATCTTTTTATTGATGCAGGCGAGCCTTCCGATACGAGAACTTATATTCCCGATATCATGGGTTACAATCACCAAGGTAATTTTTTTCTCCGTATTTAATTTCTCCAAGAAATCATAGAATTCTTTTTGCCCCGCGATATCGACACCCACTGTAGGCTCATCAAGAATCAATAATTCCGGCTGGCTTGCCAGTGCCCTTGCAATGAATACCCGCTGCTGTTGACCCCCTGAAAGCCTACCTATTCGCCTATATTTATATTCTTTCATGCCTACGATTTCCAATGCGTCATCAATAACCTGCCTATCTTCCTTTCCAAGGTTCTTGAAGAGCCCCTTTTTTGAGAATCTGCCCATGGAAACCACTTCAAACACGTTTATGGGAAAATTTACGTCAAAACTCAGGGCATGCTGGGGAATATATCCTATTTTATACCAATCCTTAAAGCGGCGTATATCCTCTCCGAACAACTTTATTGTACCGCTATTTGGTTTAATCAGATCAAGCATTATTTTCAACAGCGTGGTCTTACCCGCACCATTAGGGCCTATAATCCCTAAAAATTCTCCCCGTTTTATTTCCAGGTTGATATCTTCAAGAATGTACGATGTGTCCTGTTTAAAACTTACACCTGTTATTTCAATGATATTTTCATCCATTCTCCGCCTCAAACGCCAGTTTAAGATTTTTCACATTCTCACGCATTAAAGTAAAATAGTTCTCACCTTGTTTGATTTGACCGTCTGAAAGTCCCTCTATCGGGTTAAGCACCAGCGTCTGCGCCCCTACTTCTTTTGCAATAGTTTCAGATAGCTTTGGGCTTACTAAAGCCTCAAAAAAAATGTATTTCACTTTCTTCTCCTGTGCAATTTTGACGATTTCGGCAATTTTCGCAGGGCTGGGCTCTATGTCTGGTGACAACCCTGCAATCGCGATTTGCTTTAAACCATACCTTTTGGCGAAATAGGCGAACGCGGCGTGAGATGTTATGAATACTTTCTTTTTTGCAGGAGCTAATTCTTTTGAAACATTTGCATCAAGCGTATCCAGATCCTGCTTAAGTGCCTGAGCATTGGTAGAGTAATAATCACTATTTTTCGGGTCGGCTTTGATAAACGCTTTCTCTATGGCATCCACCTCGTGTTTTGCCAATACCGGATCAAGCCAGATATGCGGGTCAGGTGTACCCCCTTCTTTAATCAATTCAATCCCTTCGCTGGAATCTACTACAATCAATTTCTGGGATTCGGTCTTTGTTAGAATTTTATCAACATAAGGTTCAAGCCCCGCTCCATTATAAACAAATATCTGAGCGGACTCTATTTTTATAATATCCTGCGGGCCAGGTTCCCAGTCATGCGGCTCTGCGCCTGCAGGAACTAGCACCGATACATCGGCTTTTTCACCACCAATGCTCTTTGAAAATTCATAGAGAGGGTAAAATGTAGTAACAACATTAATTTTTCCGCTTGATTTTGTCTGCTCAACGCATCCAGTGATGCTCACGAGCAATACCATGAGTAAAATTAGATAAAATGCAGACTTTACAGAATTCATCTCAGATGTCTCCCGGACAGCAGCAGCAAGTGTCGCGACGTATCTCGGTTCCACATGGACTATGGTCTGGATGAGAGAAATTCTTACACAATATGTCCACCACATCTTTCGTGACAAAATATTCGAATCTTCCGGCAGCTTCACATGCGGTTTTTGTGTCCATTCCCATAACTACCAGCATGCACACTATAAGCCCATGCCGCCTGTTTAAGAATTCTGTGTACTTGATACCTTTTTCTGTAAGTGAACAGCCATGATAAGGTGTATAGGTTATCAAATCGGTTTTTGCGAGTTCGAGCAATATCTTGGTTGTCGTGGAAGGATCGACTTTGAACTCACTGGATATTTCAGTAGTCTTTGCATTTTTCTTTTCCTTAATGAATTTCAAGTAGTCTATCTTTTTCGGGGATAGTTCCAGTCCGTTTATACCCTTCATATCTTTGAATTTGGAGTGACTCCAAATATAGTTATCGATTAGGGTATTAAACTTAAGAGGTGGTGGAACATAATCAGACAGATGAGGTACTTTCTTCAGAAGTTAAATGGTGATTGATAGTATTTATTCGCAGTGCTAATCCTATCCAGGGATTGCATCTTATCAACCAAAGATTTTACAGTACCCTCAAAGGGTTCAATATCTCCTCGGTCTGCACTTATCCAGCAAAATGACTTGTCTGGCAGTCTCAATATCATCCGTATTCAGTTTCATCTTAAACCACCACTTGTTGCCGCCTTCTTCTACGCTGCCCACAGAAACCATCCAGAATTCGCCATCGATTACAGCCAGCCCGTAATCATCCCCAAACCATTCATTTACCTTGTCTAAAACTTTATCCGTTTCTTCCAGAGGCAGGTCATAAAATGATTTCTTGTCTTCATATTTATCCAGGAACTTGTCTGTCCCCTCTTTCCAGGTAACATCAAAAAAATCGTCAAGCAGGTTCAAATCCATGATGCATTTCAACCCCATTTCAATTTTTTTTAACTTGTCTTTAGTCTTTTCGGTATTTGTATCCGGGCTCATATCTTGCCTCCCCAAATCATGATGAATATTATGTGTTAACGGAGGTATAAATGTTATTGAAAGGTTTTATTGATTAATTTTAATTAAAATAATTTGAAAAAATATCGAAAAGTATCAAGAGTAAAATCACCGCGCTGCTGTTCGTAAACGTTGTGGTGGGATTCTGGCAGGAGTATAAGGCCGAAAATGCCATCGAATTATTAAAACAGAAGCTTGCATTCCTGGCGCGGGTGCGGCGTGATGGCAAATGGCAAGCTGAAAGTGCGGGGCATAGAGGTGCACCGCGGTGATACGCCCAAGCTCATCAGTAACCTGCAGGAAGCCATGCTTGCAAAGCTCACGCCTTTTTGCATGGCTGTCCTCATAGACTGATCACATGAATGCTGTGATGTTCTGATATCAATACTTTAGTAGATATTGCTCGTCTTCCTAACCCAAGTAGCACTCCATATGGGAATCTCCTCTTCGTATCTCCTACACCGGAAAAGCATATACCTTTAATTGTTGAAATGATAGGATGCCTATGATGCGGATGTCGGGCGCAAAGCGATTAATCTTTTTCTGTGAGCACGTCCACACGCTGGTGAAGTTCAGCCATACTTTCTGCAAGTTTTTTGATTAATTCAGCGCATCTGTCAGCAAAACTTGCAGCCAGTTTAGCATCAATATTATCTTTTGAATCTGCAGAATCTGCAATATCTTTCATCAAAAGGTTAGCCATTTCCACAATTTCTTCCGGATATACAGTCATTTTGACACCTCCTCCTTTAATCCATTCCCTCCATTCCGCCCATTCCACCACCCATGCCTCCAGGTGGCATGCCTCCTGCATGCGCGGCTTTGCTTGAAAGCACGTCATCTATCCTCAGGATCATGGTGGCTGCTTCCGTAGCAGAACTGATAGCCTGTGTCTTTACTCTGAGGGGCTCAACTACGCCTTCTTCCCACATGTCCACAACTTTTCCAGTGAACACGTTGACCCCCGCTGTCTTATTGCCCTTTTCATGCTGGCTTCGCATCTCCACAAGTATATCAATGGGGTCAAGACCTGCATTCTCAGCTAGAGTTCTGGGGATGATTTCAAGCGCCTCGGCAAATTTTGCGACAGCCAGCTGTTCCCTGCCTATTAATGTGGCTGAGTACTCTCGCAGGCGCAGAGCCAGTTCAACTTCAGGTGAGCCGCCTCCGGCTACAAGTGTCTCATCCTCGATCGCAACTCCAACAACACGCAATGCGTCATGAAGCGCACGCTCTGCTTCATCCACCACGTGCTCGGTTCCTCCGCGAAGGATAATGGAGACTGCCTTGGGGTTATGGCACCCGGTAACATACGTCATTGTCTCCTCACCGATCTTTTTCTCTCCTACAAGATCCGCTTTTCCAAGATCCGATTCGCCGATTTCCTTTAGACCTGTCAGTATCTTTGCACCGGTTGCGCGTGCAAGTTTTTCCATGTCGCTTTTCTTTACGCGCCTTGCTGCGTATATGCCGGCTTTTGCAAGATAATGCTGTGCAAGGTCATCGATTCCCTTCTCAAC
>JBGPUU010000029.1:0-25261 GCA_041491305.1 Candidatus Methanoperedens sp.
CAAGGTCTGAAAGAATAAGACTGTTTGTGGGATAAATAAAAACCTTCATTACATTACCTCTGTTCCTTTATAATATTTTTAAGTTTCTCTATATCGAGTTTTTTCTTTTTTTCTTTTAGTTTGGGAATTTCACCTTTATCAAGCGCCCGAAGCGCCGAAGCGATGTGCGGTAACAATTTGTCCTCGCTTTCAAGATTGTGGAATCCAGGTCTTGCCCCGCCGCGTCTTGTCGCCCTGCAACGGTACGGTTCGCCTGGCGCAAAGCCCCGCTCCTTAATGAAAATGCCGTAGGGGTCCATTTTGCGAATGCCGGAAAGAAGAGTATCCACTACCTGGCGTTCCCCGGTTACCATGACCCCGAAACAGGTTTCCTTAACCAGAACATCAGCATTGGATTCGTAAAGCTTTATAACTACATCGCTGGGCAGCAGTTTTGACGAATTGATTACTACCATTTTGGTTATGGAATCCATTATGAAACCTCTCTTATGTAAATTATATCGCCTGCTTTAAGGCCTTTTAAGCGTTCCGGCTCAATGACTTTCCCGATTATATTCGTACTTTCGAACTTTTCACCTGTGGGCCCATATTTTTCATCATCTGTAAGCCTGACGCCAACCATACCGTAGCGTTTTGCAGCCTGGTTTGTAACGCCGATTTCACCTGCTGCGACCCGGGTTTTAGGAACATTCTCGGGATTGATTTCCTTATAGGCTTCAGCTTCTTTCTCCGACTTGAAAAGATAAGTATTCTCGTATATATAAACCACAGGCAATGGACCTAACGGCCTGTCTTTCAGGCGCAGTGAATGCCTGAAGAAGTCAAGTGTTATCGGGGCTTTATCATCATAAAAACTGACATTGATTATTTTATCGGATTTCACGCCAAGACCTGCGACTCCGCCTGCACCTATGATTTCAATTGTAGTATCCGGGTCCTGTTCTACAATTATAGCATCATCGCCTGTGTATCCATGTTTTTCAAGTTTTAATCCGTGCCCGCTTAACAATTTTTCGGCATCATTAAAGTTCATGCCAAGAATCATTATCCGTTCCGGGTTTGAAATAACTCCAAGCCTGCTTCCTGCGTCTACTATTTTGATAAGTTCTATCCCCTCTGAAACATGTCCTATTACGCTGTGAACCGCGCTTGACGTCCTGTCTTCTTTGTATATGTATATCCTTCCGTTTCCCAGGCCGTCCGTGCGCACTGCTATGGCACCTTCGGAACGGGCATCCCAGTGTTCATAATTGCATCCTTCGCCTTTTAATGCATCATCCGATATGAACGAGTTCGAAAAAGTATCTACGGCAAAGACCTTTTTTCTTATGAGAGCGAGGAAATGTTCTGCGCCTTCAGGGGATTCATTCGACAGGTCAACCTTAAAATAAGTGAAAATTTTCATCCCGTCTTCAAGCTTGAGATTCAAGTCAGAAGTAGAAATCTTGTCAAGGAGTGTTTCCCATTTTATGACGGGTTCTATTTTAAGAATAGTATCTCCCTGTTTGAGGTTCGAAATAATAGTTTTGCCGCTTATGACCTTTGCAAAAACCGCATCTTTCGGGCTGCCATAATCAGAAATATGCTTATTTTTCGCAAGCATCAGGTATGTATTTTTTGCATCATACCCGCCTGTCCCCAAAAATACATCATACCTGTTATATTTCTGTTCCATCCTTTGCGGGATTATATCCGTTCCGACAGGTCCGAACGCAATGGAATTTACGGTTTCCCAGTGTGCATTCGTGCCCGGGAAATCATGACTGAATTTATTCCAGAGCCCGGGGTCGCCGGACAATTCTATCCTCAACTCCCCTTTGCTGGTAATGATTTTATATTCGGACGTGGCCTGTTCTTTTTGCTTGCCGGTTTTCAGGATTCCGACAGTTGTGCCCGGAATATAGAATGCTTTTGATAGTTCGATGGCATCTTTCAGGGTCGCATTCTCTTTTAAATCCGATTTTTGCCCGTTAATCTCAATTGAGACCACATATCCTCCTTATTTGATTTGCGATTTGGCGGGGGCGATTATTTACTTTCATCAGTGGTTTTTTTTAGGATTCTATTTCAATTCCTTAACTATTCCTTCCAGAGCTTCCTCCCGCTCTTTACTGGAAAGTTTTGATAAAACAGCATCACTTTCCCCGATATCCACTATTTTACCAAGACGCATCAATGCAGCCCTGTCGCAAACCTCAGCAACGAAATCCATATCATGCGATACTATGACAAATGTCTCTCCCATTTCTTTCCTCGCCTGGAGTATCGACTTTGAAACTTCAATTTTCGTAACAGGGTCCATTGTTCCTGTAGGTTCGTCAAAAACAAGTATCCTTGGCTCTTTGATAAGAACCTGGGCCATTGCCACCCTGTGCCTTTCCCCTTCGCTCAGTTCATCTGGCATTTTAGTGAGGACCTCTTTTGCTTTTTTCTCGGTAAACCCGGCAGTCATCAAAGTCCTGATAGCTTTTCTTTCACCAAGTTCAAATGGCAAATCAAGCCCGATCGATTCGGTCAGGTTATTAATGACATTCCTGTGCGGATAAAGGCTGTATTCCTGATGTAATACGCCGATATATTTTGTAGCGCGCCCTTTCTTATCAGGGCCAAGCTGTGTTAGGTCTATCCACTCATCGCCTATCCTGACATCAATTGAACCTGATGTGGGGCGCAATAAGCCTGAAATAATTTTTGACGTTGTGGTTTTACCTGCTCCGCTGACCCCGATTATTCCGAATATTTCCCCTTCATTTATATCAAAACTGACATCATTGACCGCCCTGACTATTCCCCTGTCAAGAGAGAAATACGTCATCTGCAGATTGCGGGCACGGATAATGGTTTCTCCTATCTTTACTTCTTCCTGCTCGCCTATCTTCCCGACTTCTTTCATAAACGCTGCAGAGACTTCCGAAGGATCGCCCATCATTATTATTTTCCCTTCATCAAGCCAAATGGCCTTATGCGAAAGCTCTTCGATTACTTTTGGCCAGTGCGAGGTGATAACAAGCGACATTTTGAAGTTTTTTGTTGCGTTCAAAATGCTTTCATGAACGATTTCCGCTGTTTTGGGGTCAAGAGTACCCGTCGGTTCATCCGCAAGCAGCAGGATGGGGTTTTTTACAAGCTGCCTTGCAAGTACAACCCGCTGTTTTTCACCGCCTGAAAGTTCTCTTGCGATATGCATCATCCTGTTTGAGAGATTTACCTGGTCAAGCAAATCCGCAGCCCTGTGAATCGCTGTGGGACCCATTTCATCTATCTCCTGGAGTGCGTTCATAACGTTCACGATAACCCTTTCATCACCATACAAGGCAAACGTCCTTTGCAGCATAATGGCAATTCTTCTTGTTATGTCCCGCCTTAACGGGTCGTGGATTGGCAGTGTTATGAAATCAGCATCAAGCGCTTCAAAATTTGCATTGCATTTAGGACATGGTGTTCCCACTTTACTCGGAAGGTCGATAAACCCGCAGCCGCTGCATCTTGCAAGATGATATATTACACTTCCTGAGATATCATCAAAGGTTTCCACTCCTCTTAACACATGCATTAAAATAGATTTGCCTGCACTGCTTTTGCCCAATATCCCGACAATCTCGCCTTCTTTGATCTCAAAGTTAATATCTTTAAGAACATCGACTCCATCAAAGCCAACACGAAGATTTTTGATTTCAATAAATAGCGTCATGTATTTTTCTCCCGGGGTTATATATGTGGATTATTAGTCCGCTTTATTATAAGTTTTTGTATTTAGACACGCATAATGTTACAAACTATCGTTTTTGCGGTTAAACATCCTCTTATAATCTGTACTTCTGCGGCGTTTTTAAATAGCTAAAGCAGTACATAAATATAACGATAATACATTACATATTATTAGTAATATAAAAATTCATCACAGCATTTAAACCAATTCTTTATATTCTTTCTGCCTATTACAGGCATGAGGTATTGAATTGGATATTATTGGCGGTCCTGCTTCACAATTGCTTGCAGGAAGAGTTTCAAAGGAACTGAAATCAAATTTGCTGGTTAGCGAATTCAAGAAATTTCCAGATGGGGAATTATATACCCACATAATGGACGATTTTGAAGGCGATAATGTCACTATAATCCAAAGTACTGTGAACGATTCTGATTATATTTCACTTCTCCAGTTAATTGATGCCGCTAGCGAAGCATCCAGGATTAATGTTGTAATCCCGTACATGGGTTATGCGCGGCAGGATAAACAATTCAAGAGAGGAGAACCGATAAGCCCGCGCGCCCTGGCACGGGCGATAAAGGCCGATAATGTTTTTACGATCAATATTCACGCTGAAAGCATTCTTGACTATTTTGATGCAAAAGCGGTTAATCTTGATGCGACTCCCATGATAGGAAAATACATAAAAAATATGGAATTCAAAGACCCGCTTATTGTAGCGCCGGATGACGGTGCTATCGATCTTGCCCGGAACGCGGCAAGAGACCTTGGCATTGATTGCGATTACCTTGAGAAAACGCGTTTGAGCGGAGAGAGCGTAACCATCCAGCCTAAAAATATGAATGTCCGGGGAAGGGATGTAATAATTATCGATGATATAATTTCAACGGGCGGGACTATGGCAGAAACCATATCACTGCTCAGGAATCAGGGCGCGAATGAAGTGTTTGCAGCCTGCATACATCCTGTCCTTTCAAACAATGCCATTCTGAAATTATTTAAAGCAGGCGTGAAAGGCATCATTGCCACCGATACTATAGATAAGGGTGTAAGTGTTGTAAGCGTGGCTCCGGTGATAGCATCCGCGATAGGTAATCTTTAAATATAATGAAGTTACTTTAGAAGATTGATGGGCAGGTAACTAATTTTAAATACACTAACCCCCACTCCCCAACCTGTCCATCAAATATTCTATCACTTTTTTAAGTCGGACTGAACAACATTTAAATAAACACCCGCTAACATTGATATGGCGGTGCATATGAAAAAAGCAATTATTGTGGCGGATATGTTGAATGATTTTGTAACAGGAAGACTGGGCAGCGTTCGCGCCCGGAAAATAGTTCCGAATATTGCGAATGTTATAAAAAAAGCAAGAAAACAGGGCATTCCGATAATATACCTGCGTGATGTCCATACCCCAACTGACCGGGAGATGAAAATCTGGGGAGAACATGCCATGAAAGGCACTAAAGGCTCGGAAATAATACCAGAACTCAAGCCTGAAAACACGGATATCGTAATTGAAAAGAGATGGTATGGCGGATTTGCGAATACCTGTTTACCTGAAATCCTAAAAAAAATGGAAATAGCTACCCTGATTTTTACAGGAGTAAGTACTGATATCTGTATCCAGAATGATGTCGCTCTTGCCTATTTTTCAGGATATGATACCATTGTACTTAGCGATTGTACTGCTTCAATCGACGAACAAGCCCATGAATATGCCCTCAAATATATGAAAAATATATACGGGACTGAAATAATGACCCATGAAAAAGTGCTTTAGGACATAGAAATGATTTCCGGCATAGATGAAGCTGGCAAAGGGCCTGTGCTCGGTCCCATGTGTGTTGCGGGAGTGCTTCTTAATGAAGAAAAGCTGGATGCCCTCGCACAAATCGGGGTAAAGGATTCAAAACAATTGACAGCTAAAAGACGGGAAATTCTTGCTGTCGGGATAAAAAAGCTTGTCGATAAATATTTCATCCTTGAAGTCAGCCCGTTCCAGATAGATGAACTTCGTAAAATTATGACAATGAACGAGATAATGGTTGTTTCTTATGCAAAAGTCCTTGAAGAACTAAAACCCGACCATGCTTTTGTGGATGCTGCGGATGTAATAGCTTACCGTTTCGGGGAAAATATAAGGAAAAAATATACAAGAGATTTGGAAATCACTTCGGAACATAATGCAGATGTGAAATACCCGATTGTTTCTGCTGCCTCCATCCTTGCAAAAGTAAAGAGGGATGCCCTGGTAAAGGAACTGGAAAAAAATGCTGGCGTGGAAATCGGAAGCGGCTATCCTGCAGACCCGAAAACCATCTCGTTCCTTGAAGACTGGTTCCAGGAATATGGTTCGCTTCCGGATTTTGCCAGGAACTCGTGGGAAACATCAAAAAAACTGGTTGAGAAATTCAGTAAAAACCAGAAGAGAATATCTGAATATTAACTGGTATTACTGAAGATATAATCCCTTCTCCCCTAAGCAGTTTATTCTTATTTGGTTTCTTCTTTTTTCTCTTCCTTTGCCATCTCCTTATCCATCTTGTAATCGTCATATCCCATCCAGGCGACGATTAACCCGACGAACAGGAGGAAGAGACCGATGGTGGCTTTCAACAAACTAACTAGTTCACTCCAATACCCAAGATAGCCTTTCAATCCGGTGTACCATACGACACCGATAACTAAAATCACTATACCTACCAACATCTTTATTAAATTACTTGCTGAGGACATTTAATCACCCTTGCTTAATTCATTTAATCTATATTAAGTTTTTTTATGCACTATCGATTGTAGTATCGGATAAACTTATTACCCCTCTTATTAATAATAATGTAATGAACGGCGCAATCCTGCAGGTAGTCATTAAAGGCGTGTATTTAATAGAGAAAGCGCCTGGCCCGGTACCGATTGTACTTCTTGAAGACAATTCAAAACGTATCATGCCAATCTATATCGGTTTATCTGAGGCGATTTCAATTAATGCGGCGCTGAACCGTGACATACCGCCAAGACCTATGACGCATGACCTGTTCGTTTCTCTCCTTCAAAAAATGAGTTCAAAAATAGACAGTATCCTGATAGATGAATTAAATGAAGGTGTTTATTATGCGCGAATGTCTGTTTCATGGGATGGGCAGCATTTTGAACTGGACGCAAGACCAAGTGACTGCATAGCGATCGCCCTTCGATGCGGAGCGCCGGTTAATATCAGGGAAAATATACTTGCAGAAGCTGTAATCAGCAAACAAGAACTGGAAACTATCACGCCGCTTGACAGTTTTTTTTAGGAATTAATACTTTCACATCGCTATCGCAAAGCAGATACATATCAGGAATAATATAACAACTAACTATGGTTTTTGAAGAGAAAGGCATCTATACAGTCCATGAGTTCACACTTGCTGTAAAAGGTATCCTTACATCCGGGCAGTTCAACGATGTCTGGGTAAGGGGTGAAATCTCAAATTTCACGAACCACAAATCGGGTCACCGCTATTTTACACTGAAGGATAAGGCAAGCCAGCTTCAATGCGTCATGTTCAAATGGTACGGCAAGAACCTGAAATTTGAATTGGAGCACGGCATGAAAGTGCTTGTCCTGGGTGACCTGGATGTCTATGAGCAAAAAGGCGTTTACCAGTTAAAGGTCAGGGCAATCCGACCTGACGGCATCGGGGAACTCTACAAAGCATACGAGCAATTGAAAAACAAACTTGCAATGGAAGGTTTGTTCTCGCCTGAGCATAAAAAATCCCTGCCAAGGTTCCCCCAAAAAATCGGGATTGCAACATCGCCCACCGGCGCAGTTCTTCACGATATTTTGACCGTTATCAAGAGGCGATACCCTGTAAACCTGCTTTTTTTCCCCACAATAGTGCAGGGAGAATACGCGACACAAAGCATAATCGACTCAATTTCCGCGCTCAATAGAACGGACGTTGACCTGATAATTCTCGGGAGAGGCGGGGGCTCGATCGAAGACCTCTGGGCTTTCAATGAAGAACTTGTGGCGCGGGCGATTTTCAATTCAAGAATACCCATTATATCCGCCGTGGGGCATGAAACCGATTATACAATAGCCGATTTTGTGGCTGACGTCCGCGCCCCGACTCCATCGGCAGCTGCTGAGATAGCCGTGCCTGACAGGGCTGAGCTTGCAAATCACATAAACAGGCTGGGCGACAGGCTAATCGAAACACAGAGGCGCAGTATCAGTGACAGCATAAACCATATTTCCGAACTGAAAGCAGGTGTCGAACCGCGCCTATTTTTAGAGCGGCTTGCAGATTACATGCAGTACGTGGATGAAATGACACAGCGGCAGATATTGAGCTTGAGGAGAATCATGGAATCAAAAAAGTCGATTTTCAATGCGCATGCAGGCAAACTCGATGCCGTCAGTCCGCTCGGGACGCTTTTGCGGGGTTACAGCATAACATTGAAATTGCCTGGAGAAACGCTTGTGCGCAGCATAGGTGATGTTGAGAAAAAGGATGAGCTTTCGATAATAGTTAATGATGGAAAAATCAAATGCAAAGTAAATGATAAAGAGGTATGCACATGGAAATGAGTTTTGAGGAAGCGCTTCTGGAGCTTGAGGGTATAGTTGAGAAACTGGAAAAGGGGCAGCTTTCGCTTGATGAGAGCCTTATGCTTTTTGAAAAAGGGATTAAGCTTGTGAGGGAATGCAATGACAAGTTGAAAAGCGCACAGCAGAAGGTGGAGCAGTTGATTGAGGAGAATGGTGAGTTGAGGACGGAGAAGTTTGAAGTTGAGGAATAAAATATGTTAGATGCTATGTGGATTGGATTTTTGGGAGCAGTTTTTGGAGGGGCTGTTGGTGGATTATTTACATATTTAGGTGTAAAATTAACATTAAACACTCAACAAGATTTGCGAAAATTCGAAATGGAATCTCACAAAAAGATGTTATTAACGCAATTGAAATTCACACGTGATGTAATGTCAGGTCTGCAATCTATAGGAAGTAAAAGCTTGAATGCAAGTTATCTTGTATATGACCAAGATTGGCATAAACACACATTATATACAGATTTTAATAAGGATGAGTTTAGAATTTTAGTTAATTGGTTTCATCTCATGCATATGATTGAAAAAGAGGCAAGAAAAAATTTTGATGGAAGTATTGCTGCTGATTATATTCTGAAAAAATTCAATGTAGAATCAAATCTACCAGGAATTGAAGCATTAATCGAAAAAATATCTGAAACCTAATGCCCTCTTCTCCCTATCAAACATTTCCGCCCCTCTCCGATCAGTTCCTCCCTTCTTGCCATCTTCAGCCCCTCATACACAAACTCGTAATTCCTGTCGTCCTTATACTGAAGCAAGGCGCGCTGTATCCTTTTCTCCCTCCCTTTCGCCACATGCACCTTTTCCATAGTGAAAGGATTGATACCGGTATAATACATGCATGTTGAAGCCGTCATCGGCGTGGGTGTGAAATCCTGCACCTGCTCTGTATAGAGATTATTGTCGCGTATGTACTCAGCCAGTTCAACCATGTCCTCCACAGTACAGCCGGGATGACCGGACATGAAATAAGGAAGAATATACTGCTTTTTCCCGAGTCCCTTGTTCAAGGAGTCAAACTTCATTTTGAATTCCTCAAACACTTCCCTTGACGGTTTGTGCATAATATCGAGAACGTGCTGCATTATGTGCTCAGGCGCGACCTTAAGATGCCCGCTGACATGGTGCTCGCAAAGTTCCGGCAGATAACCGGATGAATCCGCCAGTACGAGGTCGTAACGGATACCTGAGCCGATGAACACTTTTTTAACTCCAGGAATCTCGCGAAGACGCCGCAGGAGTTCAACCTGTTTTTCATGGCTTACATCAAGGCTTTTGCAAAAAGTGCATATTTTATCTGTACATGCGCCCTCCGTATCCCAGCGCGCGCAATGCAGCGAATACATATTTGCTGTCGGCCCGCCCACGTCCTGCACGATGCCTTTAAAATCCGCCATCTTTGTCATTCTTTTAACCTCGCGCACAATGGATTCTATACTGCGGCTCTGCACGATTCTTCCCTGATGATGCGTCAGGGCACAGAAAGAGCACGCTGCAAAGCATCCGCGGTGGCTAACGATTGAAAACTTGACAGGCGCGAGCGCAGGTATGGGTTTTTTATATGATGGATGGGCTTTTCTTGAGTACGGGAGTTCATACACATGATCAAGTTCCGCAGTGGTTAAAGGCATCGCAGGTCTGTTCTGGATGATGATAGTTTTCGGGTGCGGCTGCGCTACTGGTCTTCCGTGTACCGGGTCTTGCTCCTGATAATGGAGTTTGAATGCTTCGGCGTAAAGGTTTTTGTCAGTCGAGACATCGTTAAAAGACGGTATCTCCACATAACCCTCATGCCCTAGAGAACGCCACTTACTTATTTCCATTTTGGTTGCAGTGCCGGGAATATCGTTGATATTTTTAACATCCTCGCCTTTTGATAATCGTGAAGCAATCTCAACAACCTGCCTCTCACCCATCCCGAACACCAGCATATCCGCCGGCGCATCCGCAAGTATTGACTGGCGCACCGAATCCTTCCAGTAATCATAATGCGCAAACCGGCGCAGGCTTGCCTCAATGCCTCCCAGCACTATCGGGGTTCCGGGGAATATCGAATGAATTTTATCTGAATAGACTATCGCTGCGCGGTTTGGTCTAAGTCCTCCTTGTCCTGCAGGTGAATAAACATCATCGCTTCGTACTTTCAGGTTTGGAGTATAATTATTCACCATGGAATCCACATTCCCTGAAGTGACGCCAAAGAATAGGCGCGGTTTTCCGAGTTTCTTGAAATCTATATCGCTCTTCCAGTCGGGCTGCGATATGATACCAACTGTGTAACCTGCATCCCATAGCACCCGCCCGATTATTGCAGCGCCGAATGAGGGATGGTCGACATAAGCATCACCTGTTACGAGGATTATGTCGAATTCTTGGATTCCAAGCTCTGCGGCTTCACGCATGGACATGGGAAGGAAAAAAGGTTGATGTTTCATTCTTCTAGATGCAGAGCTACGGCTTCCCTTAGATTTCTTAAGGCTTCATTAAGGGTTTCCCCATAAGTAAAAACATCAAAATTAAGTGTCCTGGCACAGTAATATTTTCCATCAAAATAAATTTCGGCTTTTATTTTCTCTTGCATAATTATTATTTTATTACACTGAATGCACCTTAACTTATAACTTTCGCGGCAATATGTTCCTCTAACAATCCCGCTTTTTACATTCCAAAAGAAGTTCCTCAAACGTATAGTGTTTCGGTATTACCTTAACATCTATCCCGAACCCAGATAAAGTATCCGCCGTCGGTTTCCCGATTGCGCCAACAGTCTTTTCATTCATTATCCTGACAAGCTCATCCTTCACTCCCATTTCATCCGCAAGCGCCATCAAATTCCTTGCCATCATCGAGCTTGTGAATGCAAATATGTCAATTTCCCCGGCAAGTGCCCGCTCCATAAGCCTTTTGTGCCTTTCATCCCTGGGGCTTATTAACTGGTACACCTGCGTCTCATGAACAACCGCGCCTTTTTTCAAAAGCCCTTCTACAAGTTCGGGCGCACCGTGACTGCTTCTGGCAATCTCGATTACCGCCCCCTCAATTCCGCTCATTTGCTCAACCAGCCCCTGCGAACTGAACGATTCAGGCACAATATTCACCCGTATTCCCTTTTTTTGAAGGGCTATTTTTGTCTTCGGGCCGATTGCGACCACATGCGTCCTATTGAGCTGGTCGATAAATTCTTCAGGGTCATCCAGTTTTAAAAGCGTGAACTCGACGCCATTTGCGCTTGTGAATATCACATAGTCCACTTTCCCGCCCATGACCCTCTCCACAAATCCCTTAAAATTGGCATCCGTCTTATCCATTACATCAATCATGGGCGCGGTAATCGTATCGAATCCCATTGAATTTGCGAGTTTGACCGATCCGGCCAGATATCCGGCTGGTCTCATAATGGCAATTACTTTCATAACTATCATTTTTTAACACATATTATAAACGCATTTTCTTATCCCGCTATTGAATAGATAAGTTGATTTCATATATTTTATTGGATTATCAATCCCGTTCAGATAATTAACCACGGAGGACACAGAGAGCACTGAGATTTGTTATTTTTTCTCTGTGTCCTCTGCGTTCTCAGTGGTTTTTCAACGAACTAATTCATGGTGGAGTTTTACCACATCGCCTATTACGGTTATAGCCGGCGCTTTTACGTTTCGCTGTTTGCACAGTCCCACGATATCCGCAAGCGTCCCGATAGTGACACGCTGGTCTGGCCGCGTTCCTCTTTCGATGACAGCCACAGGCGTATCGATGGATTTCCCGTGTTTTACCAGTTCCTTTACATTGCGCGGAAGCATGCTGACGCCCATCAGGATAACAAGCGTCCCTTTAAACCGCGCAAGCAGTTCCCAGTCAAGGGCAGTATCTTCTTTTTCAGGGTCTTCATGCCCTGTGATAAAAGTGACCATAGAAGCGTAATCGCGATGTGTTATCGGAATTCCCGCGTAAGCCGGAACCGCAATGGCCGACGTGATACCGGGCACGATCTCGACCTCAATACCCTCCTGCGCAAGCGTCTGGGCTTCCTCGCCACCGCGCCCGAAAAGATAGGGGTCTCCGCCTTTAAGCCGTACTACTATTTTCCCTTCCTTTGCCCGCTTGACCAGCAATTCATTTATCTGCCACTGTGAAAGCTTATGATTCCCTGCATATTTCCCCACATCGATTTTTTCTGCGGATTCGGGAAGCATTTTAAGAATAGCTTCACCGGGCAGCTGGTCGTAAAGGATAACCTCAGCGCTCTCTATAAGCCTTTTTGCCTTTATTGTCAAAAGCTCGGGGTCACCAGGACCTGAGCCCACAAGATAAACTTTCCCGGTCATTTATTCCTCTTTTTGCTGCGAACATTTTTATTGCCTCTTCAACGAGTTCTCCTCCGCCTTTTCTTTTCAACTCATTTCCGATGCTCTCAGCCTTCTGCTCATATTCTGCAGGGTTTATAAATTCATCTATTTTTACGCAGCGTTTTCCATCCACCGAGAGAACCTCGCAGCGAACATGAATTTTATCGCCTTCCGTTTGTGCAAAAGCCCCAATCGGCACAAGACAGCCGCCGCCAAGAATACCGATAATGATGCGTTCTACCCTTGTTTCAAGTCGTGTTTTTTCATCATCCAGCGCTTTTGCAGCGCGCTCTGCCTCAGAGCCTTTTTTTGTGACTATAACCACTGTTCCCTGGTTTGCGGACGGGACGAAATCATCAGGATTCAGGCGCTCACCCGGAATATCCCATTTCATACGTTCAAGCCCTGCTTCGGCAAGGAAGATGCCGTCGTACTGCCCTTCTTTTAGCTTGCGAAGGCGCGTATCGATATTACCGCGCAGTTCTTTTATGGTAAGGTCATTGCGGAATCGCATAAGCTGTGCGCGGCGCCGAAGGCTCGTGGTTCCTATGGTTGCACCGGCCGGCAGGTCTTTTAATTTTATCCCGTCGCGCGTGAGAAGGAAATCATAGGGAGAATCACGCTTCATCACAGCCGCAATCTTAAGTTCGGGCGGGCGTTCGGTGGGAACGTCTTTCATACTGTGCACCGCGATATCGATATCACCCGCCAGCATCGAGTCATCTATTTCCCGTACGAAAACACCGAATCCCTGCACTTCATGAAGCGGCCTGTCTGTGAAGGTATCGCCGCATGTCTTTATGATTTTTATTTCGGTTTTGACGCCATTTTTTAAAAGAAGGCCTGAAACAAGGTTTGCCTGGGCAAGCGCAAGTTTACTGCCCCTCGTCCCTATCCGAAGCGGCCCGGAAAGCTTCATTTCAAATTCCTTCGATAAGCCTCTATGGTCTTATCTATATCATCCTGTGAATGGGCAAGCGATAAAAAGTTGGTCTCGTATTGCGAAGGCGGGAGGAAGATGCCGTCAGCTAACATTTTCTTAAAGAACACATTGAACTTCTCCTTATCGCATTTTAACGCATCCTGGTAATTGTAGGGCATATCGCCGAAGAACACCTTGAACATGCTACCGATTCCGCTTACGCTGTAATCAAGACCCAGGTCGCTGATTACATCAGACAGGCAGGAGCGCATGGAATCCCCGGCTTTGTTCACTTTCGCATGAACTTTCTCTCCCTTGAGGGTTTTGATTACCGCAAGTCCTGCGGTCATGGATACCGGGCTGCCGTTGAAAGTGCCTGCCTGGTAGACTGGTCCGGCCGGCGAGATATTCTCCATGATCTCGCGCTTTCCTCCTATCACGCCGATGTGAAAGCCACCTCCGAGTATTTTCCCAAGCGTGGTCATGTCGGGTGTGACACCGTAATATTCCTGGGCGCCGCCCATGGCAAGACGGAAGCCAGTTATAACCTCGTCGAAAATCAGCACAACGTCATTCTCACGCGTCACTGCGCGGACTTCTTTTAAGTAGCCTTCCTTCGGGAGAATGGGCCCGATATTGCCAAGCACCGGCTCGATGATAACCGCAGCCACATCGTCTTTGTACGCTTCGATAGCGGTGGTCATTGCCTCGATATCATTAAAAGGCACTTGCAGTGTATTTTTCGTGAAATCCTTTGGAACGCCGGCTGAATCTGGAGTGCCGAGCGTAGTTGCGCCGGAACCTGCTTTTACAAGCGCAGCTTCGTGGGCGCCGTGGAATCCGCCTTCGATTTTAATGAACTTGTTCTTCCCCGTAAATCCTCTTGCAGCTCGTAGCGCCCCCATGGTAGCCTCTGTCCCTGTGGAAACAAAGCGCACCATGCCTATACTTGGATAAAGTTTGATTATCTCTTTTGCAAGCGTTACTTCAAGTTCGGTTGGCGTGCCGTATAGCCAGCCGTCCGGGAGTTGTTTTATCACAGCTTCTTTAATGGCGGGGTAGTTATGGCCGAGAAGCAGCGGGCCGTATCCCATGACGTAATCGATGTACTCGTTGCCGTCGATATCTGTTATTTTTGAGCCGTTCGCGCGTTTTGTGTAAAATGGATATGGCTTGATTGCCCGGACAGGGCTGCTCACGCCTCCGGGAAGGACTTTTTTTGCCTCTTCGAATAATTTTCTTGATTTCTCGGTTCCCATGGGATACTGAAATTAGAGGATGAAGTAATATAATTTGTGATTTTCACTTTAAAAACCACAGAGAGCACGGAGGACACAGAGAACTGTTACAACTCTGTGCTCTCTATGTGCTCTGTGGTCGATTATCCTTACTTGGATTCATTTACCCCCAAGATTGTTAATTGAATTTCAACTGCGAGATAGAGATGTTTGTTTCTACTTTCCTATACGTTAAAAAATAAAAAAACGTCCGGACCGGGATTTGAACCCGGGTCGGAGACTCGACAGGCCTCCATGATAGGCCGCTACACTATCCGGACTTTTGGGGATTCGCATAAAGGGTTTTGTTGCATTTAAGCCTTTTGTTAAGGTGTTGATGAAATGTCGTTTGGTTTCAGCTTGCTAAGAACTATGAAAGAGCAAACCGCAGATAAACGCAGATGAACGCAGATATTTTGTATTTGTGTCTTCGCTCAACTAAATCAACTTCCACCGGAAGCTTTTTTCTTTAGCCTTGATTTAAATTCTTCCTTTGAAACCCCTTTGAAATCAGAAAGGCGGCGATAATGTTCTTTGATGTTTTCCGCAGACGCAGGGCTCAACATATCCTACTACCCCTTCTGATAATCCGTAAGGGTTGCCATATCGCTGACTGCCCCGGCATAAATGGAGGCAATCTTTATGCTGAAAATATTCTTGTAATTATAGGTCTCACCCTCGGACAGAACTTTATCATCTAATCTAATTCCATTTCTGGAAAGAACAAGCCATATCTGTTTTGGGGTTGCTTTGGCATCTATTGCCTGTGCCTGGACAGACCAGCCGTCACCGATATTCCAGGTCTCACCTACAGCCAGAGTTATTCTTGCTCCCGATGTCCCATCCACAGTTTGAGGTGGCTCTGGCATTAAAGTTAGATATACGTTGCCAGTCTTTACACCGCCATTTGATGTTATGGTAATAGTTCCTTTATATTTTCCGGGGACGAGGTCAGCCGTATTGAGATTAATGGAAATAATTTCGGAACCGGTTCCACTTTCAGGGTTGACTTCTATCCATGGCTGGTCGGCTCTTATATTCCAGGACAATGTACCGCCGCCGGTATTGGATATGTGGAACATCTGATATCTGCCCTCTCCGTTGGTGATTTCAAAATTAATGTAAGGCGGATCCGGGGATACGGACAGAATCGGCGGTCTGGCGATAAAGTATGCGATTATGCCAAGGATGATGAAAACAGCAACGATAGTTATATTTCTCAGGCTTGAAGGCTTCCCGGTGTCTTCTTTTATATTACCATCAGCTTCTGCCATATTTCGATACCCGTCCATTAATTGATGAGCGAATATAAAGATGCATCGGAAGTTATTTCATTAGCTGTGCATCTTATGGTTTTTGTTGACTAAAAACTTTTTATGGCATAATTTTATCGGGTTCATAGCTACCGATTCTGAACTAAATAACGCTCATACAGAGCAATTATAAATAGTTTCATCCTTATTTTAGCCTCAAACATGAAAGTGACAATCCAGAAATCCGATATAAAAGGCGTTGTAAACGCCCCTCCCTCAAAAAGCTACACCCACAGGGCTATTGCAATAGCCGCGCTCTCAAAAAAAGCGACAATCAATAACCCGCTGATATCCGAAGACACAAAAGCAACGATAAGGGCATCAGAAGCTTTCGGGGCTGAAATCGTATCAAAAAAAGATTCACTGGTTATCAAAGGCTTTGATGGTAAATTAAAAATCCCAGATAATATAATAGACGTTGCAAACTCGGGCACCACGCTTCGCATAATGACAGCAGTGGCATCGCTTGTAAACGGCGCCACTGTCCTCACAGGCGATGCAAGCATCAGGACAAGACCCAATACCCCGCTCCTGAATGCGTTAAACGACCTCGGCGCCGAAGCATTCTCCACGCGCAATAACGGGACGGCGCCGATTGTGGTAAGAGGGAAAATGAGGGGAGGGGCTGTTTATATCGACGGCTCTGTAAGTTCGCAGTTCATATCCGCGCTCCTCATCGCCTGCCCGTTTGCGTCACATAAGACAAAAGTGATGATAAAAGGCGAATTGAAATCCCGCCCGTATGTGAACATTACAATCGATATGCTAAAAGGCGCAGGAGCCAAAATAATTGAAGATAATCCGAACACTTTTACAATTCCGCCCGAGCAGGAATATGACATGAGTTCCTATAATGTCCCGGGCGATTTTTCATCAGCATCGTATATGATGGCGATAGGCGCGCTGTGCGGCGATATTACCATTAAGAACCTGTATCCTTCAGAGCAGGGTGATTCGGCATTGATAGAAATTCTCGGTAAAATGGGAGCGGAAATCTCATGGAATGAGAAAAAAGGAGAAGTTAAGGTAAGCAAGAGCGAGCTTAATGGCATTGAAGTGGATGTCGGGAAGACTCCAGACCTTGTGCCAACGCTGGCTGTTCTTGGCGCGGTTTCGAAAGGAACCATGGTCATCGGGAACGCTGAACATGTAAGGTATAAGGAAACCGACAGGCTTCACGCGATGACTGTTGAACTCAAGAAAATGGGCGTGGACATCACAGAGGAAAAGGACAGGCTGATAATAAAAGGCGGCGCGATAAGAGGCGCAGAGGTTCACGGCTGGGATGACCACAGGATTGTCATGGCGCTGGCTGTTGCCGGATTGGTGGCAGGGGATACAACGATTGATACGATTGAATCCGTCAGCATTTCATACCCGGGGTTTTTTGAGGATTTAAGAAAAGCAGGGGCTGCGGTTGAAATGCCTTCGCAGGATTAAAGTATCGCGCAGGAATACGATATATTTTAATACCGCTTCGCATGTATGGGAGGGTTATGCCCAGGTGGCCTAGTTGGTTAGGGCGCCAGACTCATAGGGTAAATTTGAAGAGGCGCTTATGCTTCCTGAGAAATCTGGAGGTCACGGGTTCGGATCCCGTCCTGGGCATGCTTTAACCATTCTAAATGCCTCTGGAATTTAAGAGTTGTTTAAAATATTAACAAACCTTCGCATCCACTACCACATGCCATACGCCGGGTGAGTATTTCTTTATCCTCCGCATCCCGATAATCTCCGCGCTCCTCCCGAGCTTCCCCGAAGCCTCCATTATTCTTTCAACAGGGCGGCGCTCAACTGCCTCGGGAACAGCCTCATGATAGTGAATAATCCCACCCGGCACAAGGGCGCGGATGCCATGCTCAAGATAAATATGCGCATCAAGATAACCCATGATAACGCGGTCAGCTATCCCGCGCGGTGTGACTATCGAGCAGTCCCCGGCTACAGGTTCGATTATTCCTCCGACTTTGTTAAGCTTTACATTCTCTTTTAGATAACCAAATGCTTCAGGGTTAATCTCTATTGAAAATATCTTCACGGGTTTTGAATGTACTGCCATGGGTATTGAGAAATACCCGATGCCTGCGAACATATCGACAACAACTTCACCTTTCCCGAGCCTGCTCATTCGCTTTTTTTCAGCAAGGTTCCCCATGGAAAACATTATTCGCATGGCGTCGAGCTTAAAAAGGCAGCCGTTCTCCCTGTGTATGGTTTCGGTATTTTCACCCACGATTATTTCCCTGACAGGCTGCCTCATCCTTCCTGTGATTCCCCTGTCAAGAAGTACTGTCCTGCATGCAGGATATAAAGACAATAATGCCTGTCCTATCTCTGCTTTCCTGTGTTCCAGTTCCTTCTTTAGCGTAACTATGACAATATCACCGAGAACCTGCCATCCGGAAGGTAAAAGTTTTCTTTCGCTATCGGGAATATCAAGAACATCGCCAAGGGTTTTTTTCGGGATGTATAACCTCGGAGCTTCCTGCTCTACAAGTGTAAAACCTTTGATATCGAACTTTACCGGGATTTCAACAAAGCTTTCCTTTTTGACAATCTTCCTTGTTTTATCAAGCGCCCGCTCTAAAAGCAATTTTTGCCTAACGTTTTCAGCTTCGTCTGAACTAACGAGAACGGCCTTCATGAATTTCTTGCAATGTACAGGATATCACTCAGGATAGAACTTGCCGTCTCAATAGAACCCGCCCCTTTCCCGCTGATAGTTATCCTTCCCGCAAGGTCTGTCAGCAGCGATGCCACGTTCAATGTACCGCCCACAGCAAGAGGATGGCGTTTCGGGACAAGGCGCGGCGCGACCGTAAGCTTTCCCTCGCGGGCTTCGCATACGAGTTTCACTACATAATTATTCTTGTTTGCAAGTTCAAGGGCTTCGGGTGTGATTTTCGTAATTCCTGTAATATCCACGTCGCTGTATGTTGCATTTTGCCCGAATATCGAATTTGCAATGATGACCAGTTTGATTGCAGAATCGATTCCTTCAACATCATACGTCGGGTCGGTTTCGGCTATCCCGAGTTCCTGCGCCTCTTTCAATACAAGTTCATACGGCATTCTCTCTTCTTCCATCCTTGTCAGGATATAATTGCATGTGCCGTTAAGTATACCCTCAATCCCGATAATGGAATTTCCGGCCAGAGCCTCGTGCACAAGATTGAATACCGGGACAGCACCGCCAACGGTCGCCTCATACCGCAGGTGCAGGCCATTGTCTTCGGCAGCTTCCTTTAACTCGGTGAAACGCAATGCAAGCGGGCCTTTATTTGAAGTGACCACATGCCTTCCCGCTTTGAGCGCAGCGCGTATGTTGCCAAGCCCGGGTTCTCCGTTTTTAATATTCGTGGGAGTAACTTCCACAACAATATCGTGCTCCACGTCACGTATGATCTCAAGCGCCGTTTCTGTCCCTGTCGAAACAGTGCCTTTTTCTTTTTTCCTGTTCACGGCATCCTCAAGGTCTATTCCCGCAGTGTTTATTTCGCTGCCCTTTGAATCTGATATTGCCACAACGCGGATATCATAACCCTGTTTTTTAAGATATCCATGTTTTGAAAGGAGAGAACGGGCGACTCCCTGCCCAACGGCGCCGAATCCGATAATCGATATCCTGATAGTCTTCATGTTCCCACCGAGTTCAGCCGTATTGGTTCTATCATAAGAAGGTCTTTTTTATTTGCCACATCCCTCAGGATATCCAGAGCCATTCCCAATTCCTTCTCGCCGACAGCATTGATGACGAGATACGCGGACGATGTTTTTTCTATGGCCGGCATTGCAAGCGACATGTCCACAACTTCCGCAAAACCTGTTGAGTCTATCCTGTCGATGGTGTCTCCCATATCCGAATGAACGATATGCCCGATAAGAATCACTGAAACCGTAGAGCGCAGGCGTTCTTCACCGACCCTTGCTACCCCGACGCCGCTTTTCTCAAGCCGCTGGATGAGTTTATTAAGGACCCTGTGCTCTATCTCGAAAGTGACCTGTACAGGGATTGTGCCACGTGGCGTCTTCTCGTAATGCTGGTGCACGACGCTCATGATATTGCCATGGAGTTCAGATATTGGCGCAAGTGCCAGAACCAGTTGCCCCGGAATATCCTTGAGTTCAAGGGTCATCGAAATTATCATGGCTCTCACTATGCACAGGTGATTAATAAGTTTTTTTGGTGGTGGAAAATTGTTTTAATTATAGTTAAAAACTAAACGTTTTAAACTTATCTTTGCGACCTTTGCGCCCTCTGCGGTGAGTAAAACCGAACACCGCAAAGCGCGCCAAGAACGCAAAGTGTTCATTCCCTCTCCTTCACAAGCGCATCAACCACAGAAGGGTCTGCCAGCGTGGTAATATCCCCGATATCATTAATAGCCCCCGACGCAATTTTGCGGAGGATTCTTCTCATGATTTTCCCCGAGCGCGTCTTGGGAAGCGCATCCGCAAATTGAAGTTTCTCGGGTTTTGCAATCGGGCCTATGGAATTCCTGACATGAGCAGTGAGTTCTGCTTTCAATTCGCTGCTTTTTACCACGCCTTCCTTGAGCGTGACAAATGCATAGACAGCCTCCCCTTTTACCTCATGCGGATAGCCGACCACCGCCGCCTCGGCAACTTCATTGTGGGACACAAGAGAACTTTCTATTTCCGCAGTTCCGAGCCTGTGCCCTGAAACCTTTATAACATCATCTAATCTTCCCATTATCCAGTAGTAACCATCCTCATCTTTCCTTGCCCCGTCCTCGGTCTGGTATAATCCCGGGAACGTGGTGAAATATTTGTCCTTGAAACGCTGGTGGTCGCCGTACACCGTTCGCATCATCCCCGGCCAGGGTTTCTTGATAACAAGCTGCCCACCTTCATTGATATCCGCTTCCTTGCCATCCGCTCTCAAAACAACCGGCTCGATACCGGGGAAAGGAAACGTTGCAGAACCCGGTTTAAGCGGCGTTGCACCGGGAAGAGGAGTGATAAGTATGCCTCCAGTCTCGGTCTGCCACCATGTATCAACTACAGGGCATCGTCCGTTCCCTATAATGTTATAATACCAGAGCCACGCTTCGGGGTTTATGGGTTCTCCTACCGTGCCAAGAAGCCTGAGGCTTGAAAGGTCTCTTCCTTTTGGCCACTTATCTCCGCTTTTTTCCATTGCCCTGATAGCCGTTGGAGCGGTGTAGAAAATCGTAATCTTATATTTTTCAACGAGTTCCCAGAACCTGTCCGGTTTCGGATAATCCGGCACCCCTTCGAAAATAAGTTCGGTCGCCCCCGCTGCCAGCGGTGCGTATACCGTGTAGCTGTGACCTGTTACCCATCCGCAGTCCGCGGTGCACCAGTATATATCCTCATCGCGGTAATCGAATATCCACCTGAATGTCTGCAATACATATAGCAGGTATCCACCTGTGGTATGCAGAACACCTTTTGGTTTGCCCGTACTGCCGCTTGTGTACAGGATGAACAGGGGGTCCTCGGCATCCATCGTTTCAGGTTCGCATTCGGTTGAGACCGAAGACATTTCTTCATGCCACCAGAAATCACGTCCTTTTTGCATATTTACGCTTGAATCGGTTCGATTATAAACAATCACGGTTTCCACGCTGTTTTCAAGCGCCCGGTCAACATTCTCTTTAAGGGGCACGGTCTTACCTCCCCGTAAACCCACATTTGCCGTGATCACCATCTTGCATGAACTGTCATGAATGCGGGTGCGCAGTGAATCTGCGCTGAAACCCGCAAATACCACGTTGTGAATCGCGCCGATTCTTGCACATGCAAGCATCGAAATCACAAGCTGCGGTATCATCGGCAAATAAATTGCAACCCTCTCGCCCCTTTTGATGCCCTTTTTCTTAAGGACGTTTGCGAATTTACATACTTCGATATGCAATTGTGCGTAAGTGTAACTCTCAGTATCCCCGTTATCGCCTTCCCAGAATATGGCTATTCTGTTCCCACGCGAAGAAAGATGCCTGTCAAGGCAGTTGTATGATGCATTCAATTTCCCCCCTTCAAACCACTTACATATTACGTTTTCAGGATCCCAGGAATAAACACTATCCCATTTTTTAAACCACGCGAGGTCTTCCGCTTTCTGCGCCCAGAAAGATGCAGGGTCTTTAATGGAGTCGTCATAAATTTTTTTGTATTCTTCAAGACATTTTATATATGCTTTTTTGCTGAATTCCGGTGCGGGGTTAAATATGCGTTTTTCCTTAGATAGGGATTCAATAGTGTATTCGGCCATATTGCTTTACCTGCCTTCTTAATTCATTGCCGCCGTTAAATAAGTTATAGTTCCTGAAAGAATAACCTGAGGTATCAGGAAAATCTGTGTTAATATAAGGATTATAAATCTTTATTTTACTAAATAAACTGTGAATAACTGTGTTTAACTAAAAATATGCTTACCCCTTTGTTTCCACTGGAAAAATTAATAGGGCAATTATATACTTTATTATCATGGAGCGAACATCAGAAGGAATTTATTCTTATATTAAGGCTGTTATAAGATTGATTTTTAAAATATATGTAATTAATCCTTCTTTTTTGATTTAAACACTAATAAACCTTTATTTCTATTGAAAGCTTAAATATTAGAAGTTACATCTATTCACATGTCGTTCACATAAAATATTTCACCTAAAATAAGGAGACATCGGAGGGGAAATCCGCATGTCAGGGCTGTCCGCTACGAACGGGCGGGCAGCACTCTCATTTTTGAGGATTCATGAAAATAAGGCTCGAAATCGAAGGAAAAAATGCAGGCAGCATAAATTATAATGGGCCTGACTGCGCCGAGCTTGCTGTAACTTATCTCAATTCAATCGAAGCCGATGAGGTTTTTATCCGCATGGAAAAGGATGACGGCACAAAAGCAAATGCGCAATTCGAAGGCGAATTCTTCGCCATGTCTGCCACCAAATTCATTATGACGGCTGCAAAAAGTAAAACTACTCCCCCGCAGGAAACATCCTTTACAGCAGGTATCGACGAGTCCGAGCCGCTAACTTTGAAAGAGCGTTTAGAGATGTTCCTGCGATTTGAATATCCCAGGATATGGTTCTCATCCCTCGACGTAAAACGACAGTATGAAACCGTTTACGGGAAAATAAGCCTGAGCACCGTATCAACATACCTGGCAAGAATGTACAGGGACGATATACTTTTGCGAAAAGGTAATCGCAACCAGAGGGAGTACCGGTTTAAAGAGGAAACTGCCTCTCTTTCGAATATGGAATATGCACTGGCAAAATGATTGTGCAAAAATAGTGATGGGGTTGATGAGCCGACCCTTTAAGACTGCTTTCAGGGCTTACAGCACCCTCGCAACATAAAATTCCATGTTGGCTTCGCTGTAAATCGCGCTCCATGCGCTTTCTTATAGCACCCCGGTTGTGGGAGAAATCCCAGTCAAACCACTTCCTTTCAGACCTTGAATGGTCACGGGGCATTCACGCCCGGGAAACTTGGAATTTATTATATTCCAATATGGTCATCCTGCCGATTTCATGCTAGCTCATCATAGCGTGCACCTTATTACACACATTTGTAGTAAGGTAATTGATTATTTTAGTTTATCACGATTAATAGTTTTCGATAACAAAACTGATAATAAACAGGGTCACACATCTAATTAATAGTTTCAAGCTTGAACATCACATTTGAACCCTGCAATGTCATCTGGACTTTATCGCCAAAACGCAAGATTTCTTCTACATTCACATTTTTTCCCCATTCATAAACGTAATCGTGAGTTCCCTGTATTGGCTTGAACCCCAGGGACATAAGCCGCTGATTAATCTCTGATGGTTTTCCGCCTTCACTGTTAAACCATACGATTAGATAGCTTTTCATTGTTCTATAAATTATTAATGATATTATATCATGCTTTTGGTCAGTTCTCTTTATATCCCATCTCAGCTAACAGATTCTTTGCTATGTCGAGTGATTCTTCTTTGGTCCCTGTTTTGATAATCATTCTTCCGCTCGGGTACATCGAAATCTCGACTCCTTTATAATTCAAAAGCAGTATGTGTTTTGTAGCAACTTTTGTATCGAAAATCCTGCTTGCACTGATAAGATCAATTTTAATATTGGTGCTAACTTCAAAAGCTGTTCTTCCGGAGCATAATCTTACGGATATCGCCATATTTTAATTCATGAGAGATGCAACGGAAATATATAAGCATGCGTACGGACTCAATAAAAACAATATGATGGGACGAAACGTATCGATTTTATTTTTATTCTTTTTAATTTTATTTTTCTTTTTTTCATTCACAGGTTCGGGGAAGAGCGATATATTGTTGAACGGAACAAGCATATATCTTGCCACAGGTGATTCCTACGGTCTTTACCAGGGATATGTGCTTAGCGTTAAAAGCGTAAGCAACGATGGTACAGTCTGGCTCCAATTAACTGAAAACGATAAGATAGTAAAAAGTGAAATAGTGGCAGGGGATTATTTCACCTACAATAAAAGCAACAGGACGATATTATCCATAAAAGTTGATAATATATATTATGGTTCATCCGAACAAACCTTAGTCTCAATGTTCCCTGTTTACCAGTACGTTGACCATGATTTGCCTGTTCCTGATATAACCGAAATGATTCCCAATGATGTCAACAATCCTGTTGACCAAAATCCGCCGCCGAGAATAAGCACGCCTGGAGAACCAGTAATCTGGGCAGCCGGGATTGTTTTTATTCTTGTTCTTTATTATATCCTGCGCAAATTATGGTGAAGTATGAAGATATTAAGAAAAGACCTCAGGTTTAATGAAGGTGAGATTTCAATTATAACTGAATCGCTGGATGACCTGTGGCACCTGAAATATATTCTTGAGCCTCAGGACATCGTATTTGCATTTACCAAGCGGCGAATTGAAAGCGCAACCGACAAACTCAGGCCTGAAAAAGCCGATAAAAAAACCGTGCGCCTGGGGATTCAGGTCGAGAAGGTTGAATTCCATAAATTCTCAAACCGCCTCCGTGTGCACGGGACCATCGTGGAGGGAATAGATTCAGGGGCATATCACACACTCAACATCGAAGAAGGGACG
>JBGPUU010000030.1:0-24174 GCA_041491305.1 Candidatus Methanoperedens sp.
AGCTGGTCGGCCGGGATTACAATACCATAGAGCAGGTAGGCAACAACTATCATGATGATCCCCTGAAGCAATGCAATGAGGATAAGAGCGGCTGTCTTCTCAAGGATGAAACCTTCAAGGGAAATTGGTGTAAGCAGCGTCCGGATCAGGGTTTTCTTTGACCTTTCCTGGACTATGGTTATGGAAGCCAGAAGGAACGATATGAACATCAGCACAATGGATATTATTCCGGGCATCAGGAAGTCAAGATATGACCTGTCTTTGAACACCACTCCGCTTTCAAGTTTTATGGGTGCGGCTACAGTGGTTGGTGATCTTGATATCACCTCGCCCAGCAAACCCTTTGTCAAGTCGATTTTTATTACCAGGCCGCCTGTACTGTTTGACATCTCGGCTGCGAGTTTATTCATCTGGGCAGAAACGCCAGCTGATTGGTTCTTAACTTTTTCCAGAGCAGAAATGGATGCCTCGATATTCGATATATTGCCGTTGATATTTGATATTTCGGCAGTGTAATTGCCTATGGATTCCTGCATGCTTTGAAGTCTTTCATCAGTCTTACCCAGTTTATCATGCAATTCGGCGCTTTTCCGGGCTACAGTATCAAGACTGTTATAAAGTGAGGTGATGCGCGCTGTCCTGCTCTGAATCTCTGCCCTTGTATCCTGTATCTGCTGGATGGTGTTTTTCAGGGATATGCATTGCAGGGCTGCCGGGTCGGCACAGGTGAGATTATACGTTGATTGCATGCTTGTCTGCATTGCAAGCAGTGAAGCATCTGTCGAATCTATGTTGTCTACCACGAATTTAAGGTCGTCTCTCAATCCTGCGGTATCATTATAGATTGAAGTCACGTTTTTATCAAGGTCTTCCAGGTCTTTTCGCGTAACATTGATTTCCTCTCTGCTTCTTTGAAGCTCGACACCCATCCTGTCCAGTGTATTTTTCATCACGCCTGTTGATTCATTCAGGCTGGAGGCATTGACCTCGTTCAGGGAAGAGAGCACATCCTGGGTATCATTATTGAGATTTGCTATATTGCCATTGATCAGCAATACGCCTTCCCTCAAAGGATTAAGCTGGGATTCCATCTGCCCCAGGTTATCCCAGAGCCTGCTGATAAAGGCAAGTGTGAGTTCATACGACATTTTCTCGGTAGTAGTAAGGAAAAAAGTCGAAATTACAGGCGCTATCTGGACTTTTGAATTATCAAGGTACAACTGCATGGGCTGGGTTTCATTTTCCGGGATGAATATCCCTGCGCTGTACTTTCCGTTCTTCACACCATCCTGGATAACAGCAGGGTCGCTGGTGTTTTCCTTCACGATAATGAACATCTTGCTGTTGTTCATGTTCTCGATTATGTTCTTCCCGAGGTCTGACCCGCCTCCAACTCCCAGCTTTACATCCTTGAGACCTGCTTCGGATGCACCGGAAAACACCGACCCGATCAGTATCATAATAAGTATCGGCGCAATGAAAATCAAAAGCAGCGTCTTCCTGTGGCGGATATATACCTTCAGGTCTTTTTTGATAACCGTTCCGCCGCTCAATGCCATTCCTCCCCGGCAGCATGTATGAATACGTCTTCAAGGATTGGTCTTGTAGATTCCACATTCTTTATTTTCTCGCCTTCAGTTTCAAAAATCTCAAAAATTGTTTGAATAGGCTGTTCATCCTTTAGATTTATTTTCAACCCTTTTTCATTGACACTGCACGATAATATGGATTCCAGCGATTCAATCTTGCTTTTTATTACCTGGTAATTGCCAGGTATGCTTGTTATCAGGAGGACATGCTCTCCTGCGGCGTTCTTTAGCTCGCCGGGTTTTCCTTCGACAACGATTTTGCCCCTGTTCATTATCAATATCCTGTCGCACAGCAGGTCAGCCTCTTCCATGTAATGGGTTGTGATAAGGATGGTTGTACCTTCCCCGTTCACAGCCCTGATGGTGTCCCATAGGGCTTTCCTCGAAACCGGGTCAAGCCCCACACTGGGCTCATCCAGTATCAGCGTCTCGGGTTTATGGATAAGCGCGCAGGCGATATTCAACCTGGTCTTCATTCCCCCTGACAGTGTGCCTGCGTAGCTTTCACTTTTTTCCGTCAGATGCAGCATATCCAGTATCTTATGGCTTCTTTTCTTAATTTCAATAACCGAAACGCCGTATAACGAACCAAAATAATTAAGGTTCTCATTTATGGTAAGCTCATCATAGAAGCTGTTCTCCTGCGGGACAATCCCGATAATCGAAAGCACTTCTTTCTTATCCGAAACCACATCAAGACCTGATATAAAAGCATGACCCCCGGATGGTCTTGCCTGGCATGAAAGCACCTTGATCAACGTCGATTTGCCGGCGCCGTTAGGTCCCAGCAGTCCGAATATTGTTCCCTTTTCAATCGTCAGGGAGACATTATCCAGAGCCTTAAAGTTCCCGTAATTTTTTGACAGGGAACGTATCTCAATTATTTGTTCCATGACTGACTCAAAATTTTCCCAAAACCCAATGGCTGGGCATCATTTCTCTTCAAAGAATATATCAGGCTTACTATTTAAAACTTTTTTATCGGAGGTTCTGTTAAGTCTTCGTTAGGTGAGATAGAGTGTTAACTATCGTGGGATGGATGGTAAATTTATTGGTGACCTTGCGGTGGGTTTATGGCAACATAGTTACACGTTTTATCTATGCGGTGGATAAAAATTATAGAATCGGTAATTTATATAGAGCTTTCTGTTATATTAATTTATACAATCCGTTGGGGTTATCAATCAAATTTAGACTTTTTGAATTGGATAAAATTGGTTGCAGTAGTAGCTGCTATGGTGGTTGGTATATTGCGCATTATTGAAAAGTTGGTTAGCTAGTTTGCTAAAACAGAGGAGCGTAAACTAAAACATTCGGAAGAACTTGTTGAAAAAGTTTTTGAACATCTTGCAATCAACGGATTCGTGGATTATAAAAATGATGAAATAATTGTGTCGTTTGTAAAGTGGGGTGATCCGAGTGTCGAGTATCAGGCGGTTCGGCATTTAGAAAGCGGATACAAAGAAATTTACCGCGAATATGTTAGTATGCTGGAATACTCAAATTTAAAAAAAATTCAGGAAATTAAAAAGAAACTTCAAGAATATCGGGATACTGTAGAGCAAAAACTGAAACAAACACAGATCCCAGTAACCGAGATATTTATTGATTTTAAGACAAAAAGGTATAATAAAAAATTTGTTAAAACATCGATATTTAATGAGAATAAAGATGGAAAATATGGCGAGCTTGTAATAGACCCTCCTGTTTTTGATTTGGATTTACCGAGTCTTCGTTGGGGCGAGACTATATTTGCTGTTGGTGATATGACTTCGCTTCAGGACTTAAAAAATACAATTGAGAAGATAAGAAATGATAAAGAGATTATCAATATTATAATGGATATTGAGTCCAAGAAAATTCAACTTAAAAATAACACTGCGTTGGAAAGATTTAACCACAGAACGGAAGAAATCATAACACAAGTACGCATTGAACGTAAGCCATTATACGGCAAATGTGATGATGGTCGTTGTTATTAATTTTTATTTTTTCCTCGGCACATTCCAGTAAGGGCTTTTACATTTAGGTATAGAAGTTGTTGGAGATAACAAATGGATAACACTGATTCAGAATGCAAGTTATACAGAGCAAAAAAAAATACTCGCTAACTTTTTTCCTTTTTTTGACTGGCCTGCTCCAAATTATCTGCCTTTAATCTGTAGTACGTTATCGTCCCTATTACTGCCAGCAACATGAACATTAACCCACCAACTATTAAAAACATGATGATTGCGTCGCTTTTTGAATACTGCTCCAATGCCTTACTTACAACCGCTACATCTATCAAATACATAAATAAGGCACCCATCAAAAAATGAGGCAATGATTTATAGTTTCCTACGTTGTAAATACCCATGCAAAACTTTAATAGTTGTCAAATTATTTAACTCTATTTACAAATTAACCAAAATCAGACGGTTTTTGACAGCATGTTCTATCCGACGCAGACTTGGCAGAACCTTATCGGACATGTTCTAAGGTTAAAACGCTATACCAAACACATGAAGCAGCATTATAATGATCGCACCGGGAATTCCCCCGAGTGCGCAAATCAATACCACTGTAGCGTTATAAGCAATGTGTAATTTAAAAATGATATTGCCCAGGGCAAGAAGAATGAGGCCCACTATTGAATTTACGATCAGGTACTTTGCAGCCTTCAAAACAATATATACAGCAATCACAGCTACAATTGCCAATAATAAGATTGTTGTTTCGATTACCATTAATGTTAAGAGCAATCTAATATTTATTAAGTGTTTTGGTTCCCCTGATTTAACTGCATTTTTATTTTATGCTCATCCCAATGTGGGTACTCCGCGAAGTCTGTATTTTAATTATAAATAATATTGATATTATTCACTATAATTAAAAAATAAACAAAATTCAGAAAAATTACTATGAACATAATATTTAATACGGATATAATTGCTAATGAGTTTCCCAGGCCGTTCCCATTCTGTATTATAAATTCGGAGTTTTCCCAGATAATTTTTGTTATGAAACCTAATAGGAGAGCAGTTAAAATTTTTAAACCAGATGGCAATAGCATTCCGAATAATTTAAAAAGATATGCTGTTTTTTCGTTGGCTTCATAGGCATTGACATATTTTATCCCGATATAGGTACTGATGACATCCAGAATGATCAATAAAATAAGCAGGCAAATGCTAAATTTGATGATTTTCCTGGAATGAAGTACTATTTCTTTGAACATTAACGGCTCCCATTCGGGCAATTTCCAGACTGCTGCGTTTCCCCTGAAGCAGCAAATCCAAATAATGATAGGTTCCGGAAATATTTAAAGCTTTCGAAATTATTGTATACAGTTCATTATAATGATAATTCTCATAGCCTGGTTTGTTACGGAAATTTAAAATTTTTGAAGTTCCATGACCAAGGCGCCGAAATCGTCATAGCATGAGATTAGATACACAAAAAGGAAAATGGGGGTATGATAGACCCAGCCGGCAATAATAACCACGGGAAAACCAAAAACAATACCGAGCATATTCCCGTACACCTTTTTGCCTCCAAGCTTTTCCCAGTCAGCAGCTATTCTTATGTTGCCTTTTTCAAATAGAATCCTGTATTCAAGCTTATGATATTTTGCAAATAAAATATGACCGAGTTCGTGCAATCCCACCGCAATACCCAGGTAGATGAACATCACCAGAAGATAATTCCCAAAACCGTACAGGATACCGTATGTTGTATAAGGTGAATATATCATGCTACTTAACTTAACTCGGCGCCCTCATGGTATAAAGGTATTCAATTTTTCCTCAAATCGAAAACATATCTCTTAACCCGCGGAGCAACCTCGCCGCATCCCCTGTAAAAGTCGATATGCCATCCGCTTTCAAAAAGCAGCTTTTTAAAATGGGCAATCTCAAAATCTTTCTTGAATGTATAAAAGTGGATTATTCCTTGAGGTTTCAATATGGAACGGGCAAGATTAAGAAAATGGTCATGCCCGTAAGGAGCGGGCATCACTATCCTGTCAAAAGGTTCTTTGAAAATATGTTCCATTGAATTCGCATCTGCGAGGATAATATCGGCTTCAATATCATTAAGTTCGAGATTCTTTTTCAAAAATGCGCATGCATCCGGATTACTATCAAGCCCCGTTATTCTGACATTCTTTTTCTTCTTAATCGGTATCAAAAAAGGCCCAACACCTGCGAATAATACAAGGACAACCTCGCCGTCATTTACTTTTTGCGCTATCCGGTTTCTTTCGTAATACATTTTCCCTGAAAAATATGTTTTCGCAACATCCACAAAGAAGACACAATTGTTCTCCCTGTGAAAAGTAGTTGTACTGTTCCCGAGCAATAATTCAAATTCTCCTGCCCGCGAAGCGCCTTCAATTTTATGGAGTTTCCGAAGCACTTTTTTGATATTCTTCTGGCAGGCCAGCGCATCGGCGATAAGATATTTTCGTTATCCAGAGCCTGCGGAATATTAATAATCGCAATGTCCCCGATGACTTCAAAACCTCTCGGGAGTAATGTTAGTTTTTCCTCCGGGATTTTGTCTTTCAGGAGGTCATGAAGTGACATAAAAAAATCAGCGACAGTTTTTCAGCGCGCTTGCAAGCATTATAGCCCTTGTATAATGCCCGCCCACCCTTGACGTATCCACAAACACTTTTTCCATCAAAACGGGAGCGCCATGACCGTACCCGCCGCCAAGGAACACAAGCGTCCTGAAAATGAGGTTCCCAGAAATCCCATCAGGCGCAATGATAAAATTCGCCTCTTCGATTGCATCTTCTATCAGGATTGAATAATCCTTTGCGTTTATACCCATATCGCGGACTCTTTTTGTTACAATCTCAGCCTCTGAAAGAGTCCTGTCCACCGTCTCGTCTCTCCCTTTATCTTCAAAACGCCCGCCCGAAAGAATCCCTACTCTTGCTTCAATGCCAAGACGCCTGAAATGCTCGACACCCCGCTTTATTAACTCGACCTTATCCTCAATGGAATTTCCTTCATCTATGCCCACGGGCGCGAGAAAAAAAGGTCTCCCGTCTGCCGTTTCCAGTAATGCGACCCTGTATAATTTTGTGAGGTTAAGAGATTTTTTCAGTTCCGAAAGAGTTTTTGTGGCGCTGAGAGTTCCCCTGACAGCGCCGTCAATCTCGCCTGAAACCAGCAATTCAACCAGTTTTTTCGGCGGCTCAGTTGAATGGACTATCTCAAGTTTGGTTCCTGTCGCCTTAATCAGTTTTTCATCCCCGACAAGAACAACGTCTGCATACTCGCTTGCTGCTTCTGCGCTCTTAATCAATTTTTCAGAAATCTTCCCAATCCCGAGTCCGATCCTTGCATGGTTCTTTCTTGCTTTTTTTTCTATATCAGAAAGGAGAGACATCTTCTGCCTTCTCAGGTCTTCTTCCCAAGTTCTTTTGAACGCTCGCATGCTGCAATTACCGCGTTCATCATTGCAACACGGACGCCCTTTTCTTCCATTACACGAAGACCCCTGCTGGTTGTGCCGCCCGGTGATGTTACCATGTCTTTTAACTGTCCGGTATGACTTCTGTCCTCAAGCACCATTCTGGCCGCGCCAAGAACGGTCTGGGCTGCAAGTAATTTTGCCGTATTCCTGTCAAGACCTTCATGTACGCCGCCGTCTGCAAGCGCCTCGATTACCATGAAAATATAAGCCGGGCCGCTGCCGGATAATCCCGTGACTGCATCCATAAGATGCTCAGGCAGTATGACGCTTTGCCCTATTGCATTAAAAATCGTTTTCGCAATTTCAAGGTCATCCTTCGATACCGCGCTTCCGGGGCTGATTGCCGATGCGGCCTCCCTGACGGTCGCTGCGATATTCGGCATTACCCTCACAACCTTCGTTCCGCGCGGCAATTCACTTTCATAAGTCGCGATTGCCACGCCTGCGGCAATTGATATAATCAACTGGTTCTTTATGGAGAATTTTATTTCTTTCAGGAGAGCCGGAATCGTTTGCGGCTTGACCGCAATTATGAGAATATCCGAATCCATGACCGCAGAACAGTTATCCTTGCATGTGCTTATTTTATACTGCTCTCCAAGCGACTCCAACTTTTCGGAATCAACATCGCTTGCATATATGTTCTCAGGAGGGACGAGTCTGGCATGAAGTATGCCTTTTATCAGGGCTTCGCCCATCTTCCCTGTGCCGATAAATCCGAGCTTTTTATTCCCGATGGTTGTCATTAAAACCCTATAAAGTGGCGCAAGCGATAAAAAGATTGTTATGAGATGGAGGCGAACCACGGTAAACGCAGATAGTCGCTATACGATTACCCACCGCAAAGGCGCAGAGGGCGCAAAGATAAGTTTAAAAAAGTTTAGTTTTTAACTTTAACTCCCCAAGATACTTTCCGAGCGCCCGCTCTCCCTTGAACCCGTTTTTCCTGGCAAGCTTAAGAAGTGCCGAATAAATCCCGCTGCTATACTGCGCCGCTTTCTTTTCTTTAAAGACCAGTTCATCAGGCAGGAGCTTCTTTGCAGCCAGGCACAGTATGTACTTCCGTATCCCGTTATGTACTTTGAGTTCGGGAGCTATTCTCAGGGCAAGTTCCACAACCTCCCTGTCCAGATAAGGAACCCGAAGCTCAACGGCATTTGCCATTGTAACCGCATCGTCCCGCTCAAGATTGTTCTCCGAAATATTGTCGAGGTCTTTCAGAAGCGCCATTTCAAGTTCGGCAGGGTTCATTGATTCATACCGTTTGTATCCCGCAAAAAGCTCATCAGCACCTTGACCAGAGAGCATCACGCGAATACCGTTATTATGGGCGTCTCTTGATGCGAAAAACAAAGGCATGGCGATGCTTACCTTCAACGGGTCTCCCGACTCGACTGCTTTTATTACATCAGGAAGCGCTGATTCCACTTCATCAGGGGTAAGTTCATGCAGATGCAGTTTATCCGAAAGCCCGAGGAGCTGCGCCGCTCTTTTTGTCTGCATTATATCATGCGAGCCAGTCATGCCTACCGAATATAACTCTACGTCAGGGCAAAGCGCGGCAATGAGAGAGCTGTCAAGACCGCCTGAGAATGCAAGCGCTGAGGGCGTGTAGCGCCGCTTTTCCACAGCGCGCCCGATTGCTTCATATAACGCTTTTGAGGCTCTGTCTTCATCCGTTACAGGCTCACCTGCAGCGAAACCCGCCACCTTTTTTTCAATTATTTTTTCGGCGCTGAAAGTAAGCATGCGCCCGGGCTTGAGAGTATGAATTTCATTCATCCCGATAGCATACAGCGCCTTTTTCTCGGACGCAAAAGCAAAGCCTGCGCCAGTGCTGTAAAAAAGCGGTTTTACGCCCGCGGGGTCGCGCGCAAGATGGAGCTTTTCGCCCTCGACGTATGCAAAAGCATAATCGCCATCTAATTCTTGAATCGCTTTTTCTATACCTTTCGCGCCAATCAGGATAAAAAGCGTCTCGCTGTCCGAGTTTGTTGTGATACCAAGCTTTTCAGCAATCTCCCTGAAATTGTAAATCTCCCCATTGTACGTGAGCGCGCCGCCATTTGTTAGCGGCTGGTGTCTTTCGCCTGTGATTTTAAGCAGGACATTGCCGAGCGTGATATCACCGATGGAGAAAGTGCCGGAGCCGTCTGGTCCCCTGTGCTTGATTGCTTCGAGCATCTTTTTGACTGATGCTTCTGAATCTTTTCCTGCCGCGCCTGCTATGCCGCACATGATGGTTCTTACCACTGAAATGGTTAAAAAGGGTTCTGTTCATCATTGCATGAGTACAGTAATCCCCAGCCAGGCGGCAATACCTGCAAACGGTAATAGAAGCAACCATGCCAGCCATGTAACATGCCTGTGTATCGCCACAGAGGCCACGAGTTGAAACAATGGCAGGAGAAGTCCTATGTGCCTGAATAGCGGTGTGGCGCTCAAATACCATGAGAAGGGAAAAGCAAGTATGGCGCCAATTATCAACCACACGGGTTTGCTTCTTATAACTCCTGCAATTGAGATTGCTAATGAGGATATAATGCCGGGCCAGCCGATGAGCAGAATTAAGAGTGTGGTGATCAAGTCAAATCACTTCCAGAAAATTAGGGCAAAAACGAAAACGAATTTTACTTATAAACGTCTCCCCTGAAATCGACTCTGTGAATCAGGATAAGCTTTTGCTCCCAGATTACTTCATAAACTATCCTTAATTTCCCTTTACGTATACGATACGTATTCTTTTCACCTTTTATCTTGGCAATATCAAGGTACTTTATAGGAACAGGCTCATCTTTTAAAACAAGTATTGCCTCTTTGAGGCGCTCTCTTTCACTTTTTTGCAGGGATGATATAAATTTCAAAGATTTGTCTTTGATATTTATCTCAAAGCTCATGCATCCAATACCTTTAGAAGTTCCGACTCTGAAGCTATTTTGTCCCTCCCCCTTATCGCTTTGAGGTCTTCAGATTCTGGTTCTTCTTCCGGAATCAACCTATCAACCAGTTTAGAATACAGATTCGTCAGCATATCAAGGTCTGCGCGGATCTTTTTCAATTCAGTTACAGTTTCCATGCAATATTCATTTAATACATTCAAATTTATAAGACTTTCCAAAACATACAAACAAACTCAACTTAAAGTCGGGATGGCTAAGGGCATACAAAGCTATTTTACCAAATAAAACCACGAAAGCAGCGATGACGATTGCGAAAAGAGCCGGGAAGTGCGCTGAATACATAAAGAAACACAAATCGGCTCTCGTTGTGTCGCATATCGATGCTGATGGCCTGACCTCGGCTGCAATCATGGGAAAAGCCCTGGAACGGGCAGGCATCGATTACAGGATACGTTTTGTAAAGCAGCTGGACATGCCTGCACTCACCGAAATAGCTGACCAGAATCCTGAACTTATTGTATTTACAGACCTCGGAAGCGGAATGCTGGATGCTATTAAATCCCTGAAACTAAATGCCGTCATTTCTGACCATCACCAGCCGCAGGGCGTTTATGAATACCATTTAAATCCACATCTTTTCGGGATTAACGGTGCTATCGAATTAAGCGGTTCCGGGGCTGCTTTTCTTATAGCGCAGGAGCTAGGCGGCAACGGCGACCTTGCAGCCCTTGCTATCGTCGGGGCAGTGGGCGATTTACAGCACGCAAAACACGGGCAATTAATCGGGATGAATAGGTCGATACTGGAAGAGGGCGCCAGGAATAATGTCCTTGGATACGAAAAAGACCTCATGCTGTTCGGACGGCAGACGCGCCCGATATTCAAACTACTGCAATATTCAACTGACGTATATTTGCCCGGTCTAACTGGCAGCGAAGATGCAAGCATTGAATTCCTTAAAAAAATAGGCATCAGGCAGCATGGAGAGAAATGGAGACGGTGGATAGACCTTGAACCGCCTGAAAAACAAAAAATTGTCTCGGCCCTGATACAATCAGGACTTTCATCCGGGCTGCCCGGTTTTAAGGTAGAAAGGCTCATCGGGGAAGTATATACATTATTATGCGAGCGTGAAGGAACCGAGGTGCGGGACGCTTCCGAATATGCCACGCTGCTTAATTCCACTGCCCGCTATGACCATTCTGATATAGGGCTTGCCGTGTGCATGGGCGACCGCGAAAAATGCTTTGATAAGGCTTGCGCTTTGCTTTCTGAACACAGGAAGAATCTTGTTGATGGGCTGAATTTTGTGAAAGAGCATGGGGTAACCAAAATGGAAAACCTGCAATATTTTGATTCGGGAAATAAAATCAGGGAAACCATCGTAGGCATAGTGGCAGGCATGAGTTCTTCGTTTGTAAATAACAGGGAACTTCCCATAATCGCTTTTGCTGATTGCGACGGGGGAGTAAAAGTTTCTTCGAGGGGAAACCAGGACCTTATCAGGAAAGGGCTTAACCTTGGCGAGGCAATCAGCGAAGCTGCAAAAGCAGTTGGCGGCACGGGGGGCGGGCATGATATAGCAGCCGGGGCTTTTATTCCAGGTGAATCGAAGAGTGAATTCCTGAAAGTACTTGACCGGAAAATTGGCTCGCAGATTAGATGACGCTTTAGCGAAAGCATCTTTTACTATTTTTCACCACAAAATTAATTAACGTTTGAAACTTTCTTGCTGCTGCCAAAAAATGGAGAAGGTAGGTATAAAATGCAAAAACTAATCGTTTTTTCGCTGGTATTGCTGGCATTAACCACAGTATCAGCAGCCCAGCCTGTTGTGGACTATTTAAATATAAATGCGGATGTGAACAATGGTTATGCTATAACCACCGTGGAAGAAAAACTGACTAATCCCCTGGACACCCCTTCCGATGATGAATTTAAGTTCCTGATTCCGGAAGTGGCATTCATATCAGGTTTCACTTTAATTATTGACGGCAAGGAATACATTGCCGATGTGCTTCCCAAAGAGGAGGCGAAACAAAAATTCGAACAAGCAGCTTCCCAGGGCAAATCAGCCGGATTGCTGGAAACCAAGAAGGAAAACCTGTTCTCATACTCCCTTAGCTTTGCACCGCGCCAGAGCATCGTTGTCCGCCTGAAATACGAGCAGGCTGTGAAAAAAACCCTGGGAAAATATGAATATGCGCTGTTCCTGCGAAAGACCGACGAGACGCACATTGTGAATGACCTCTCAGTAACCCTGAACATCTCATCAGTGAATGATATCACCACCCTTGAAACCCCCGGTTTTTCGGATGCAAGTGTAAAATACCTCTCAACCACGAAAGGCGTTGTGAAATACAGCGCCAGTGCGTTACCCGATAAAGATCTTACAGTTGTTTACACAACAAACAATCCTCCTTTAAACGGGGATATGCTCTTTTACAGCGCGGCTGGCCAGGGTTACATGATGCACGTTTTCTCACCTTCGGAAGCTGACCTCGGCACCACTCCCCTGAGTAAGGATATTATTTTTGTTGTAGATAAGTCGGGCTCAATGAGCGGTGAAAAGATTGCAGAGGTGAAGAATGTATTCACAAGCATAATTTCAGATTTACCCCCTGATGATTACTTCAACATAATATTTTTCGATGCTTCTGTCCTGACTTTTTCACCAGCGCTCATGGAAGCGAATACAAAGAATAAAGCGGATGCAGCAAACTTTGTGAATAGCCTGAATGCAGAAGGAGGCACGAACATCAATCAGGCCCTGCTGGATGCGCTTGCCATGTTTGGCAACAGTTCGCGCGTTCCCATAATAGTGTTTCTTACGGATGGGGCGCCCACCGAAGGCATTACCTCGCCCTACGTCATACGCAAAAATGTTATGGATGCCAACAAGGTAAATGTGTCGATATTCACCATCGCTTTCGGCATAGAGGACGAGGCGAATTACGATTTCCTGAAGGCGCTGAGCCTTGAAAATTATGGCGTTTCACAGCGGTTTTTCCCTCAGGCAGGCGTTGAAGCTGAAATGAAAGGGTTCTACGATACTATCTCTACGCCTCTTGTCACAGGCATGAGCTTTAAATATAATTCTGTTTCAGACGTAGTGAATACCGGGCAAAATAATCTGTTTGCAGGCTCTGATGCCGTTGTGCTGGGTAAGTACAGTGCTGGCACCACAACCATAACTTCCGATGTTGCCGCAATTACGCGAACAGGAAGCCGCAATTTCAAGAATTCGTTTAATGTTGTCTCCAAGCCGGAAAACTCCTTTATCCCCAGGCTCTGGGCATATACCACTATCCGAAAGCTGATGGACAGGATAAACGTAGAAGGCGAAACTGAAACACTCAAATCTTCGATTACCAAACTTTCGCTTGAATTCAAGTTCGTGACGCCTTACACTTCGCTTTTCGTTGAGGTGCCTGTGAACAATACCAGGAAATCAGCGACAGCCATAGATGCAAAAACTGAAATGAACGCCGTTCCGGCAGCAACAGGATTAGTTACTGGCACCCCTCCATATGCATCAGCGACATCAGCAGCTACCGGGACAGCAGCCGCGCCGCCAGCGCCAGCATCAACCGTCAATTCGGGAAAAGCCTCTGAAACCTCTGCTGCCCAAGAACCCGGGTTTGAGTTTGTATTTGCGATAACAGGACTGCTTACTATCGTGTACCTGCTGCGCAAACGCAAGTAAGGACAGAGGCTTATATTATCGGTTTGAAAAACTACCGAGGCACAGAGGAGAGCAAAAACTCTCTGCGCTCTCTGTGTACTCTGTGGTTAATTTTCTATGCTTTGTTTATCCAAATAAAAAAATAGAAAGTCACTAAGGAAAATAATTACCGCTTTTTGATTAAATACAGCACCAATAATCCAATAACAGCCGACAGTACTTCAAAACCTGGCAGCCACATTCTTTTGGCTGTCGTGCCCGTTGGCACAGGCTGCCCGGCAGCCGCCTTTACTTTGATAGGCAACTTCAGCGTGTGATCCTCTGCATGTACGCTATCTTCATCAAAATAGTAAACTATTCTTCCCTGCACTTCGAACTCGCCAATCTGGTTCGACTGTATCCTGACTTCGATGTCCCTCCCTTTGCCGGGTGGAATCTCGTAGGTGGTTGTAAACTGGCCTGCGCCTGACTCGGCGAATTCTGATGAGGTGACGCTCATCCCGGATGGCGGAATGATGATGACCTGGACATGCATCACTGGCTTATTAATTAGATTAACAGCAGACAGCTTCAGCATAACATCTTCTCCGAGCACTACCTCTGTTTTCTCACCGTGAAGCTGCACGCTTGCATTGGAAATTTGCGGCGTGGGCGTGGCATTGGAGGGTATGACAAGAATCGCAGGGATATTGGATTTGCCTGTGTGGGAAGCGTTGTCTTTATCATAATAAGAAACTGCGGCGGGTTCCAGGTTGAAAGTGCCTATTTCTGATGGCTGGACTGAGTACTGGAAACTTCTGGAATCTTTCGGCCCTAGGAGGTCGTAGTTTTTATACAGGTTACCGCTTGCCAGAATAAAGCCTGCAGGAAGAGAATCCGAGACATTAATATTTGCTAGTGTACCTGTTCCGGTGTTCTTGAAGGTAATTATTACGGTTGCGGTCTGCCCCAGTTCTATGGATTGGGGAGAAACAGACTTTGTGAGGGATATCGTATCCAGCCTGTATATCTCGACTTTCAGATAGCCGGCGTTGTTATCGTAGTCCCCCCTTTCCCCTGTGGTAGAGGTGTCGTATATACTGAACCTGACCTTGCTGCCATTGCCTTTCCTGTAGAACGTGTATGTGTGGTTGGCGATATCGCTGACATCAGCGGAAAGCCGCTCCCCATCGAATTCAATGGAATTGAACGGCTGGTTATAATTGCGGCCGGCGCCCATCCGGAACTGTGCATCAGCGTAACCCCAATCAACTCCGGTTTTAAATTGATATGTACCTGAGACAACTATCATATATTCCGAATCGCTTTCAAGAACCACAGATGAGTTAATTGATGTGCCTGTATCCTTTGGCCCGAATGCCGGGACGTTGAAGGTATCCAGCACCGCGGCCGATGCGGGTATTATGAAGAAGAATGCCACCAGCAGTATAAGGAGATTATATTTTTTTAATGATACCATTTCATCCTACAACACCCTTATGATATTTGTAATTTTTCAGTAAATGCAGGGATTAATTCGATTGGAGGCAAAATAAATGGAAAAATAGGATATTGAATTATTAAAAGAAAACCTTAAGAATCATGGAGAATAGATACAAAAAGAAAGTATAATTTCAAAGTGCATTGAAATATGATACGAACCTGAAGGAAGAGAAAAATTATAAGAGTTTATGGATGAAATTGAATAGGTAAACGAAAATGAATAAAGAACACCTCTTTAAAAAAATCATCACTCTAATTAAAAAACATGGCGTAAAAAAGGTAGCCATCTTTGGCTCATACGCAAGAGATGAAGAAAAGCCAAAAAGCGATATAGATATTCTTGTCGAATTTTCTGAAAGAAAAAGCCTGCTTGAGCACGTCAAAATAGAACGGGAGTTATCAGAAGCTGTAGGAATTAAAGTGGATTTACTTACTGAAAAAGCAATAAGTCCGTACCTGATTAATAGAATAAGAAAAGAAATGAAAGTAATTTACCAATGATTAAACAATCGAAAAGGACATCCCTGTTTTGAAAGATGAAATACAGACTATCATTAAGGAACTAAAGAACCGATGAGAAACCTCACCGACCTCGATAAACAAATCCTCGCAAAACTCGCGCCCGAACTTGAAGGCGCAACCGGACCCGCGCCCGGGCATGACTACAAGTTCATCCTGCTTCCGGTCTCGCATAAATTAGCAGAATCACCTGAAGATTTCGCGAACCGTGTCAATAAGCTGACAGATGAGGAGCTAAATTATTTAGTTGATCTGATTTTAAAAGGCGATGAAGATGTGCGCTCTCTGGCTGAAGGGGATTCGGATGCGCTTTTTGAACTTATAGGGAAGCGATTGCCGGAAAAGGCGAAGGAATTGAAAAATCTCTAATCAGACAACCGGAATCTTCCCGTACGCCAGCTCCATACAGAACTCCTGAATATTCGCAAGCTCGCTATCTATAACCTCATTTACCTCTTTTTCCACATCCTCCAGCGAGCCGCGCTCCATAATCACCTGCGCAGCCGCAATCTTGGGCTGGTCTATCGGCTCCCCAATCTGGCTCAAGAGCCACACGTAGACTTCCTTTATATCAGGCACATTTGTGTAAATCTCGCTGGCAATCCTGTGGCTGAGCACATTGTATATCTTCCCTACATGGCTTACCGGGTTTTTACCCGCAGCGGCTTCGCTGCTTACGGGGCGGTTTAACGGGATGATGCCATTCACGCGGTTCCCGCGTCCCACCTGGCCTGAGTCGGCATCCTCGGCAGAAGTTCCAGTTACCGTGAGATAAATCCCGCCCATGCCCCGCCCCTCTCTGTCAAGAGTATTGAGATAAACTGAAGTTTCAAGGTCAGTTCTTTCAGCAGCGTAGGTCTTTATCTCTTCCAGAAGTTCATCTTTTTTCCTGAAATACTCACTTTCGGATTCAATGAACCTGTCAACAAGAGGGTCTGCAATGGTTAAATGAAGCTCGTTCTTATCACGCAGGCCCATGACTTTAATATCCTCGCCCGATTCGGGAAATCGTTTCTTAAAATCATGTGAATTTAAAAATCGCTCTGTCTCAAGCACAATTGTCTCAGTCGGCGTCATGGGCGCATATCCGACCGCTGCCGAAGTATCGTTTGCCCCGAGTATCGCACCTTTCCTTTTGAAAATATCAGTTAGCTCTGCCGAGCCATGGGCAAGCTCGACCTGGTACTGGATAGAATCAGAATTCACGAATCGCAGGTTGGACTTGAGCCATTGTTTTGCGGCATCTATAGCAATATTATTAACATCGATGATTTCGCCTTCCACTTCAAACGTAGCCCTGTCCCCGAAAATAATGCGCATCGGTTTCAGGATTACGCCGCCGCCGAATTTGATTTTTACCTCCCCGGCCACCAGCATCCCCTTATCGATATTGTGGTGCATGATGGCGCCAAATCTTTCCATGTATTCCTTGCAGAGTTCTATTGAGACCTGGTTCATTATGGAATCGCAGATAAAATCGGGATGCCCCAGTCCTTTTCGTTCCACCACTTCGACTTTTCGCTCCGTTATCGGCGTGGCGCCGAGTTCTTCTATTTCGATGTTTCGCATATCAGTTGACCCATATTTTATTACAGTTTAGAGAGCTTTGCGCTCTTTGCGTCTTTACGGTGTTTAGTCAATCTCACCGCAGAGGCGCTGAGGTCGCAAAGATTATTTTATTCTGGATTATCAATCCCGATCAGATAATTAACCACGGAGGACACAGAGAGCACAGAGCTTTGTTATTGTTCTCTGTGTCCTCTGTGCTCTCTGTGGTTTTCAACCAGCAGTTACCTTTTTCATTTGACCTGGGATAAATATCTCCCGGTCAATATCTCATAATTCCTCAGGGTATTTTTTATGAGCATGATATCTTCTTCTGTTGTCATCCTTACATGTTTGCACGGCACTCCCATAACAACGCTCCTTGCCTCGATTTTATGGCCGGGCGGCACTAATGCCCCGGCACCCACGATAGCAGATTCCCCGATTTCGGCGCCGTGCAGTATTGTGGAATTCATGCCTATGAGCGCATTGTTTTTAACGAGACAGCCGTGCATGACGCACCCATGTCCAACGCTCACGCCATCAGCAATATCCACATTCCTGTCATCCGAATGTATTACAGCATTATCCTGGATATTACAGCCTTTGCCAATGCGGATTTTTGCCCTGTCACCGCGGATGACGCAGTTGAACCACACGCTTGAGCCTTCCCCGATTGAAACGTCCCCGATGAGGCAGGCCGTATCTGCTATGAAAGCGGTTTTAGCTATTATGGGTTTTTTACCGTCGAATGTAAATAACATATTTTCTTTTGCCCTTCTGCAACCTCCCATTCATAGTAGGATTTTGTCGCATAAATAGGTTATTCAATTCGAGAGCGTTTCAATTCGTGTTGGTAAATTGAAATGACTTTAAAAAATGAATGTTTTGGTGGGCAGGCGCACCATCGCTTTTGTGTGTTCCATTTAGGGCGGAGGGCAATCCTAATGATAGCTTTGATGGCTCTGTCTTGGCTCATATACAATAACTGTCCGTCGATATTGGAAGAAGTATTTTTACGAGAGTAAATGTAAAGGTTGCAAAATGTTATTAATCAGTAATTAATAACGGAAGATTTTTATTAACATAAAACATTTTTAATTTACTAAAGAGAGATATTTATGGATGAAGAATCAGGTGGATTCAAATTTGCAATAACATTGCTTGCCACTTTTGGAACTATTATATATGCATCATATACTTATTTTCAAAATAATGCAGTTGACAACTATTTCTATGTAGTTATTGTTGGAGTTATACTTTCACTGTTAATATCCTCTATTTTTCTTATTGGATATATCCTTGTTAGAGGATACTCTATGGAAGTGGAAGAACCCGCAAAAACGTCTTGGAAAAATTTTGCGTCAGATATCTATTCGATAACCTTTCAGGTCGGATTAATGCAATTGCTCTTGATAATAGGTTTATTTTTATTAATAAGATTCGTCGGGTCTTTATTTTATGCAATTGTATATTTGCTTGTTGTTATTTTTTCTTATTTATTTTTCTATGAATTGAAATCGTGTTTCTTAAAATTCCTTGACAGATTGAAGCTACTAATTTTAAATCTGCCTGAAAAGATAAAAAATATTCCGGTTAATTTTCGCGTGGGGGCAATGATATTGTTTTTGATAATAAGTACATTTTTATTAATAATAATCGACCGGTCTTATTCGTATGCAATTGTATATTGGCTTGTTGTTATTTTTTCTTATTTATTTTTTGACAGATTGAAGCCACTACAAAGTTTAAATCCGTTTGAGAAGAAAAAAGAAATTATGGTTATTTTCATCACGCTTATTTTACTTGTCGTATGGACAATACTATATACGCCGATGTTTGGTGTTATTCAAGGTCGTGTTACAATTGATATGAACAGCATTTATAACAAGAATGATGAGCAGATTCCTGTATATATTGAGGTAACAGGTCGGAATGACAATGCATCAATAGAATTATACCAACTAAACTCTACGAATCCAGTTGCTGCACTTGAATTAGAAACAGACCATAATTCTTCTAAAAATTTAAATGGAGAAAATTCCACCTTAATTGGCAATGCCTTTTATGCGGGAAAATATTACGTTTTTATCAACACTGCCAAATTGAGAGAGGGGTATTACGAATTAGTATATACTCGCCAAATAGATAAATACAAATATGGGAAAAGTTTCTATTTATTAAACGCCAGTAAGAAATAAAGATAGGATAACAAGACTTAGTTTCCTAAATTTTCATGTTATTACGAATAACCTGAAATACCCCTATATTGCTATGTATATTAAAAAAATATTCATAAATTCATGAAAATCCGTATTAAATTATGAACATCCGAGAATTTAATGACCATATTTTTCTTTCAAAGAAGGCGCATTTTTTAGCATGTGTGAAACTAGCAGCTGAAACTATTGGTGCTCCCATACCTAATGTTAATTTTGAAGGATGTACTTCATTTGATAAAGATTTAGCACATATTCATATAGAACAAAATAAAATTTGTATTTCAGAACAGTATCTTAAATGGGCAACAGATGAAGATTTACGTGATACTGCAACACATGAAGTTACTCATTTAATTGATGAGACGCACAACATTAGCTTTGTAAAAGCTCACACCGATGTTAAAACGGCTTCATGGATACGAGAACATACAAGTAATGTTATCGATGATAAAAAAAGGTTGAACTCGGACTGCGTAACTCCTGCGCCAAAGGTCGAAAAAATAGAAACCCTTGAATCGTTAAGAAGTCAGTATCGAATATTGATTTCAGAAATAGATGATTGCGTAGACAAAGGAAATCTAATAAAACGAAAGGAATTAGTGGAAAAAGTATCTAATGTAATTAGGGAAATAAGAGCCATTGAAACACCAATATCCGAAACAAATGTGGAACAACAATCTCACAAACCCGATTGGGTAGAAATCGAGAATGCAAAGCATAATTTGGATTTAACAAATATTTCTTTGGAAGAAAAAACTACAAAGGAATTAACAGAAGACATTAAACACAGTGAATTAGAATTGTCTCCAAAAAAACAATTAAAGAAGAAATATATCCCAAAGAAACATGAAAACATACAAAAGGAGAGGGAAGAGCAAGAAAGACCTGGATTAGGTGACGAAAACCACTTCCATTCAATCGATAAAGCACAGAAGCGAGAAGAAGATGAAAATACAAAGGAATTAACAGAAGCCTCAACTCTACAGACGAGCGAGGACAAGGATAGTAAACGTAAGTCAATACTTCAAGAAATTGAAGAAATGAAAAATCTCATAAATATTACAAAAGCGATATCAGGAGCACCTAGTTCTGAAGGGGGTATAAGTCGTGAAAAAGCCAATAAAACAATCCAGCTTTTTAATAAAGGCATTTCCAACCTTGAAAAAGAATTAAGAGAACTTGAATCCGAGCCAAAGAATATTGCTATAAATATCACCTCCCAGGCTATAAGGATAGAACCAAAAGACAAAGATTTCGCAAAGACATTACAGGAACTTCACACTGAAGCCAAAGCAGAAGAATCAATTAAATGCGGTCGTTCTGGATACAAATTATTTGCTATTATTATAGGTATAATTCTTATAATATCGTTTGTGATATTTGTAGTTACATTAGACACTTCAAATCGAACTATTCCAGTTTCTACTCCTGTTACTATTCCTGTTAATAACCTACAGCAAAATTCTGGTTCACCAATTGTAGGTACTTGGAAATTTGAAAATACACAAGGTATAGTATCAACTATTATTTTCGATAAAAATGATAATGCTATACTCGATGGTAAACCGTTTAAATATAGTATTGTTGGAAGTAATTTGATCTTAAAGGATAATAAATCCAGTAGTGCTATCCCTTATAAGTTGGTAGATGGAAATAATCTTCTTTTGAAATTAAGGGGAACTAATTATGATAATTACGTAAAGATATAAAAGTCCAGTTGTTACACCAACTCCAATAGTGACTCAATAGGAATATTGTATCTCAGGATAACTACCAACACGAATTATAACAGTCATTAATTCGGGTGTTTTGTAAATCCTAAAACCTTAAACTCAAATTGCTTCCAAAAACCGATAATTCTATTAATCATGCAGGTAATCACAGCGGCAATATGGAACTCCCGAAAGAATACGATTCTAACGCTATTGAAGAAAAATGGCTTGATACATGGCAGGACTCCATGTATTATTTCGACTGGGATTCACAAAAACCTCAATTCATAATCGACACGCCGCCTCCCTATCCCACAGGCAATTTCCATATCGGCAATGCGCTTAACTGGTGCTACATTGATTTCGTGGCTCGGTACAAGAGAATGCGCGGTTACAACGTTATGTTTCCTGAAGGCTGGGACTGCCACGGTCTCCCGACTGAAGTGAAAGTTGAAGAAAAACACGGCATCACCAAAAGCCAGGTCTCGCGCGAGGAGTTCCGGCGCATGTGCGTGGAATTGACCGAAACGAATATCGGAAGAATGAGAAAAAGCCTGCGCCTCCTTGGGTTTTCCATCGACTGGAGTAACGAGTACATCACCATGGAGCCAGCATACTATGGCAAGACTCAAGCGTCTTTCGTTAAGATGTATGAAAGCGGCATGATATACCAGCAAAACCACCCGGTAAACTGGTGCCCGCGCTGTGAAACTGCCATTGCGTTCGCGGAAGTCGAATACGATTCACGAAGCACCCTCCTCAATTACCTTAATTTTGATAAACTCAAGATTGCAACAACAAGACCAGAACTGCTTGCAGCCTGCGTTGCGGTCGCTGTCAATCCTGATGACAAAAGATACGGCGATTATGTGAACACCGAAGTAAAAGTCCCCGTTTTCGGCCATAAAGTAAAGGTTATAGCTGACAAGAATGTCGATCCTACATTCGGCACAGGCGTTGTCATGATATGCACGTTTGGCGACAAACAGGACGTAAGATGGTGGGTCGAGCACTCACTTCCACTTCGAAAAGCAATCGACAAAACCGGAAAGATGACAGAGCTTGCAGGCAAGTATGCAGGCTTGAGCACTGAAGAATGCAAGAAAGCAATAATCAACGACATGAAAAATGCCGGAATCCTTTACAAACAGGAAGAGCTGCCTCAGAACGTGGGTCTTTGCTGGAGATGCAAGACGCCCATTGAAATCCTCTCGGAGAGGCAGTGGTTTGTCAGGATAATCCACGATGATATACTCAATACCGCTAACGAAGTCGCCTGGGTCCCGGATTATATGAAAGTTAGGCTTGAGAACTGGACCGGGACTATGGAATGGGACTGGTGCATATCAAGGCAGAGGATTTTTGCAACGCCGATTCCGGCATGGTACTGCAAAAAGTGCGGCAAGACAAAAGTTGCAAAAGAAGAGTGGCTGCCGCTTGACCCCACACAGAAAAAACCGCCTGAAGCGTGTGAATGCGGCTCCGTTGAGTGGAGAGGTGAAGAAGATGTCCTTGATACCTGGATGGATTCATCAATATCCGCTCTTCATGTCTCAGGCTGGCTGAGCGACCATCCGCTGCTTTTGCCGGCGCAGCTTCGCCCGCAGGGTTATGATATTATCCGCACATGGGCTTTCTACACCATCCTCAGGTCAAAAGCAATGCTTGATAAAAAGCCCTGGGATACCATACTGCTTAACGGGATGGTACTGGGCGAAGACGGCCACAAGATGAGCAAGTCCCGCAATAACTTCGTCATACCTGAAGAAGTTATCAAACAGCACGGCGCTGACGCATTCAGGCAGTGGGCTGCTATCGGCGGAACCACCGGCTCGGATATCATATTCTCATGGAAAGATGTTGTTGCAGGCTCGCGGTTTTTGCAGAAACTGTGGAGCATTGTGCGTTTCTCCATGCCCCACATTTCAGATACTCCCGCGCCGTATGCACCCATTGACCTCTGGCTCCTCAGCAAGTTGAACAGGCTGGTGAAAGATGCAACTGAAAAAATGGATGCCTACCAGTTTGATGAAACTTTCAAAGCTATCCGGGGATTTACCTGGGATATTCTTGCAGATAACTATATCGAACTTATAAAATCAAGGCTGTATGGAGAGGAAGGAGAGAGAAAACAGGCTGCGCAATATACCCTTTACGTGGCAATTGAAACACTTTCCCGGCTTCTTGCACCGTTTTTGCCTTATTTCACCGAAGAAATCCATTCCCATATAAAGCAGGAAAGCGTCCACCTCCAGCAATGGCCGGATGCGGATGAGTCGCTTATCGATGAAGATGCCGAGGCAACAGGTGAATTGATAAAAGATATAACTGCAGCTATCAGGCGATACAAATCCGAACACGGCATGGCTCTAAACACGCCGCTAAAAGACATAAAGATTTATTCATCCCTGCGTGATGCATCGGATATTGCAGGGGCCGCCAATTCTGTAATTAAACTCAACACCGGAGCGCCGGATTTTGAGATGGTTCCCGTTGGTATCAAGCCCGATATGAAGGTTCTTGGTAAAACATTCAGGAGCAAGGCAAAACCCATAGCTGAAGCCCTTACTAAAGCGGATGCAAAGGCCGCCGGGTCGGGAAGCATCACAATCCATGTGGAAGGAGAGGATGTTTCTCTTGACACCTCATATTTTACAGTTGAAAAAGAAAGGCTCCTGAAAGGAAAAGCGGTGGATGTTCTTGAGGTAGGTACTGCTATAATAATTATTATGCGTTAGTTCAAAATTGATTCTTTTTTGCGGAAATCAAAACAAGCCATTCATAGGCAAGGATCAAAAAAAACATAAGCGCAATAAACTCAAAAAGTTCTGATACCGAATATATTGAATTGCCTGTGATAAAATTTAACTGTATCAGGAAACCCATGAACTGATGGGCTGTTAATGAAGCACCTGAGAGGAAAATATATATTCCATTCTTTTCCAGGAACTTTTTATTAAGAAAAACCCTGGCCTTAAGTATATCCATATCGATATTTCTCCATTTTATCCATATCAGGAATACAAAATAGAACCCGATAAGAGCGAGTAG
>JBGPUU010000031.1:0-23713 GCA_041491305.1 Candidatus Methanoperedens sp.
TAGGAAAAAAATTATTTGAATATGAAAACCGTATCAATGAACTTGATAAAAGTTTCAGTTCTTAATCAAAAATCTTCCTCACTCAATAAAGTTAGATAATCTTGAACCTGAGCACGTAAAGTATTCACTCATGAACTTTTTTAATGATATTAGAAAAAACTGTATAAAAAACCAAAAGTAAAAAAATTAAATATAAAATGGTAAAAAGATACTACCTTTAAAAGTAGAAAAAAATAAATTTATTCTACTTTCTCTGCAATTGCGAATTTTCGCATCACTTTACTTACTTTGATCTTAACTTTATCGCCGACTTTTGTCCCTGGTACAAAGATTACAAAACCCTCGACCCTGGCAATGCCGTCGCCTTCTTTTGCAATGTCATCAATCGATACGTCATATGATTCCCCGGCTGTTACCGGAGCATTTCTTTCCTGAAATTCTTTCACTATTTACACATCCTTAACTTTCGATTTTCAACTGTTATGGGCAAACATAACCGCAGAAATAGACGAACTTTAACTGCTGTAAATGCTGCTACCAAAACAGCCTCAAATCTTAGGTGATAATTATTTTTAGAATATATAAAACTTTGCAGAAATTAAGCTGTGGGACAAGGGTCCTACCCTATTTGCATCAAAACCGCTATGTAGTGTTATTTTTGTCCTACCTCAAATCACTCCCATCTCCCCCAGCCTCTCCGGCAAATACACATCTGTCACATAATCCAGCCCCTTCCCTGCAAAAGCCTGCTGCTCAGCCTTCTTCCCGATTTTCAGCATCAGATTTATCTGGTCCTTCCAGTAAGGCGTATCAAATCTCGGGTCTGTAAGCTCGCTCTGAAGCGCCTTAATGTCCTGGTCATTGAGCTTGTCAGTGGAAAGCTCATACTCCACGATATCCGTGGACTGCACGCCGATGAACTTTGCAGCAGGCGTAGCCATGAATTCGGAAAGATGCGCGCTCTTGATTGCGCCGTAGGCCACGCTTGCGTATATGCGGAAGCTCCACGGGTCGCCGTCAGTGAACACAACGACAGGGAGCTTGAGTTCCTCGTTCATGCGCTTGATGATGCGCCGCGTGCTGCGTGCCGGCTGACCTTTCAAGTGCACAAGGATGGCATCGAATTTCTCATCAAAACCGTTCTCGATGAGCCTGTCCTGCATACCGCCTGTCTCGATTGCGATAATGAACTTCGCATCGTGTTCCATGAACTTAATCGTCTCCACGTTGTAAGGGATCTGATATCCAGCCTCGCCAACTTCGTCCTGGCAGTGCATGGTACGGTCGCCGCGCTTTGTTAATTCCTTGATCTTGATAGGCCCGTACAATGTCGCGCCGTTCTCCTCGGGGCGCACATGGAAATCCTCGCGCTGCAAGCCTGTTATTATCTCAAGGTCTTCTATCAGGCGGTCGCTCTCTGCCTGCTCGTGGAATTTTGCGATATCCCAGTTCTCGCTAATGTAATACAACTCTCTCAGTGTCGAGCTTTTGTTCTGGTCAAGATGCCCTTTCATCAAAAGTTCCACCACATGCGATGTCTTAAGCAACTGCGTTGCCCCTTTTACGGTTTTCGCACTGCGCATGCTCTCGCTGTCGCCATACACCCACACATCGCTTTCCTCGTTCAGTTCGATGTTCTTCTTGGTGCGCGAAGGCAGGACGATATGAGGAATTGTCTCGCTTTCGAATTGCTCATAGAAATCCTGGATGAGTTTCTTTAGGGTCGTCTTTGAGAGAGAATCGCGTATCTCCTTATTGCTTTTCCCGGTTTGATTAACTCCATTGGATTCATCTTTTTTAGACGGGTTCATCATACATTCACCGCTTTTGCGCCTGTTATAAGTTCACTCGCGATACCTTCAACCACAAGCTGGGGAAGTTTGGCAGCCTCATCCTGCCCGATGTCCATTTTATAAATAACCGCTTTCTGCTCACCGGGTTTGAGCGAGATTTTCCATACATAATCTATCTGCTTCCCTATCGGGATTTTCTTTGGTTCCGGGCTTGCCGATTCGATCGAAAATGGGAGCGTCTCATGAAGAATGAAATGATGCACCGAATCGCCGTGGTTTTTTAACCTTATTTCCACATTAAACCCTTTCCCGTTCTGCATCACTACTCTCTGGGCAAACACATTCCCCATGATTTTCGCAACAATAGGCGTAATATCAGGCGTTGGGCGCTCAAGGATCTCGCCAACCTTTTTTGCTATGCGCGGCAGGATGGAATAGATGATTTCCTCCTTTTCACGTCTTTTTTCAAGATTGTCCTGCCTTGACAGATAGAGCTTGAGCCGCCGTGCCACATCCTTTAGCGCAAGCTCCACCTCTCCTATGATTTCCGGAACATCAGCTATTGCTTCTTTGGATTCGGAAGTAAAAGGAATATGCGTAGATGCAACATGCACAAGAATTATCGCAGGACCGATAGGGAGTGACCCGCCAGGCTGGTCAAGAGAATAATTCCTCCAGTTGATATTCTCGATTGCATGGGTTATCGCGCAGGCTCCCTGCTGGTAGAGAAGCGGGACGCGGTTGGCAAATCGCAATATTTCAACTTTCTCTTCCTTTGAGAGATTGCCGCCATAAGCTATCCCTGCTTCGACCTGGAATGGATGACCGCTGTGCACACCCGCAGGACGCGTCGTGGTTTCGATGAAATCCACAGTATGTTCTTTCCCCACGCCTTTTCGGATAAGTTCCTCTGTGATGGGAGAAAGGCAGTCGGTAGATGGCACCAGTATTTTTGCTTTTTTAAATGCCTCATGAAGTCTCTTTGCTTCATCGAGCTTTATTTCCTTCGGGTCGGTTTCAGATACAATGCCCGCTTTATTGCAAATTTCTTTGGCAGTCTGGGGGCCAATCCGTGAAAACGATTTGCGTAAAAATTCATCGAGTTTATCAGTTTCGGAATACCGCAGCATTTTCATCAGCGTCCCGAGTTCAATGCCGTGAGGATGCGGAAGGATCTCAACCGCCTGAACAGGCTGTTTGTCGGTCGCCCTATCAAATATTATCTGGTTATTGTCAGGTTCAATGAGAGTAATCCTTGCATGCGGGTTTACAATTGCGGTATCCTTTAGATATTCATAGACAGACTGCCTCCTCCCCTTGATATACGAGGCTTCCATCTCAAGCTCAATGCGCGTGCCCCGCAGCCTGTCCCAGTCGGTTATTTTATCGACAATGATTTCAGGTTCGTTGGTCTGTGTGTTTATGAGAAGTTCAAAATAATGGGCAGGTGCATCCTTATCTATTTTAGATACGATTTTGGCGGGCCTGCCCGACGTGAGCTGCGAATACAATACAGTCGCCGAGATGCCAATCCCCTGCTGCCCGCGGCTTTGCTTAACTGCATGGAAACGTGAACCGTAGAGTAATTTTGCAAAAACCCTGGGGATTTGCTCTTTTACGATTCCCGGCCCGTTGTCTTCAACGATAAGCGTCAGGTTATTCTTGGACGCGTTTTCAAGTTTAATTAAAATATCGGGAAGTATTCCGGCTTCTTCACAGGCATCAAGGGAATTATCTACCGCTTCCTTGACCGATGTTAACAGGCTTCTACTGCTTGAATCGAATCCGAGTATTTGCCTGTTTTTCTCAAAAAATTCAGCGATACTTATGGCCTTTTGCTTTTTCGCGAGTTCTTCGGCAATGACCATTAAGTATCCTCTAAAGCTCAGCTCCCACTATTGTCTGCGTTTTCGTTACGTTTTCGCTTTCCCTGACAGTGTCAACCAGTTTATTTAACGCGCTCAGGCCGTCAACATTGCTAATCACTACAAAATCGTATTCCCCGAACACATGATATACATCTTTTATTCCTTTTATCTTCACAAGCTCGTTATACGCCGCTTTTTCCTGCCCGGGCACAACATTCACAAGAGTAACTCCTATTACCAAATTTAATCACCAGACCTTGATTCATATTGAATCTTTATGCTACAGATATACTTTAAGTACTAAAAAAGCTTTGTATATACGGGGTTTTTGGAAATTATAGTATCAAGAAAAACCTCAAATATGAAAAATACTATGTTTATTAAGACAATTGAGGGTGATTATCAATGAAATCAACAAAATCGTTGTGCCCTGAATGCTCTGCTGTTATCGATGCCGCGATTGTTGAAGAGAATGGGAAAATCCTTCTTAAAAAAACGTGCAGCAAACACGGATATTTTGAAGATGTTTACTGGTCAAGTCCGAAGCAGTTTAAACGTTTTGAAAAGTACTGGCATGACGGCGTCGGAATATCAAATCCTATCGGTGAAGACGGGAATTGCCCCCATTCATGCGGTATATGTACTTCTCATAAGACCAGCACCATCCTTGCCAATATTGATGTCACCAACAGGTGCAACCTGGCGTGTCCCGTATGCTTTGCTAATGCGCAGGCCTCAGGCTATCTTTACGAACCCTCGCTTTCGCAGATAAGGGCAATGATGCAGATGCTACGGGATCAAAAACCGGTGCCATGCCCAGCCATCCAGTTTGCGGGGGGTGAACCCACGATGCGTGAGGATATTGTCCAGATTGTCGGCATGGCCAAGGAGTTTGGATTTACCCAGGTCCAGATGGCGACCAACGGCATTAAACTTGCAAAAAGTCTCTCATTATGTGAAGAGTTAAACGATGCGGGACTCCATACCGTTTATTTACAATTCGACGGCGTGACCGAAGAGCCCTATATAATAAACCGGGGTTATAATGTCCTGCCTCTTAAACTCAAAGCTATTGAAAATTGCAGAATGGGAGGATTGACAAGTATTTCTCTTGTGCCCACGCTTGCAAAAGGCGTAAACGACATGCAGGTAGGGGATATCATCAGGTTTGCGGTCAATAATATGGATGCTGTGAAAGGCATTAACTTCCAACCCATTTCTTTTGCGGGAAGAATAAATAAGAAGGAAAGGATGGAAAAAAGGATAACCATTCCTGATTTATTCGAGCTGATAGAAGCGCAGACGGACGGCGCTATTACCGGTGATGATTTCTACCCGGTTCCTTTTGTTGTGCCTATTTCTCATTTTGTTTCAGCCGAGGAAGGAATCCCGAATATCGAATTCACGGTTCATCCGCATTGCGGCACAGGTACATACGTGTATGTGGAAGATGGAAAAATGATTCCCATAACCCGGTTTATCGATGTGGAAGGGCTGCTTGAACATGTAGAGGAGCTGGCATCACCCAATTCAAAATGGCTTGGAAAGTCCCTCGGGAACATTAAAAGGATCGGGATGCTTATTTCTGCACTGCCTAAATATGTCGATATGGCGAAAGCTCCAAAATCCGTGGATGTGAAAAAACTCTTCATCGATGTCCTGAAAGAAGGCACAGGGGATGCAACAAAAGAGTTCCACCGCCATACGCTCTTTATTGGCTCAATGCATTTCATGGATTTATATAATATGGACCTTGAGCGGATTAAACGGTGCGGCGTCCATTATGCCACACCCGACGGGAGAATTATTCCTTTCTGCACATATAACACATTACACAGGGTTGAGGTCGAGAAGAAATTCTCAACACCGTTATTAAGGGCAACAGCGCATTAAGACAGGATAATGAACTCTGGCAGCCCGCTTTTTCTTCAAAGATATTTTGATGTGATGAAGGATAAACTCCCATCGCAATTCCGGATTTCCCAATCTGTGAGTGTTGATTTCAATACGGATTCCACGCTTCCCGAACTCTGGAAAATACACGATACTGCGATGCGCTCTTTTAGTGAGATATCCGGCAGCATTACATCTATCGATGAACTCGCACCCCGGGCAAGTCCGTCGCTCCTTGACCTGAAAATTGCTATCGCTGATAAAATTCTCCAGAGCTGCCATTTCTGCGAGCGAAATTGCGGCATAAACCGTAAAAAGAAAGAAACCGGTTATTGCAGGCTGGACGCAGTTTCGCGCTATTCAGCCGAGTTCCTGCATCAGGGCGAGGAGCCTGAGCTTGTGCCGTCGCATACGATATTCTTCACTGGATGTAATTTTACATGCGTTTACTGCCAGAACTGGCAGATTTCACAGGCGCCTGGAAGCGGAACACCCATACTGCCTGGGGAACTTGCAAGAATCATCACACTCCGGCGCGCTTACGGGTCGAGGAACATTAATTTTGTCACACCGACGCCTCATACTCATACTATCCTTAAAATCCTGAACGCGCTCCGGGTCAATGTTCCGGTCGTCTGGAATTCCAACATGTATTATTCAGGAGAAATCGCAAATTTACTTCGGGGCGTGGTTGATGTATATCTCGGGGATTTCAGGTACGGAAATGATGAATGTGCTATGAAATATTCAAATGCGCCCGATTACCTGTCAGTCGTGACAAGGAATTTCATGTCGGCGAACATGAGCGGTGAAATTCTCCTGAGGCACCTTGTTCTTCCCAACCACATCGATTGCTGCACCGTGCCGATAGTAAAGTGGACGAAAGAGCATATTCCGAAGGTCAGGTTTAACCTCATGTTCCAGTATTCGCCTAACTACAGGGCGTACGGGTACCCTGAAATAAACCGGAACCTTACAAGAGAGGAATGCCAGAGAGCGCTTGCAATTGTAAAAGAGTCAGGACTTGAAGACGTATTGGTTTGAGAAAAGATAATGCAAATAGCAAAAGGTAAATATGTTGTGTTATAATCTAAGCGAAACCTGTCGAAAGGAGAATCCCGATGAAATTGATCGATGATAAGGCAATTGAAGCCTATGTTACAAAATTTGATTTTAAAAAGATGCTTATTCTTCCAGTCATACTGCTTGTGTTATCACTTTCCGTACTGGCGTACACAACATACAAAACAGGGGCGCCCCTTGAACTCGGGATTGAATTCAAAGGCGGCACTGCCGTTTTCTTTGATAGTGCGAAGTCATTAGACCAGCTTGAACAGGAATACAAAATGTTTCCCGATGTCCAGGTGAGAGAGTACGGCGGCGGTGAGCGAAAAATAATGCAATTCGGCCCGATGTCTGAATCACTGAAAGACGAACTGATAACGAAAATAAAAGCGGAATTTACAAATGTAGAGATAAATAATATGGGGGAAGCATTCAGCAAAACCCTGCAAGACCAGGCAGTCAGGGCTATAATTATCTCGTTTTTATTCATGGGAATCGTCGTTTTCATCGTATTCAGGACTTTTATCCCGTCCGTAGCCGTATTGATTTCAGCCTTTGCGGATATAGCATTCGCGGCCGCAATGATGGATGTTTTCGGAATATTCCTCTCGCTCGGGACAGTGGCTGCCCTGTTGATGCTTATCGGTTACTCTGTGGATACGGATATCCTGTTGACTACCAGGCTGCTTAAACGAAAAGGGGAATTAAGCGATAAGATAAAAGACGCCATGAAAACCGGTTTAACAATGACGACCACTACACTTGCCGCCCTCATTGCGCTATTCGCGGTATCATCGGGTTCTTACCTTGTTTCGACATTTACGCGAATCGATATTATCCGCGACATATCGGTAGTTCTTATTTTCGGCCTTATCGCGGATATTATAAACACCTGGATGACCAATGTCGGTATTCTCAAGTGGTATATAGAAAAAGGGACCCGGAAAATGGAAAAAGTAATTGAAAAACCAAAAAAGAAGAGGCAGACATCATGAACGAAGAAGAACCATTTTATAATAACTGGCGCGTCCTGCTGTTACTTGCAGTTATTCTGGGCTCAATCGCAGCTATCACGGTGTCATACTCTAACGGTCAATTCAGCATCCAGAACAACCTGAAGTACGGTCTTGATCTTGACGGCGGTTCATGGCTGCAGGTGCAGCTCCAGGGAGCTATCGCGCAGGTGGACGCTGACCCCGGCAAAATTGTCCAGGTCGAATTCGGAAAATTACTCAATGATCCATCCATTAAAATCGAAGGAGTCACTGCAGCTTCTGTCACCTTCACAACCTCAAAAGAGGTTACCCAGAAAACTATGGATTCATTTGGATTTGGTCCATCTACACTATCGATTGTCCCTTCGGGGGGAACCAGGGTAACACTGCAAACAACCAAGAATTATTTAATCCAGACATACCTGAAAGATAACCTGAGCGCCGATGTTAAGCAGATCCCGGGCAACTTTCCAACATTCGAGATTAGAAAAGCTGTAACGGAAGAATCATTAAAGGCTATTTTACAGCCAGTTGGTGGAAAAATCATCCCGCCGTTCCGTCAGGGTGTGACCCCGGAAACCCGCGATGAGACAAAACAGAGGCTTGAAAACAAACTAAATCCCATTGCCCTTAAACAGATAACGATAACGCCAATAGGCGATAATTATTTACTTATCGACCTTCCCGGTGTATCCATAGAAGAAGCGAGAAAGCTTGCGCTTACTCCCGGAAAATTTGAGATACGGATACAGAGTAAAGGTAATGAGACAGTACATGTGCTTTTCGGAGACCAGATAACAGGAGTAGGAGTCCCGCAGACGGAACAGGGTGGTTCATGGGGCGTATCTTTTGATCTAACTGAAGACGGGGCTAATGCGCTTCGTGATGCAGCAATACAAAATGGCGCGGTGGCAAATCCATCTGCGCATTATCTCAGTATGTATCTTGATGGCAATCTTGTATTTGATGCGCCGCTTGCCCCGGAGCTTGCAAGAAACATACAGAGCGTTCCTGTGAAAAGCATGGTTGCAACTACGGGCAAAGGTGATGCAGGACAGGAGAAGGCAAAAGAACTCCAGCTTCATTTGAGGGCAGGCGCATTGCCGGTCCAGGTGATAGAAGCCGGTTCCGGTGAAGTCTCAGCACCTCTTGGCGCTAAATTTAAAGAGCAGGTCTTGATTGCCGGATTAATCGCTCTGGTATTGGTGGCTTTTGTAGTCTCTCTCAGGTATAAGCAGCCCAATATCATAATCCCGATGCTTTCAACATCATTTAGCGAAGTCATTATAATCCTTGGATTTGCAGTCCTTTTCGGGCTCCAGCTTGACCTGGCCACTATCGCAGGCATTATTGCGGTAATAGGCACTGGCGTAGACCATCTCATAATCATAACAGACGAAGTGCTCGCAGGCGGCGCCATGCCTCCGGACAAGGTGTACAAATCCCGTATCTCGAAAGCGTTTTCCATAATCTTTGCAGCAGCAGCCACGGTACTTGTAGCCATGCTGCCTCTCATATTCTTCATGGATTCAAGCGCTCTTCGTGGCTTTGCAGAAATTACCATAGTCGGTGTGTTCATCGGGGTCTTTTTGGCAAGACCTGCATACGCCGTTGTTATCAAAGGCCTGCTCAGGGAAGATACCACCGCAAAGTTTGTTGACGAGGACTGAAAAAGTTCAGGGATACAATTAAGTGATAGCAGGACTAATCATCTAACCAGAGAGGTTAGTTCATGAAGACAAAAGTTTTAATAATGGGAGCCGCAGGCCGGGATTTCCACAATTTCAACGTTTATTTCAGGGATAATGAAAATTATGAGGTTGTGGCATTTACAGCCACCCAGATTCCCGGGATTGCAGGAAGAGTTTATCCAGAAGAACTGGCAGGTCGGCTGTATGGGAATGGTATCCCGATATATCCCGAAGAAGAACTGACAGGTCTCATTAAGAAGCATGGTATTGACCAGGTGGTTCTTGCTTATTCTGACCTTTCGCACGAAACGGTTATGCAGAAAGCCTCGTTGGTTTTAGCTGCCGGCGCTGATTTCCGGTTGATGGGTACTGAAAGCACTATGCTTCGGTCAGTAAAACCTGTTATTTCCGTATGCGCCGTGAGAACCGGCTCAGGCAAAAGCCCGACATCGCAAAAATTGTTGGACATATTAAATGAAAGAGGGTATAAAGTGGTGGTAGTGCGCCACCCGATGCCGTATGGGGACCTTCTCAAGCAGGAATGCCAGAGGTTTGCTTCGATGGAAGATTGCGTGCGCAATGAATGCACTATCGAGGAGAGGGAGGAGTATGAGCCGTACATCTGCTGCGGAAGCGTGGTTTACAGCGGCGTTGATTTTAAGAAAATCCTGGGCGCAGCCGAGAAGGAAGCGGATATTATTATCTGGGACGGGGGTAACAACGATATTCCTTTTTACAAGCCTGACCTCCATATCGTAATTGCAGACCCGCACAGGGCGGGACATGAGCTTACTTATTATCCGGGCGAGGTGAATGTACGTCTTGCAGACGTTGTTATTGTGAACAAGGTGGATTCGGCAAGGAAAGAGGATGTGGAACTGGTTATCAAGAATGTCAGGTCAATAAATAAAAAGTCAACAATCATCAAAGCAAATTCAGCGATAACTGCCGACAGACCTGAGTTAATAAAAGGAAAACGAGTTCTGGTCGTAGAAGACGGGCCAACTTTGACACACGGCGGAATGGCTTTTGGTGCAGGTGTTATCGCTGCAAAAAAATACGGTGCTAAAGAAGTGATTGACCCGCATCCGCATGCTGTGGGCTCGATTTTGAAAGTTTATAAGGACTTCCCGCATCTTGGTGCAGTGCTTCCTGCCATGGGTTATAGCGACGCCCAGACGAAGGAACTGGAGATGACCATAAATGCCGCGGATTGCGATGCTGTGATTGCGGGCACACCTATCGACCTTGGCGGCTTACTTCTTCTCAATAAGCCTGTTGTGAGGGTTAGATACAGGATTGAGGAAATTGATGTTAAGCTGGAAGAGATTGTGGATGATTGGTTAAAATCCAAAAAGATAAAAAAGGGCAAATGATGACGGGAAGTATCATAATTTCATGCCACTATGAATATAATTGTTTTATCTGATACCCACATCAAGACCGGACAATCGCTGGAGAAGAATCTTCCCAGAGAACTTATTTCCATTATAAAAAGTTCAGGTTTCATCATACATGCCGGGGATTTTGAATCTCTCGGATGTTATAATGAACTTAAGGACATGGGGAAGCTCGTAGCAGTCCATGGCGATACCGACAGCCCCGAATTAATGAAGCTTCTTCCTGAGCGCAAAATCATAAAGGTGGAAGGGGTGAAAATTGGAATAATCCACAAAGGGCAGCTCACATCTGAGAACACAGACGGGCTTCGTTATCTTGCAAAGGAAATGGGCGTGGATGTCCTCGTATTCGGGCATTTCCATCATCCGATAGTGGAAAAAACCGACGTCCTGCTTCTTTCACCGGGCAGCGCAACTGTTCCCGGCATAGCAGAACCAAGCGCAATCGAGCTTGAAATTATAAAAAATACAGTGAAAGGGAAAATAATCAGATGCAAAGACAACGTATGCAGTTATTTCGAATACGAGAAACAGTGAGCTTTATTTATTGCTCTCGATGAGCTTTTTAATCACTTCTCTTATCTCATCGGGATGCCCGAGCACGGTAATTCCAGGCATTTTCCGCAGCTTGTCCACGGCTTCGATATCCACATCCCGCATGGTAAGTGTAAGTTTTCTTCCGTCCGGTAAATCCGTGGTTACTTCGCCTTTTCTCTGGTCTGCGGGAAAAATATAGACAGGCACTTTTGCTTTCATCGCCTGCGCCACTGCATTCGTGAGCAGCGTATCAGAAATGCCTGCAGCGATTTTCGCAACGGTGTTTGAAGTTGAAGGCGTGATAAGGAGGAAATCGTATTTCCCGAGTTGCAAATCCCCAACTAAAAAAGGGATGTTTGGCGACTTCTCAGAATAAGTTTTGGGGAAGCTGGTTTTCAGGTCATTGAAGAGCCTGTACCACTTTACCACCATTTCGCCTGCCTCGGAGAGATAGACCCGCACGTCCAGATTGTTCTCTCTTTCGAGGTCTTTCATTATATCGAGGCTTTCTTTGAGATAGTCCCCGCAGCCTGTGATTCCCCATGCGATTCTAAGAGTCATAAAACCTGACCTAATAGATTAAAACCGCAGATAAACGCAGATGAACGCAGATTCGTTCATCGGGCATCTGCGAATATTAAGATTATTGTATTGTAACTTTTATAATCTTATCGCCCTGTTTGATTTTTTCCACTACGTCCTGACCAACAATTACCTGTCCGAACACAGAATGTTTTCCGTCAAGGTGGGGCTGCGGTTCTTCAGTGATAAAGAACTGGCTCCCTCCGCTGTTTGGACCTGAATTGGCCATGGATAATGCCCCTTTTGTGTGTTTTAGTTTTGGATGAAATTCATCTTTTATTGCATAACCAGGGCCGCCTGTTCCATTTCCCTTAGGGTCTCCTCCCTGTATCATAAAACCGCGTATGACCCTGTGGAAAGTAAGCCCGTCATAGAACCCCTTCTGCGTAAGTTTGATGAAGTTCTGGGTTGTTATCGGAGCTTCCGCTTCCTTAAGTTCAATTTTTATCGTTCCTTTAGCTGTTTCTATGACTGCAGTTCTGTTTGGCATAAGTATCGAAGTAGCTTAGAGGAGGTCATGGTATAAGTGATTTTTGAGTGCCTTAGAAGTATCCACTTTAACAGTTTTTGCAATTTAATATTTTAAATGCAGATGAATGTGAATTTTTGATGGCAGCCATTTTTTGAGATCTCTAACAAAAATATTCTTATCTTAAAAGATAGTAATTACACTTACTTTGATAAATAATAATATAAAAAGCCTAAAAGAATTTGTTGAAGGCAATGACCGTCTATTAACTGTTATAGGAGTTTTTGCTGCATTGACTGCAATTTTTTTATCCGAACCCCTTTATAGTAAAGGTCCGTCTTTATCGCTTTTGACTTTTATAATATTTCTTGTATTGTGCTCAGAACTTTTTTATAATCTTATTACAACTTTATATGATGATGAAAAGGAACCTTCAACCAATCTAGTAATTTTTGCAGCTTGTTTTATAATGCTACTAATTGGCGTTTTACTTCAATTAACAGTTTTGTACAAAGATATTTTATTAACCTTGTTCAGCCCCATGTTCGCTATATTTTATTCTCTTGTATCCGCAATATCTTTACATAAATATATCATCAAAAAATACAAAAGACCTGAACGGTCATTCTATAGATATTGGTTATTCGCACTGATATTTATTACGACTGCTGCGCTCTTTTTACTTTTATTTTCAATAAAATAATTTGTAGGATGATTTTCTACACTTATCCGGTTATTCGCCCTGAAATAATTCATTGCGTAACCTTTAAATATTATGTTCGCCTATATACGAATAGTGGGCAGAACATTTTTTAACATACCACCACCATCAACCCCCTCCCTGCCCACTATTAACCTTTTTTCTGTATCAACGCTATTTTTTCTTCAAATTCTGCGCTCACAATCGCATTAAGGTGTAGCCCTACTTCTTCGGGCGTATATCCCAGCGCAAGCCCGAGGAACTGGCTGTAATGAACAACAGGAAGGTTATATTCCTTGCCGGTTTTTGCGAGTTCAACCTGCCCGCCATCGTACTGCAAATGGCAAAAAGGGCAGGCATTCACGATACAGTCAACTCCGGCTTTTTTCATCCGTTCAAGTTTGTATTCAGTCATCTTTAGCGAAGTTTCAGGCATAGCAGACCGCACACCGCCCCCTGCGCCGCAGCAGCTCGTTTTGCCCTCGTACGGCACGCTTGTCGCACCCGTCGCCTCAACAAGTTCATCAAAAAAAATGGGGCACTCTGCGCCCCCGAGCTTCCTGTCCTTTGTGGGCTTAAGGAGATGGCATCCGTAATGGACAGCCACCCTGAGCGGAAGAGGTTTCTCTATTGAATTACCAAGCTTCTCCGGGCCGATATCCCTGTAAAGGAATTCTATTATGTGCCTCACTTCAATCGTTCCCATGAATTCTTTATTTATTTTCTTAAGATGAGTGTTCACCTCGTTCCTGAGACCTGCATCGTTTTTCAGGATATTGTTGGCATCCAGAAGCGAGCTGAAGCACCCGTTGCAGATTGTCAGCAAATCCGTGTTCTTCTCCTCTACGAGAACAAGGTTCCTTGATGCAAGAGCGAGCCATGTTATTTTATCAAATGAGCGAAACACACCCGGCGCGGGGCAGCATGAAGCTTCTTTCAGTTCGCTCCATTTTACTTCAAGCTTATCAAGAACAAGCTTTGTCGCTTTTTCAATGCCAGGATAGCGATTCGGGATGAGGCATCCGAGATATAGAGATAGTTCCTTCATTCTTTTATCAGCTCATCGAATCCGGTTGATTTGAGGAGGGTTTTTACGTCATTGAGCGCTTTTTTGTATTTGTGGACTGTTTCTGGCTCCGCAAGCCCGATTTGTTCCCTGATTGAAATGTGCAGGTCATCGATGGGTATGGCATGTCCTGTTTCAATAAGATACCTGCATACAGTTCTGTGCGCCGGGAGTACTTTTCCTTTTTTCACTGCAACGCTACGGAGTTTGAGTATCTCGTCTGTTATTTTTATTCCCCGAGGGCATCTTTCCTGGCAGTTGTAACAAGTGGTACACATCCAGAGTTCAAGTTCATCTGAGATGTCTTTCCGGAGGGAATCTTTGATAATCCTCCTGACATTGAGGCTTGTGTACCTGCCTGAGGGGCAGCTTCCCGTACAGGTGCCGCACTGGAAACAGGTAAGAATCTCTGATTTTTTCATCGAGGGAATTATGTGGATGCTTGTATTTAAGGGTTTAAGAATATATTCAATTCACACCGCTAATCATCCGAATCGAGGGAAGAGCAGGCGAATTGAACGCCATCTTAAAAATTATATTTTCTTGATATTCTCGTTCTGATAGACCCCGCAATAGCCTTCATTCACTTTTTCACCAAGCCTGAAAAACAAAAGCTGAAGAACTCGCGCATCTTTTTTTATTTTAAAGCCGTTCTCATTGAAAACAACGAGCAGGCTCTCGCTCCTGCCGCTGTAACCTGCATCCCAGACTGCTGTTTCAACCGTCGCCCCGCAACGCAGCAGGCTTGAACGGGGTTTTGCGATCGCAGCTATGTTTTTCGGGATATTCACTATCTCGTTGAATACGATTTTGTAGCTGCCTTTAGGCAAATGGATCCATCCTTCATCGTCAAAATCCATGGACTTTGTTTGTGGGAGTTTTCTTTCGGAATTGTCAAAAGCGATTGAACCTGAGCCTTCATGAATTTCCACACGCTGGAGAGTCAATTCGATTCCATTGGGCTGGATCTGGATGTCCGGATTTATCATCTGGTCAACAAGCGGCGGTTTTTTGTTAATTAAGGAAAACAATTCATCATGTGAAAGCATAGGACATAATTAGAAGAAGACTGGATAAATATTGCTGAAATCACCACAAAAAATATTAAAAAATAATAGAGAGGGCTTTTGCCCTCTCAAATTTGATACATCAATTTTACATTCTTGTACAGTTCTAACTGCTTCTATTTATCATCCTCATCGTGGTCATCGTCGGATCCACCGTGTTCATCGTCTGATTCGTCGTGTTCATCGTCTGACTCATCCTGGTCATCATCTGATTCGTCGCCATCACCGGAGTTCAGATTTATAGTGATGGTATCTAATCCAATACCGCCATCATCATCTGTAACGTTCAGAGTTATTGTCTTTGGACCGGAACCAGATGTGTATGCATGTTTCACAGTGTCGGTCACTTCATGAGAACCACTCCATGCATAGAACTTGCTTGACAATCCTCCATCGCCGAAGTTCCAGTTGAAAGTCAAGTCGTCTGTTCCCGGATCTGTCGCCTTTCCTGAGAATGTGATCTCCTTGTTCTTCAGAGTAAACAAGTCATCCAATTCAAAGTTGTACTCCTGGTGATATGATGAAGGCTTTCCTTTCTGAGTATTGAAAGTAGTTATTTTTTCCTTTTCACCATCTGCTTTTATCCATACCGGAGTTCCTCCGCTAATTGCCTCGGTCGTATCGAAGATCAGTTTTCCGTTATATGGTTTTGAAAGATCTATTGTTGCAACAAGGCTGCCCGATTCTATGCACTGGTTTTCATTGTCTTTTGAATCGTCTTCTTTACTGCCTGATTTTTTGGTTTTGTCGTCTTTGCTTTTGATTATGCAATTGGTTGTTCTGGTAATCTTTTTACTTGCAACAACTGCTCCATTTTGTATTATCTGCAATTCTACGGAGTTGCCAATCTTTCCTTGTCCGGCTATGATCAATTCCATTGGTACATCTACAAAGTACGAAAGGTCAATCTTAGCAGTCGGTGCGACGTTGTTCACGGTCACTGTTGCGGTATCTGTGCTCGTTACTCCACTCTCATCTGAAACCTGCAAACCGACTGTCAGAGTTGCAGGGCCATCGGTTGGTGTTAGTGTTGCAGTTACACCAGGAGTTTCGTATATACCGTCATTGTCAAGATCCCATGCATATGTAAGGACGTCTCCATCAGGATCTGTTGATACAGATCCATCAAGTGTTACTGGACTTCCTTCATCCACTGTATATGGTCCGCCTGCTTCTGCTGTCGGGGGCTGATTATCGACCTTTACTGAGAGATCGTACAGGATTGGCGATACATCTCCTGACGTTATCTGTAATGTTGTCTCTACCTGCAAGTATCTGCCATTTGAAGTAGATGTCAGCTTTACACCATTTGAAGCGTCTTCCCATACAGACCATGTTGCTTTATCGTCACTGCTTCTTACCCTTACACTCACGGTTGTTCCGGCAGGTTCATTGCTGTTCCATGAGACTGTGCCCCACGGAGTTCCTGCAGTTCCACTGTCGAAATCGACATTCCATGTGCCTGTTTGAGTGGTGATGGTTCTTGAGATAAATCCAGTCATGTCGCTGTAGCCATAGTGGTGCGAAATCCCTATGCCATCATTTCCAAGTATTAACTTTGATAGATCAATTGTATTGGTGGCAGGATCTATTCGTTTAATATAACCATCGTTATAGTTGACTACCCAAACCTTGCCATTCTTATCTACTGCAACTCCTGTAGGCATATTTCCAACAGGTATGGTTGCAACCAAAACACCATCATGAGTTAACCTTGTTACGGTTCCTGTATTTGAGTTTGCTATCCAGATATTTTTATCGCTGGTAACTGCTACACCCCTGCTGAAAGCATCGCCCTGCGGTTTGTACCAATCTACTGCATTTGTAGCCTGTACAATTCTCGCTAACGAACTAACACCCCAGCCGGAATTGAATATATGTCCATCGTCATCGATTCCCATCCCGTATGTTGTTCTTGTTAATCCGATTCTTGTTATTGTGGCAGGATCAGTTGACGGATCGATTTTAAGGAGGTGAGAGTTCAAGCTCGATGACCAAATATTTCCATCTGGATCAATAACTGCTCCATAGGCAGTATGCGGGCCACCATTATTAGCCGTGCTCACATCAACTACGCGCAGAATGCCGCCTGTTTCTCCATCAATATAGTAGTATTTGTATGGAAAACCATTGGTTCCAGCCCATAGATTATTATTGGAATCTATGGCGATACCTCTGGGTCCGCTGCCTGAATTGCCAAGTAAAATTTCCTGAAGAACACATTCATCAGTTCCCCATGGAAGGATTTCTGCACCTGTGACGTTACCATTGTTATCAAGGTCTTGAGATGTCTCTATAGTGCCATTTCCATTCTTGTCTTTGCATTGGCCATTTTCGTTAAGACCTATTTTTACCACAGTACCTGTATTTCTGTTTCCAAACCAGACATTGCCTTTTAAATCAACTGTGGTTCTTGATGGACTTCCCAGCTGATTTGGTCCTGTTCTGTAACGACCAAGTTCATTTCCTGTTTCAGTATCTACTTTAGAAACTGTGCCTTCATCTGAATTTGGCACCCAGATGAAAGGTAAGCTCACAAGATTTTTGCTTAACTGTAACTGGTCGGCCACTGTATCATGTTCCAGATTAGCTAATATTCCTTCATCAAAGTCAGCATCGAGCGTATATGTCTTCGCCGAAGCTGCCATTGCAGATGGCACTGATGCAAAGATGGCTATCACCATCACTAAAGAAAAAGCGAGTGCCGACGCTTTTTTTCGGATACAATTCTTTTCTTTCATATTTTCCTCCTTTTCATATTCTTACGGTTTTGGTACATACCTAAAAGCAAAGCTCATTTAAGCCGCCTTATAGCGCTCCACATCGTCGCTTGATGCGTCTACCTACCACTAAGGCAAATCCCGGAAAACCTGGGATTTTTTAAAGCGTTATTTTGATACATACCCCGTTTTTTAGCTTCCACATGCTAATTGTGTGTTCAGGCATTTTCAGCCTTATACACACATCATCATCATGTAAAATAACTACATAAATATTTCTATATTTAATAGACATTAATTACAAATAATCCGTTACGCAATTAAATTCTAAATTTCCCGTTACGGAAATTTGGTATCCATATACCGTTACGTAATTGTGTCTTTATATAAAAAAATAGAAAATTAGCTGGAATACCAGCTAATTTACGATATTACTATTGTCCTGGTGTCCGTACCCACGCCGCCGTCATCGTCTGCGACATTCAGGTTTACAGTATACGACCCTGCTACTGAATACGTATGTTTCACTGTATCGGTTACTGTGTGCGAACCGCTCCACGGGTAGAGTTTGCTTGCTGTTTGGCTGTCTCCAAATGCCCAGTCGAAAGTCAGGTCGTCAGTGCCAGGGTCGGTAGATGTTCCGCTGAATGTAACCTCCGCGCCGACTAAGCTGACAATGCCTGCCAAGCTAAACTCATAGGTCTGGTGGTATGATGCAGGTTTACTCTTCTGCGTGTTGAATGTTGTAACCTTTGTCATATTGCCGTTGGTTATCAACCACACAGGCGTGCCGCCGCTGAGTGCATCCTCTGTATCAAATACAAGTCTTCCACTGTATGGTTTTGACAGGTCTATCGCCGCAGTTATGGTTACTTCCTGTTGATTGGGCGAACCCGGCTTCCGGGTAATCTTACCGCTTGCGATGACTGCACCGTCCTGTATTATATCCAGTCCTACCGAGTTTCCAACTTTGCCCTGGCCTGCAATCCTCAATGTGATTGGGACCGAGGCTGAGAAGGATGGATTTATTGCAGCAGTCGGAGCGACGTTGTTGACAGTCACTGTTGCTGTATCTGTACCGACACCGCCATCTTCGTCTGTTACCGTGAGAGTCACTGTATAAACGCCGTTATCGGCATAGACATGCGAAGGTGTAAGAGTTCCCGAATCTGTTGCTCCATCTCCAAAGTCCCATGCTATGGTATGCGTATCTGCTCCCGGGTCCGTAAAGCTGCCGCTGAAACTAACTGTGTCGCCTTCACTGGCAGTCTCGTCCTCACCTGCGTTTACAGTCGGTGCAACGTTGTTAACGGTTACTGTTGTTGATTTAGTATCACTTGCCCCAAATGTGTCGGTTACTTTCAGCATTATTGTACCTGAATGATCATCAGGCCATGTCTTGGAGACTATCATACCGCTTGATTCAAATGTGCCATCACTGTCAAAGTCCCATTCGTAGCTCACAATTTGGTCGCCTGCATCAGGATCCGAAGAGGCTGAGCCATCGAAGGTAATTGCTGAGCCTTCATCTCCGACATAAGGACCGCTTGGGTTAGCGACTGGAGGGTTGTTAGAGCATGTATCGGTAGTCTCACTTTGAGTCGTTGGTGGAGTTTGATCGCTGTCGATGGTTGCCGGGTTGGTGATAGTAGTTCCTGGCGGAGTGCCTGTATTCACCTGTACAACCACCATTACAGAGCCGGACGCACCAGCCGCAAGAGTGCCGATGTTCCACGTTACGGTGTTGCCTGCAACCGTTCCACCTGGAGCTGAAATAAAGGTAGTTTCGGCTGGAAGCGTGTCTTTGATTGTAACGCCTGTCACTTGATAGGGGTTCATGTTGGTGTAGGAAATCGTGTAGGTTAGGTTATTCCCGGAGTTTACGCATGTGGAAAGCCCATCACTTTTGACGAGATTGAGCGGGTTATATGATATTTCCTTACCTGGAACCACCACGCCTGTAGGGTCACCGATGTCGCCAGTCTCGCTTAGCAATTGCAGATCAGAGTTGTAAACTATCAGTTTATCTGAACCGCCATACCCCTGGTTCCCTGTCGTGATGTACAGCAAACTTGTTGCTGGATCAACTGAAAGCCCTACCACATTGTCATTTGGAAGAGTTATATAGGTCTCCATATTGGTGTTCAGATCGTACTTAATCAACCTGCCAATGCTTCCATATCCCGGATATGCATTACCTGTATAAACCAGTTTATTTTTTACATCAATGGCTACGCCCATAACTTGTTGGCTCACCTGGAAACCTCCTGCTGATGACCAGTCTGATGTTTTGAAGATTTTGACTGTGGTCGTAAGATCGCCCACGTAAAGCAGGTCGTTTACCTCATCAAGCGCAATTCCGTGTGCCTGAGAAACACCCGATAGTAATTTATATGTTCCGCCGTCGAGAGTCAATGTTTTGGAGACCGGATTCCATGAGTACACATATAATTTGTTTGTGCTCCGATCTACTGTGTAAACTTTTTGCTTGTCCTGGTCAACCACAACACCTGCAAGGTTTGATGCCCCGGGGGCAGTGGTTGTGCCCTGGCTTGTCATGGTCGTTGCGTCAATTAACGAGATGACATTTGATCCTTCATAGGTCACGAACAAGAATTTCGAATCTGTATCTATAGCCAGACCTACAGCGCCCCCAGCATATGCCGGAACACCATAAGTTGCCTGGTAAACTATGTCGTTCCCCTGGATATCGTATGCCTGTATCGGGGTTGGGTTACTGTTTATACTTGATATTACATACAACGACTTTGCTGATGCATCTTCTGCTCCAAAAACGAGCAACAGAAGCAACAGTAAAGATACTATATATTTTCTTTTCATTTCTTTCTCCTTTATTTGGGTATTTACCCATAGGCAGGACTAACTAAGCCAGTCCTGTATAGCGCCCGCCTTTTGGCGCTTGATGCACTCGCCACACCACCACTAAGGCAAATCCCGGCGCACCGAGGATTCTTTAAAGTGTATTTTCAGATACTACTCCCGTTTTTAGCTTCCACACGTTAATTGTGTATTCAGACATTTTCAGCCTTATACACACATGATTATGATGCGATTTACCCTACATAAATCTTTCTAAATTTAATAGACATTAAATATAATTCTCTTTTGTTTATGTACTTCATAATTTCACGGTCATCAAAAATAAAAAAATAAAAAATAATTCCGTTACGCAATTAAATGCCAAAATTCCCGTAACGGAAAAAACTCATATACTTTATTATTATGCATTTCCAATAATCCATCATGTATTTCGAACTCTTAACCAGATTTCTTATAGGCGGCGCGGCCATAGCCGGAACAACATGGATAGCAGAAGCATTTGACCCCAAACTCGGCGGCATTATTGCAACGATACCTTCGGCAACAATCGTAAGTCTGCTCATAGTCGGCAGTGCAGTCGGCGAAAATGCGGCTGTTGATTTTGCAAAAGGGATAGTGGTTGGGAATATACCTTGGTTTGCCTTTATTTTCACAGTGATCCTGCTCACGCAGCGGATAGGACTTACCAAAAGTCTTGCTCTCGGTTTGCTTGTATGGGCTTTGCTTATACCCTTAGCTTCCAGGATTTCCAGGTTTGTATAAATCCTCATTCCGTAACGGGGCTTAGATAGTCAAATCCGTTACGGGATATTTATTAGATAAACCCGTTACGGTAATTATCAAAATTAATTCCGTTACGGTAATTCTATTAATTATTTTTATTCAAACCTCTTATTTTAATTTATGGCAAATCTTCGTTATCCATTCAACCATTTATATCCATGTCATGGACTTGTCTGGTTTTCCAGCTAAAATCGTTAATTTCCCGGTAAAATGATCAAAAAACCGCTTGAAACTCCAAAAACTGCGTATAAGATAGATTATACGCAGTTTTTATATACAAAGACAGCCAAAATCATAGTATTATGACATGTGAAATGCCTTCAACATTAAAAAAACTTGAAACCGAGCTGAAACTCCGGGGTTTTTCAAAGCAGACATCAAAGATGTACCTCTTCTACAATCGCAAATTCCTTGAATATATAAAAAAATCCCCTGAAGAAATAATTGATGACGACATAAAGGAATTTCTTGGGTACAAAATTTCCGACCATTCACTTTCAAACGCCTCAATTGCGTTGATAAAAGCATCACTGAAATTTTTCTACACCGATATGCTTGGAAAAAACCTATCGCTGATAAAAACACCAAAGGCTTCTAAAAGGCTGCCTGTGATATTGAGCCGAAAAGAAATTAAAGATTTGCTTGACAATACTAAAAATGAAAAGCACAGGCTGCTAATCGAATTGCTATACTCAACAGGGCTTAGGCTTTCGGAATGTATTAACCTGAAATACTCAGACCTCGACTTAAACGATGGAATCGGGTGGGTGCGCATGGGCAAAGGCGCGAAGGACAGGATCTTTATAATTTCAGAAATGTTTAAGAAAGACCTTATTGAGTACCAGGAAAAGAAAGGCGCCGATGGCAAAGGACTCATTTTTTCAGTGAACGGAAAGAAAATGTCGCCGCGCGGCATACAGCATGCGATAAAAGTGTCGGCAGAAAGGGCAGGGATAGAAAAAGATGTTCATGTCCATACCCTCCGGCATTCATTCGCCACGCACCTGCTTGAGAACGGCGTGGATATCAGGAAAATACAAAAGCTCCTCGGGCACTCGAATTTACAGACGACTCAGATTTATACACAGGTGTCATCCGAAGAAATAAAGAAGATAAAAAGCCCGCTGGATATGTTATGATGTTATATTGCGTTACGGAATGGTCTGGAGAATGTCCCGTAACGGATTTATATTTACTAAATACCGTAACGGAATATATTTGTTAATTTTCCGTAACGGCATCAAATTCGTGATAATGAGGAGTTGTGGGCAGAAAGGGATTATGGTGGTGGTATGTAAAAAAAGTTGCTTTTCTGCCCACGCAATTCGTATATATACGAACTATAGTATTTATAGTTTACGGGTGATGTAAAATATCATCAGGTTTTCAATCAATTTCCGTAACGGAATTTTTGATCTAAAATACCGTAACGGCATCTTTATATATTCCCGTAACGCAGTAAGTATCATTATGGCGGAACGAAAATACACACGGTGGAAAAAATGCCTGCTATGCGGCGATTTTGTGAAACTCATGTTTCCCGAGGATGCGAAAAACATGCTTATCGTATATGAACCTGTGGAAGGCATGAGCAACGAATCCAAGAACTGGAAAAAGAAGCAGCTCGGATACATCCATAGGGCCTGCCTTGAAAAAGCCGGCTCAAAGAATAATGTGTCGGATGATAGCGGGGTCGTATAGTGGCATACAAAGATTTACGTGAATTCATCGAAGTCCTTGAGAAAAAAGGGCTGCTCAGACGCATAAAAACCGAAGTAAGCGCCGAGCTTGAGATAACCGAAATCCTGGACAGGGTTGTAAAAAACAACGGCCCTGCGCTGTTATTCGAGAATGTAAAAGGCTATAAGCACCCGGTTTTTGCCAATGCATTCGGCACAATGGAACGCATGTGTCTTGCTCTTGGCGTCAATAACCTTGATGAAATCGGCGAGCGAATCCGGAAACTGCTGGAATTCGAAGCGCCATCAAGCCTCTGGGAAGGTATCAAGATGATCCCGAAGGTTGCAGAGATTACCTCGTTCCCTCCAAAGCATGTGAACAGCGGACCATGCAAGGAAGTGATTCTAAGAGATGATTTTTCGCTTGATGATTTTCCGGTATTAAAATGCTGGCCACAGGACGGCGGGCGCTTTATCACCCTGCCTCTTGTATTCACTAAAAACCAGAAAACCGGGAAGCAGAATGTGGGAATGTACAGGATGCAGGTTTATGACGGCAAGACA
>JBGPUU010000032.1:0-23391 GCA_041491305.1 Candidatus Methanoperedens sp.
TAAAAAAATAACAGATAGTCGAGATATTTTGTTAGGCATAATCAAGAAAAAAGAATTTATTTATGAAGATAAAGAAGATGAATTTCATAATTGTGAAAAGAATGTAATAATATCATTTCATTTACTTAGAGATGGTACAAAATCACATCTTATTGCTTTCAGATGTTATCAAATTCAAACAACTATTGAGGAACAATTCGAGGGCAACGGTTACATTGAAGGAGAGAACATCAAAGGGCCTTTTTGTATATTAATGACAAAATTCAACCAACAATATCCGAAATATGCTTAGGCATAGCTTATCCATTTTACATACAAGTGCGATTTTAAGACCAAACTATATTTGAGAACGCCAAGGCAGCAACCGAAACTTGACAGAACAGTTAGCCCCATTCTCATCTCCTGACCTTCTCCCCCACTACCACCTCATCCCCGAACCCGAACACATGCAGCGTCCTGTTCCCGCTCAGCCCCTCTTCAAGCCTTTTTCTTAGCTCCCAGTATTTCTCAGGCTCAATATCAAAACGCAGTACCACTTTCCCTGCTTTTTCCGACTTTAAAATCTCCTTCATCTTCACAATATCCCTTTCGGTCATACCCGAAACGCGGTACGTATCCTTAATGAAAGGTGAAACGATAAGCCCTGAAGAAGTCAAAAGTGTGCGCTTCTCATCGCTTTTATAGAACAAAATATCATTACCCGATTCTTTTATTGCCTGCGCCAACTCATTCAGAAGTCCGGCTTTCACGACCGAAGGCTCAGGCTCATGCACATACTCGCGCAGTGTGCCTGTTTCAATCAAGGGCGCATCAGAAGAGCAGAGTTTCGCCTCGCCCGGAAGAACAACCGCGCTTCTCTCGCATCTTGAAAGAGCCCCAAAATAAAGAGTCAGCCTGTTCAATTGGCCGTTCAATGACAGGTACTCGCGCTCACAATCAAGCATTATCCGCGCCGGCGGCATCTGCGGCGGCGCATGGAATGCAAGCTCGGGCGTGATATCCGAATAGATTTTCAGTATTTCAGTGATCGGAGGCTCAAGATTTTCAAGTGTGCGCTCCTTCTCAGATATTGGGCGCGCCGGGTCGGAAAAGACAATATCCGCGTCAGAAACCTGCGCTTTTACGTCTTCAGAAAGCGCATCCCCGAGGATAAATTCGACATTATCGACATTGTACAATTTGCAGTTCTCTTTTGCGAATTCAAGCTTTTCCGGGTTCCTCTCGACCGCATAGACCTTTTTGCATTCCTTTGCAAAAAAAATGACCTGCCCCCCGATTCCGCAGCCGAGGTCTGCGATGATATCGGTTTTCAGCCTTTTTGCAATGTACCTGGCAACGATTTCGGGAGTGGCAAGCTGTAACCCTTCAGCATTTGATGCAATCGGTCTTGTGAATTTGATAGTGCGTTTATCCCTCGTCATATTTTCATCATATTGGCTGGTTCATATTTATGTTATGTCCAAAAAAGGATTAAAATGATTAATTTCGTACCAAAACGAACATATTTATATTACTAAAACAATGTACAAATCATGGATAAGAGCCCGACAACAGCAATCTTATTTACTGATAATGGCATGGTTGCTCTTGACAGTCCGGTTAAGTTAAAAATCCTGAAACTCCTTGAAAACGGCACAAAATCTTTTGATGAACTTGTTGAAAATTCCAATAAGGCAAAATCCACAATTTCAGTGCATTTGCATGACCTTGAGGAATTGAACCTGATACAGGGGAAATCATTTCCTGATGATAAGCGCAAGAAATATTTTATGTTGAATTCCCTTTACCTTGCATATTCAGAAACCCCATTACGAAACCAATATAACTCGAATCTGGACGATCTTGCTACTTCTATATTGAATGGTGATTCATTCAGAGACAAACTTTTCTGCACATTCAGGTTCGGCATAGAAGCATTTGGCATTGACCCGAAACCGTTATTGAAACAAATGGGAATTGATATCGGTGTTAAAATCGGGCCGGCTTTCAAGGCCGAAGATTGCGAGGGGATTTTAGATGAACTTTCTGTTTTCTGGGAACACCATGAGCTCGGAAATATGACTTCTATTGACGCCGACAAGCTGACCTTGGTGGTCAATAATTGCCATCATTGCAGTAAAATGCCCAACGTCGGGAAAACATTGTGTTCGATGGATGAGGGGATAATTGAAGGTGTTTTCTCAAGCAAACTGGACCGCCACTGCCATGTCAAAGAAACCGAATGCTGGGGAACAGGGTATCAACACTGCAAATTCGTGGTCGAAAGACTGTAATAGTGAATTATATTGAATTTTGAAACTCTTTTTTTGTATTTTTGTTTATCTATGTCCTTTTCCCGGAGACCGCGGCGGGAGGTAGGGGACAGGAATGAATTCCACTGAAGGACGGCGCTGCCCTGCCTGCGGATAAAGTTCCATCAGGTCGTAAATCTCTTTTGGCACCTGGTCATTTACAGGCAAGCCCAGAGCCTTTGCCTGTTCAAAATCAATCGGATAGTCGTGCGTCCACCGCCCCTCGCTCAGGGTCTTGGCAAGCTCTGCAGCTTTCTCAGTCCCATGCTGTTCAATCAGGAGTTTATAAACAGTATTATAAACCTGGTCAATTGCTTTCCTTGCCACATCTCCCAGAATAAGGATATGGTCATCACGGTTCGGATTAGGCTGTTCCAGCGCCTTCAGGATCGAGGCTGCGGGATAGTAGCTCTGCTGTCCGCCCAGCTGCGGGTCAACCGGGCCGAGAACGGCATTGTTATCGAGGACTATCTCATCTGCGGACAGCGCTACAAGGGTACCGCCTGACATGGCATAATGGGGAATGAACACCGTTACTTTTCCCGTGTGGCGTTTAAGGGCGCAGGCTATCTGTTCCGAGGCAAGAACGAGTCCTCCCGGCGTATGCAGTACAAGGTCTATGGGCATCTCAGGCGGCGTCAGGCGGATAGCCCTGAGTACAGCTTCGGAATCCTCGATGTCGATATAGCGGGCAATCGGAATGCCAAGGAAACTCATGGTCTCCTGGCGGTGTATCATCGTGATAACCCTGGACTGGCGTTTCTTTTCCATGACCTTCATGGTCGCCATCCGCTGCCCTGTCAGGATGCGCTTCTGCATGAGCGGGATAAAAAAAGATAGAAGAATCAGTATCCACACTACATTCACTAAATCGCTGATATTGATATTCCCTATTTGCATTTCCTGACCTCCCTTGATTAATATTGAATCGCAAACGTATTAATAACTTTTTACGTGCGAGGAGGAAAGTTGATTGAAATTTGATTGAAAGTTGATTAAAAAGTTGAAAACGGAATCAAAAATAAAGCGGATACCATATTGAAGAACTTATGCTGTTATTTCCACAAACTCTTTAACAGGACATGCATTCAAGCCCGCTGTACTTATTGATTATCGGGCAATCGTAATTATTCTCAGCTTCACAAAAGCCTGTAATCTCAGCCTGTGTGGGCTTATGGTATTTCGGGTCAAGCATGCATCGTGCGTTTTTGAAATGCTGGCAAACCATAGTTACCTCCAAACATATACGGCAGGATGTATTAATAAACTTAATCTTGTCCATCGCAGAAGTGAACCATCTAAAAGTTTATGTCTTATAAACAAGATATACCTTACCATGAATGCGACTATCGATATGGTAACCATATCATCGAAAGGACAAATCGTAATCCCGAAAAAAATCCTCAAAGCACTCGGCCTGAAAGAGCAGGATAAGTTGTTGGTTTTCAATAAAGGAGATAATATACTCTTAAAAAGAGTTAAACCTGAGATATTCGAGAAAGGTTTGATGGAGATGCTGGCGCCAATTCGCAGGGAAGCCGAAGCGAAGGGCATTACCGAGAAAGATGTTGAAACTGAAATTGCAGCCCATAGGGCGCGAAAAAGCCTCGCATGATAAAAATAGTCCTGGACACAAACGTATTTGTCTCAGCTTTGATCTCAACGAGAAGCAATCCTGCTTTATTACTTGATGCGGCCGGGAAAAACTACTCACTTTTCGTATCAAGGGAATTAATCAGTGAACTGGAAGATGTTATTTCAAGAGAGAAATTCGGCTTTACAAATGAACGGATAAATTCAGCCATGGAAGCTATCCTGTCATTTTCGGAAGTTGTAAATCCCGGAATAAAATTGGACGTAATAAAATCAGATCCGGATGATAACAAAATACTGGAGTGTGCGGTCGCATGCGGCGCTGACTATCTTGTTTCGGGCGATGCTCACCTTCTTGAGTTGAAAGAATACATGGGTATCAAAATCATAACGCCGAAAGCCGCGCTGGATATATTAAATATCCAATGAAACCTCGCTTTGGTGAGCGCTTATTGAATGTTAAATTCAAGATGAGCTATGAAAGTACCGCCATACACTCTCCGCATCCTTCTTGCTTATCCCGGGCACTTTCCCGATCTCCGAAACCTCAGCATCCTTCAACTTCTCAACAGACCCGAAATACCGCAGAAGCGCCTGTTTTTTCTTCTCCCCGATTCCCGCTATCCCATCCAGCGCCGACTCTCGGAGCTTCTTTCCCCGCAATTTCCTGTGGTATCCCAGGGCGAACCTGTGGGCTTCATCCCTGATCCTCTGCAATAATTTAAGCGCAGGCGAATCCTTCGGCAAAATTATCGGCGCCTCTCTTTCAGGGAGGAAAATATACTCAAACTCCTTGGCAAGTGCAGCTGTGTTGAGCTTCAAACCAATTCGGGAAATGGCAGAAAGAGCTGCGTTTAACTGCCCTTTTCCCCCGTCAACCAGAACAAGGTCAGGCATTTTTTTCCCTTCCTCTTTCCTTCGCAAGTATGCGCGGCCCACGACCTCCCCCATCATCGCAAAATCATCCGCACTTTCAATTGTTTTTATCCTGAACCTGCGGTAATTTTTCTTGTCAGGCTCGCCGTTTGTAAACGCAACGAGGGAACCTGTCGCACTGGCGCCGCTGATGTTTGAAATATCAAATGCTTCTATTAAAATTGGCGCCGCAGGGAGAGCAAGGGCTTTCTGGAGGTCAAGGAGAGCTTGATTTTTACCTTTGCTTTCCGCAGCCGCCATTTTCACTGACAGCAGCAGCCTGGCATTTTCCTCTGCAAGGTTCATCAACCCATTTTCGACTTTATTTTTTGGCGTTTTGAGCTTTGTCTCCTTATCCTTGAGCCAGCGCAATATTGCTTCGTCTTCAAGCTCGATTTGGATTATGATTTCCTGCGGCGGCTCGATGTCCTGGTAGTGCTGTTTGATAAAGCTTGACAGCACTTCTCCCTCATCCGAGCCTGCCGTATTCACTGAAAATGTTTCCCTTCCCCGGAGCTTGCCTTCGCTAATGTGGAATACCTGGATGCTGCCAATGCTGCCCGATATTGCGTAAGCTATCACATCCTGCTCTTTTTTGCCGGGCGCATTCACGCGCTGTCTCTCAGACAGTTCCTCCAGCGCATTAACCTGGTCCCTGATGCGGGCAGCAGCCTCGTATTCCTGAGCTTCCGAGAGCCGTTTCATCTCTTCCGTGAGAGACTGGATAAGCTGGCTTCGTTTCCCTTTCAGGAAGTCGGTAACATTCCTGATTATATCCAGATATTCCTCTTTTGTCACCTCGCCAAGACATGGGGCTGCGCATTGTTTTATATGGAAGTTCAGGCATGGCGGGCAGGGCAGTTTTTTCTTGCACCGCCTGATGCCGAAACTTGATGCCATCCTTATCAGTTCTCTTACTGCCTTTGAACTCGGATAAGGACCAAAATACTGCGCCCCGTCCTGCTCTCTTCTTCGCGCTATACAGATTCTGGGATAATCCTCATTTGTAATCTTGATAAAAGGATACGCCTTGTCATCCCTGAGGCGCACATTATAGCGCGGCCTGTGTTCTTTTATGAGGTTTGCCTCAAGGACGAGCGCCTCGACCTCATTCCCGGTAACGATATAGTCAAGCCCTTCGATATTCTGCACAAGCATTCTTGTTTTAGGCGATTCCTGCTCCCTGAAATACTGGCTCACCCTGTCCCTTAGCGATGAAGCCTTTCCGACATAGATGACATTGTCATCCTTATCTTTCATCAGGTAAACGCCCGGGGAATCCGGAAGTTTTTTGGCATCTTCAATTGTTGTCATTTCCCTGTTTGATTAATAGACGCCTGTGCATTAATTTTTTTGTATTGAAAATCGAAACCATGCAAAAGGAAAAGACTTATGCCTTTAGGTGGGGAGAAGTTCAAACATGGGCTGACAGAATTTGAAAAAACCACCACCCCTCCCCAACCCGCCGAACCTGTCTATAAATCGACAGGTTCATACATAAATTTGATAGTACTTAACATTTGCGGTCAGGCTTCCGTCTTTAACTCCAGACGTTCAAAAAAAAAGATAACGTTATATAACAGTGGAGTGATAATTATTGCCTATGCCTGATAGTTTTCTTGATAAAATCTTTGGCAACACAGCCCAATTAATTGTTCTTGAATATTTGCTAAATAACAAGGACAATGATACCTACCTGTCAGGGATTGCTGCGGAAACCGGTCTTTCGCATTCGACTGTATCAAGGGTTATCGAGCCTCTTCTTGATTTGAAAATCATAAAAGAAACGCCACTGGGCAAACAGATTAGGGTTTTTCGATTAAACAATGATAATGAACTCACAAAATACCTGCTTAAGTTCAATAATGATTTAAAAAATATGATGAATGGTGGTAAAAAACATGAGTAAAGATCCCATTGATGCTAAAATCATTGAATTATTGAAGCATGATGGAACGATATCGAATCTTGAGATTTCAAGAAAACTCGGGATATCAGAGGAAGATGTTAAAAAAAGAATCGGGAATTTATCAGAAACAAGGCCAAAAGTGCTGATAGTCGATGATGAAATGGACACACTCCTTCCTTTAAAGAGGTCTCTTGAAGTTGAAAATTACATTGTAGTTGAAGCCTTAAACGGGCAGGAAGCTCTGGACATCGTCAAGAACGAGATTCCTGATATAATCCTCCTTGACATCATGCTTCCGGGAATGGATGGTTATGAGGTATGCTCGCGGTTAAAAAATAATGCTCTCACTAAGAATATCCCGATTATCATGCTCACTGCAAGGGATAATGTCAAAGAGAAGGTGAAAGGTCTTGAAACCGGCGCAGATGATTACGTGGCTAAACCTTACAATCTCCATGAACTGAAAGCCAGGATAAAAAGTGTGCTTCGGCGTTTTCGAAACATGTGATTCGAAAGTGGGGATTTGTGAGAATACGGACTGAGCTTATCATTTTTTTCCTTATTATATCCGTTGTACCCCTGTCTGCAGTCGTCTACCTGTCATACGATTACAGCAGGGAAGCCATACGCGATACGGTGATGACAAACCTGCTCGGGGCAACTGAAAATTCCGGTAATGCGATAGATAACTGGATGGACGTGAGAAAGGATGACATCCGCGTGATATCCCGGTCAATAGAAATTAATACGGAAAAAGACGAATTAAAGGATTACCTTGCGACTTATGAAAGTGAATACGAGGGGGTTTATGAGGAATTCTTTTTGCTTGACCCTGATGGAAATATTATATTCTCGACTCTTAATCGCACGGGAAATGCCGCCAATGTGCCTTATTTCATCGAAGCATCAAAAGGGAAACTGTATATCTCGGATGTAACTCTATCTGAAATTAATGGATACCCCGAGATAATACTGACCAACCCTGTCATGAAAAACGGGACTATCGCAGGAATATTGGCTGCAAGAGTAAGCATGGAAAACCTGTACAGGATACTTGAAAATATTAATATCGGAAAATCAGGCGATATATTTATTGTCAATAAAGACGGCGACATCATTTTTCATAATAACCGCTCTGAGATTCTGCACAAGAATGTAAACAATAATTTTGCTGTTAAAGAAGTAACTTACGAAAAGAATGGCATAAACGAATATGTGAATTATAAAGGTGATAATGTTCTCGGTTCTTACTACTGGCTGCCGTTATACAGGTGGGGGCTTGTAGTTGAAAAAAATATTGATGACGCATATTCAGGTGTCCTTAACCTTGAACGCCGGATGATAATCATCTCCACTTTTGCAGTTATCGCCGTTATTCTCGCGGCAATCATTATTTCCCGAAGAATAACAGGGCCCATAAAATCCCTTGAAGAAGGGGCAACCTCCTTGCTTTTGGGGAATTTTAAACCCATACCCGTTTCTTCAGGCAATGAAATTGGAAAACTTACAAAAATATTCGATGATACAGCCCTCGAATTGTTGGAAATCAGGAAAAAACTTGAAACTAAAATAGATGTTGCAAATAAAGACCTGGAACAAAAAAACAAAGAACTTATTGCGGCGAATGAAGAATTAAAAAAACTGGATGAACTGAAATCCGATATCATCTCTCTTGTTTCCCATGAGCTTAAAACGCCTATTTCGTCTATCAGGATTTCAGCCGAGTTTCTCGAATCCGAAGCCAAAAACGATTCGCAAATCCAAAAAGAGATGCTTGAAATAATAATAAGGAATATCGACAGGCTGACACGGTTGATTAACGATATCCTTGACCTCTCAAAGATAGACACAGGAAAGATGGAACTCCAGTTAGAGCTTGTGGATATCAGCGAAGTAGTGAATACCGCAATTGAAAATAACAAACCTCTTTCCATGAAAAAAAACATATCAATAACCGCGGACATCCCTGGAAATTTATCGTTGGTTCTTGCGGACAGGGAAAAGCTTATTATTGTTATGAATAATCTGCTTGAAAACGCCCTGAAGTTCACCCCCGATGGCGGAAGCATCGTTTTGTCTGCAAAAGACGATACGGATAATATTGAGGTCAGAATGAAAGATACAGGCATAGGGATAGAAAAAGAGAAATTTGAAAAGATATTTGAGAAATTCTATCAGGCCGACAGCACTTCAAGAAGAAAATTCGGCGGCCTGGGGCTTGGTCTTTCAATAGCCGGCGGGATTATCCGGGCACACGGAAGTGAAATACGTGTGGAGAGTGAGATTGGATGCGGCAGTACTTTCAGTTTCAGGTTAAAAAAGGTGGAAAAATGAAAACTTATATTTACATTATCATAATCGGCTTGCTGGTATTCTCGGCAGGCTTTGTCGTTTACGAAAAATCCCATACCCAAAAGTCAATAACCGTGGTTTCCATGACAGCAGATGAGATGTCGGCAAATCTTGCAAACGGGACGATTGCAGGTTTTATATCCTGGGAACCGTATCCTGCAAAAGCGGTAGATGAGGGTTATGGCAGGTATCTTGTTAATTCCAGTGACATCTGGGAGAACCATCCGTCGTGCGTCCTGGCAATCTCCGAAGACCTGAAGGATGAAGACGTGATAAGAGCTCTTGTATGGGCTGAAGTGAAGGGCGCAAGATTTATCAACAATCCATCAAACCGCGAAAAGGTCATGAAATACGGACAGGAATTTTCAGGGTTAAATAAAAATGAGGTCTCTTCGGCTATTGATAATACAGTATACATCGAATACCCGGACGTAAGCCAGGTTAAAAAAGCCATTGAAATACAGGCTAAAGCCGGGACTTTCACAAACACGATAACAGCACTTGGGTATAATGGCACTGAGGACTTTCTTTCAAGCCTCTTTATTGATAAATATTACAATGAGGTCAGTAAAAAACTCAAAGAAGACCCGGACTGGACGCCCCCGGTTGCTAATGTTAATGAAAGTATCAAATTTGGATATATTGAGGGGAATATACATTATCTGTCGATGTACATAGCCCAGAAGGAAGGATATTTTGAAAAGGCGGGCCTTATTCCCGGGAAGAATGTCCAGTTCACGGCTTATCGCAGCGGCAGGGCAATAACAGACGCGTTCAAGCACCGCGATGTTGATGCGGCGACTCTCGGCAGCACGGTTCTTTTAAGGTTCAGGATAAACGATAAGGGCAGGATACATATTGTCAACGGCGTGAATTCCGGCGGAACATCGCTTGTTGTGAGAGCGGATTCGGATATCAGGTCGATAGATGACCTTAACGGGCTCAAGATTGCCACACCGGGTTTTGGCACATGCCAGGACACCTTAATGAGAAAGATGTTTGAAGGATTTGAATTCAAAACGACTTAACAGCATCGGCGTTTAGAATCTTTTTCAGGTATTGACCCGTGTAAGACCCCGATGTCTTTGCGACTTTTTCGGGCGTCCCCTCGGCGACGATTCGCCCGCCGTTATCTCCCCCTTCGGGACCGAGGTCTATTATGTGGTCAGCCACTTTTATCACATCAAGATTATGTTCTATGACCACAACACTATTTCCAGCATCCACGAGCAGGGAAAGCATATCGAGCAGTTTCTGTATATCTGCAAAATGAAGCCCGGTCGTGGGCTCGTCAAGGATATAAAGAGTCCTGCCCGTACTTCTTTTACTGAGTTCCGATGAAAGCTTGATGCGCTGTGCCTCACCGCCTGAAAGGGTGGTGGCAGGCTGGCCGAGCCTGATATACCCGAGCCCGACATCAAACAGCGTCTGAAGCTGCCGTTTTATTTTCGGGATATTTTCAAAAAAGGTAAGCGCTTCCTCGACAGTCATATCCAGCACCTGTGAGATATTCTTGCCTTTATAGGTTATTTCAAGAGTTTCGCTGTTGAACCTTTTTCCGTGGCAGACCTCACACGGCACGTAAACATCGGGAAGGAAGTGCATCTCGATTGTTATGATCCCGTCCCCTTTGCAGGCTTCGCACCGTCCGCCCTTGACGTTGAAACTGAAGCGTCCCGGCTGGTAGCCCCGTGCTTTTGAGGACTGGAGTTGAGCAAAAATATCCCTTATAGGAGTAAACAAGCCTGTGTACGTTGCAGGATTTGAGCGCGGCGTCCTTCCTATCGGCGACTGGTCTATTATAATTATTTTATCGATGTTCTCAAGCCCGATTATCCCCCTGTGTTTTCCCGGCTTTTCTCTTGCGTGATAGAACCTCCGTGCAAGAGCCTTGTAAAGAATATCATTGACAAGAGTGCTTTTTCCCGAACCGGAGACGCCTGTAATACAGGTCATCACTCCGAGCGGTATGTTGACATCTATCTGTTTTAAGTTATTTTCACTTGCCCCGACAATGGTTATGTTACCCTTTGGCTTTCTTCGCCTGCGCGGGATAGCTATCATTTTCTTATGGCTGAGATAGTCTCCTGTAAGGCAATTTTCGCAATTAATGACATCTTCGAGTGTCCCGGTCACAACCACTTCACCGCCGTGAACGCCCGCGCCAGGCCCCATATCAACGATAAAATCCGCGCTGCGTATCATTTCTTCATCGTGTTCCACGACTATGACCGTGTTTCCAAGGTCACGGAGCTGTGTCAGCATGTGTATGAGCCTGCCGTTATCCCGCTGGTGAAGACCGATGCTGGGTTCATCAAGGATGTAAAGCACGCCCACAAGACTTGAGCCGATCTGCGTTGCAAGCCTGATTCTCTGGCCTTCTCCTCCCGAAAGTGTGCCGGCCGCCCTGTCAATTGTGAGGTAATCAAGCCCGACATCCATCAGGAACCCGAGCCTCGCCCTGAGTTCTTTCATGATAGGCTTTGAAATGATCGCTTCTTTTTCAGAGAAGGTGAGGCTTTCCAGGAACTCTAACGCCTTTTTAACAGAAAAGCGGGTTGCTGCGATAATGGATTTATCCCCGACCGTGACCGCAAGGCTTGAAGGTTTGAGCCGCTCGCCATTGCAGACTGTGCACGGCTTGATGCTCATATATTGCTGGATTTTCTCGCGCGCTTCTTCAGACTGGGTTTCCCTGTACTTTCTTGCCAGGTTGGGTATCACTCCTTGAAAAATGCTCGTGTGTTCCCACAGCCCTTCGCGTTCGCGGGGAACATACCTGAAATGGATTTCTTCAGTTCCACCGTGCAGTATTACTAGCACATCTTCGGGTTTGAGTTCCGAAAAGGGCGTATCAAGCGAGAAACCGTAATGCTTTGCCACGGAAGCGAGCATCTGGTGGTAATACCCATGCTCATATCCCCACGGCTCGATTGCTCCCTGGCCTAATGATTTACTCCTATCGGGTATTATCAGGTCGGGGTCAAATTCCATCGTGCTGCCAAGGCCCTGGCAGGCCGGGCATGCGCCTCTCGGGCTGTTGAAAGAGAACATGTTGGGCTCAAGCGGTTCAAAGCTTATCCCGCACTTCGTACATGCGGCATGTTCACTGAAAAGAAGCTCCTTACCGTCAAGCACATCCACAACAACAATCCCGTTTCCTTCTTTCAGTGCAGTAGCAACCGAATCTGCAAGCCGCTCTTCTATTCCCGGTTTTATTACCAGCCTGTCCACAATGACGTCAATGTCATGTTTCTGCTGCTTGTTGAGCTCTATATCCTCTGACAGCTCATGCATTTTGCCGTCAATACGGACCCTGCTGTAACCTTTGCCCGAAAGTTCTTCAAACATCTGTTTGTATTCCCCTTTTCTCTGCCTGGCAAGCGGGGCAAGCACGTGAATTTTTGTGCTTTCGGGAAGCGCCATCAGCCTTTCCACTATCTGCTCCACGGTCTGGGGCGTTATTTCGCTGCCGCAATTGGGGCAGTGCTGTTTCCCAATCCTTGCATACAGCAGGCGCAGGTAGTCGTAAATCTCGGTGACAGTGCCTACGGTTGAACGGGGGTTCTTGCTTGTGGATTTCTGTTCGATTGAGATGGCAGGCGAGAGGCCTTCTATGTACTCTACATCGGGTTTGTCCATCTGCCCGAGGAACTGGCGCGCGTACGCGGACAGCGATTCAACATACCGCCTCTGCCCCTCTGCATAAAGAGTATCGAATGCAAGGGAGGATTTTCCTGAACCTGATAGTCCTGTTATCACTATCAGCTTGTCCCTGGGAAGCTCAAGGTCGATATTCTTCAGGTTGTGGACGCGAGCGCCTTTGATTATTATTTTATCTGTTGCCATGAAAAGAATGAATGTTGTTATATTGGCGGAGGATGGCTAAAATATTGCTGTTGCGATATTTCCAACAGTTACTTTAGGCAATCGAAAACACTTTAAACCGTTAAGTACTTAAATTTACACAGAGTGTAAAATATCAATATGATACAATTGGACAATCTGGATGTTAAGATATTGACCCATCTGCAGAGCAACAGCAGGGAGTCATTCCAGGAGATTGCAAAGCGCTGTCTTACAAGCGTCCCTACGGTCAAAAGCCGTGTGGACAGAATGCTTGAACTCGGGGTCATCAGTAAATTCACCATAGATATCGATAACAGTAAGCTGGGTATAACCGAAGCGATACTACTTGTAAATGCAAAGCCGGGCGCTGTCAGCAGGATAACTGAAGAGCTCCGGGGGCTGGAAGAGGTAAAAGAACTCTACGTGACATCAGATTCCGATACAGCCATAGTATCCAGGGTAGCCGGGGATATGCAGCGTATTCTCACGATACAGGACAGGATAAATCTCACTGACGTGAACAACATTCGCGTCCTGTCAGTAAAAAATGCATTCGGGAAAGACTCTACCATCCCGCTTGCATCTACCGGTATAACGTTAACCTGCGCTTATTGCGACAGGAAAGTAGCAGGTGAAGCAATAAGAAAAAAAATAGATGAAAGGGACTATTTCTTTTGCTGCACTACATGCCAGGGCGAGTTTGAAAAGAAATACACTAAACTGCTCGCCAGGGCTCAATGAGTGATAATTGTTAAGATGAAAATTACTAATATACAAAAATAATTTGGGTATGTTGAAGCCTGAGGTAAAAATGAAAACGATGACAAGAATATCTTTTTTGCTGACTGTTTTATCTTTATTGGTCATATTATCCGGCTGTGTAAGCCCGAAAGCGCCTGTACAAAATAAAACACCTGTACCAGCACCAACCCCTTTAACGCAAACAAAATTAGATCTGGAAATAGGAGATATAGCTAAATTACCAGGAATGGAAGCTACGGTTACAAAGGTTCAAAAAACTGACAGCGTTTCTTACAGTTCAGGAGGGCAAAATATTAATGTGGCGGCAGGTGGAGGATATGTATTAGTCGTAGCAGATTTTTGGATTAAGAACACTGGCAATAAAACAATCAGGTATACGAACAATCCGTTTGGCCTGAGGGATAATGCCGGGTTTAACTATAATTCTATAATCTATGGCGGCTATGATGGTATTGGATTGTTGAATGATACATATCCAAACCAGACCAAGAGAGGAAGAGAGGTATTCAAGGTCCCGACAGAGGCACATGGATTTAATTTATATTTAGATACAAATAGCTTCACCGGACCTGACTTTGCGTCTTTACCCATAAAAGTCAAATCGATATCATGGTGGCCGCGATGAAAAATTAGGTAGCTATATCTTGTTTGATAAGAGTTCAAAAGGTGTGAATAACAGCAAATACATCCCTGCGCTCAGTTTTGAATGGCTTACCCCTCTATACGACCCTGTGATGCTGTTGTTGCGCGAATCCACATTCAAGCGAAGCCTGGTTGAAAAGGCAAATATCAAAAACGGTTATCGGGTACTCGACATCGGCTGCGGTACTGCAACCCTCACTATTCTCATAAAAAAAACTTATCCCGGCGCCGAAGTGACAGGGCTTGACGGAGACCCGAAAATTCTCGGGATAGCCGGGGAAAAAGTAAAAAAGGCAGGTCTTGATATTGCTTTTGACTCCGGGATGTCATTTGATTTGCCGTATCCTGACTCCACTTTTGACCGGGTGGTATCAAGCCTGGTTTTTCATCATCTGAACCGGGAAGACAAAGCCCGCACATTTAAAGAGATATTCCGGGTTCTCTCGCCAGGTGGGGAATTGCATGTCGCTGACTTTGGGAAACCTCATAATGCAGTGATGTATTTGATATCCCTAGTATTCCGGCATCTTGAGGAAGCGGGAGATAACATAAATGGTTTGCTGCCTGAGATGTTCCTGAACGCCGGTTTTGATAGGGTCGAAGAGACAGGCAGATTTATGACGCCATTCGGTACGCTGTCCCTGTACAGGGCAAGAAAATCCTGACTGATAACACCTTTATTTCTGTCAATGGGTGTGTGATATTAAACCCCAAGAACTATTGCCAGCAAATTCCGCGCTCCCATTGAGAAACCAAGAACTATCAATGTTAATGCCATCATATACTTTTCATCCTGTTTTTTATCCTTATTCGAATCCTTCTCAAGCAAAAATATTATCAATAAGACCAGAATCAAAGACAAAGGAATCAGTACAGCCCCGGTTCCAAAAATGGATGCAAGGAGATAACTGAAAGGATGTTTGTTGGTGTATCCCAAGAGAACCACGCCTATATATGTTGTAAACGAATCGAGCAAAAACGAAAATATCACGAACGAATACATCCTGCTTCGAAGATATGTCATGCCGATAGCAGGCGATACTCTTTTGACGATTTCTGTAAGTGCAATGGCAGGCACAAGACTGTAAACCAGAATAGCGAAATTCAAGTTTGTGGGTTTATAATAAGCGATAATAGCAATTCCTGCCAGCGATAAAAAGACCCCGGCAGTTGCATATACACGAATATAGTTTCTTATTTTCTTGATTTTCTCAAGGTATCTGGTGATGAGAAGAGACCCAAAACATATTGCAAAGATTACGAAGTAAATAAGCGGTGTGATGAAAAAATATTTAACAGGCGGCTTCAGGAGCCCTGCATCTTCCACTACCCGAAATACTGAACCCATGAAAATATAAGGAATCGTAGCGATGACAAAATCCTCATCGACTTTGATTTTCAGTTTATTCAATAGTTTCAGGATGGCAAAAACACCCGCGAATAAGATAATGACATATACGAACATGTCAAGATGATTATAACTCGTATCATTGACTATGCCATCAATAAAATTCCGGTTTATGAAATCAATCAATCCGCTCATTATTATCCTCCGCAGAACCCATAAACAAATTCAATAGTATCCCCGTCATGAAGCAATTGTTCCAGCATATTTTCAGGCGCCGAACCGTTAATAAAGACCACACATCCATTTAATTTGTCACTTGCCAGTGTGGTCTTATAAGCCGTATCTATACCCTTATTTTTTCCAGCTTCAATAATCCTGGCATCAATTATCCGCAACAAATCTGCAAGTTTACTTCCATCCATAATTTCAAAAACATCTGTTCCGCTAACCAGTTCCTGCTGGGTAAAATCATAATTCACTTTTATTTTCATCGTTATCCCGCCGGGTGGAATTCTATTCTCATAATCATCCGCCTAGATGTCCATTACAGCCTGTTTCACAATTGATATCTGATAATCCATATCAGGTGAATCAAAAATTATCCAGTAGACTCGGCCCCTGTTGTAACTCATTTTAAAATAATAGTAATTTATTAAATTATTATCTTTCATCGCATAAACATCAGGCTTTTCAAACTCTATTATATCCAATTTTACGGGTTTAGTGAAGTTGTTATTCATCAAATCCATATTGCTGTCCATGTATTGCGAATTCATATTTCCCATATTGCCTGAGTTTCCATGTTCTTCATTTCCGGATGGGCCGCCCAGCATTGTGTTCATGGCATTGAATGCATCGTTTGCAGCATTATGTTCAGGAGCCTCGACGACCCACATTCTCATGGTGCCCCGATTGCTCCTGTACACTGCTGAATACGCTTTCGCCAGTGGTATGTCCTTCAATCCATACATGCTCGATATCTGCTGTACTGCCGCATTTCCGGTATCGTATCCGGAAAGGGTCATATCTCCCACTTTCTCAGTGAAGATGCTTTTCCTTGAATCAGATAAATATAGAAAAGACGCCGCCAGCATGATGATAAGGACAATTGCAATTGCACGATGAATTTTTTTCATTATATACCCAACTTTACAATTGATGTAAACTAAATCAATAAAGAATCTGCTCACTTATGAGGGTTGTGGTTTATTAAATAAAAATTAAAACAATTCTTGCTTAAAATTTCCAACACTCAGGGAGTTGGAGGGCATATCTGTGTCAGTAAAAAGGTAAAATTCCAAGACCGCCTTCTTTTTCATAGTTCTCATCTCCGTGTAAGATATGATAATATTACAACTACGATAATCATGATTACCAGGTGCAGCCACATACCCGAGCCACCGCCGCCGCAGCAACCGCCGCCATGGGCTTGTTCTTTTTCAACGGGATTTTTTTTAATGCCCGATTGGTCTTCTTTTATATCATCATCTTTTTCTTTCGGTTTACTTGGTCCACAGCAGTCCATTTTTCATTTCTCCTTTAGGAATCTTTAGAGGTTGTTGTTATTCATCTCGTTTATGCTTTAAAATTAGAATAAATAGATATATAAAACTTTAAATTTTCAAACCGGTTATAATATTTTCTTAAACGGTTGAACCATTCAATATGGTAACATTCATCGTTAATGAACACTATTTATATTTAAAACGGAGCATAAGTGACATTTGTACGTCGAAGGCAATTGTCATCATCAATAAATATATATATACCACTCCAGTATACTATCAGAAAGGGAGAGTCTAAGATTTATGGAACTCACGCCAATCCAGAAAGAGATTTTAACAGCATTAATTAATCTATACAGGACAAGAAAACAGGCAATCAAAGGAGAAGATATTGCAGAGATTATAAAACGGAACCCTGGAACGGTCCGTAATCAGATGCAATCATTAAAAGCTCTTGGATTGGTTGAAGGAGTGCCCGGACCCAAAGGCGGATATAAAGCAACCGGCTCAACATACCGGGCATTGAGTCTATCCGAAATGGACAAAGAAACAAACGTGCCCATAAGACGGAATGATGAAGTAATTGAAAATGCAACTGCATCCGAAATCAGTTTTACGACAGTCAGGCATCCTGACCTGTGCAATGCCACAGTGCATGTAATCGGTGATATACGAAAATTCGATGTGGGGGACAGTATTTTAATAGGGCCCACACCTGTAAATAAACTTGTAATACGCGGTGCGGTCATTGGCAGGGATGATACCCAGAATTCAATATTATTCGTCATCCAGGAAATGATATCCCTTCCAAAAAAACCGGTTAAAAACTATATCAGGGAAAATCCGATAACAATCCCGGCAACGGCAACAATACAGGAAGCTTCAAGGATACTCGTTAAAAACAATATCCACGGCGCCCCTGTAAAGGACAAAGACGGGATTGTAGGAATAGTCACCCTTACGGATATTGGAAAAACACTTGCAGAAGGTAAGACCAGCCTGAAAATAAAGGACATAATGACAAAAGAAATAATCTCTGTTGATGGTGAAACACCCCTTTATGAAGTTGTAAAGGTATTCAACAAAGAAAAAGTTGGACGGCTCATGATAAAGGTTAACGGGGAACTCGTCGGGCTTATCTCAAAAACAGATATCTTAAGTAGGCTTGCTTTTTATTAAGAGTAATAGGCGGGCGTTGGCAATCATTGGGAGAATTTTGTCAGGCCGTTCTCATCATCTTTTTTAAGTCTCTTTGTTATCTCGATAAGCGGATGTTTTGCATAATCAAGAATTTTTATGTCAGATAATGAATGAAGCCCTGATGTGGTAGCTGTCTTTTCCATCCCGAGATGGATTTCATCCCCCAGCGGAATGACGTATGCATCCATAGTTTTTATTCCGAGTTTTTTTGCAGCTATGACCCTGTGATGGCCGTCCACGAGAATGAGTTTATTTGTTTTTTTAATCACAACTATCGGTTCGGCAAGCCCTTTCTTAAGTTCGTATATCCTTCCGTCAAGCTCATCTGCATATACTTTGGGCTGCGTTGGTACAAGTTCATCGATGTTGACCGTTTCGCGAACTACGTCAACATGTATATTGTGGATTGCTTCAAGCGTTTTTTTAAGCGTCCAGACTTTTTGCGGGCTTGTTCGCTCGATATGCGAACGGATGACATCGGAATTCGTAATAATGCCCTGCAGGTGCATGTTCTGGTCTACGACAGGAAGTTTTGATTTACCAGACCTGAATATGACGCGCGCTACATCGCTCATCTCCATTTCGGTATCAGCGACGAGTATGTCCCGGGTCATGACATTGGAGATTTTCTCATCGAGTGATTTTTCAAGCAGATTTGAAGCCGATACGTACCCTGCGACTTTGCTGTCCTCAACCACTGGAAAACCATCATGCCCCGTCTTTCGAATCATATTTATGACATCTTTGACTGTATTCTCCGGGGAAACGGTATCTACGTCCTGTGTCATGTAATTCTTGACTTTTGGATGGTCGGTCATGTTATTTTTATAGTTATAGGCTTATCCCTTTTTAAAAGTATTGTATATCCCAATGTTTATTACCTATTGCAATCAACTTTTAACGGGTGAACATTACGAACGACCAGAACAGGATGCTTCTTGATATTTTAAAAGAGGCGATATCGATTGAGATTTATGGCACGGAATACTATTCGATATTCAGCGAACTTGTCGAAGATGATAATGCAAAGTCTATTTTCAAAGGACTTGCAAGGGACGAGGGGGAACACAGGGAACTTCTTGAGAAAGAATATAAAAAAGTATCCGGGAAGCCAATAGATATCACAGAGCTTGATGAAGAGAACAGGGAAAAAGCAAAGCGGATATTCCCTGAATCCCTTGAGCCGCTGGGAATCTCCGAGACAAGGGATGTTTTGACCCTCGGGATACGGACTGAGAAAAGGTCTATTGAGTTATATACAACCGGCGCAAAAAAGATTGATATTAAGTCAAGCAAGGAATTGTTTTTGACGCTTGTGCATTTCGAGGAGGAACATAAAAAGACTCTTGAAGATGCGTTATATTACCTTGAGCAGGAAGGCTCCTGGTATGGTTATTCCCCTCCCACGATAGAGGGTTGAACCTGAATGGAACACTTGCTCTTTGGCACGGCAGGCACACCATTAAGCTCAAAAGGAAATGACAGTTTATCGGGTATCAAGCGCGTGCGTGAATTGGGCCTTGGATGCATGGAACTTGAGTTTGTCCGCGGCGTTAAGATGGGAGAGAAAACAGCATGCAGCGTGGGGGAAGTAGCAAAGAAACTGGATGTAAAATTGAGTGTGCATGCCCCTTATTATATCAACCTCAATGCTGAAGGTGAAACGCTAATCAAAAGCAAGGAAAGAATCCTGAACTCAGCAAGAATAGGAAGCGTATGCGGGGCAAAAAGCGTGGTAATTCATGCGGGTTTTATACAGGGTGGTTCACGGGAAATGGTTTATGATCGGATTAAAAAACAGCTAATAGGGATTCAAGAGCAACTAATAAGTGAAAGTGTAGATATTACGATGCGCATTGAAACTATGGGACGGGGTTCCCAATTCGGAAGCCTGGATGAAGTTCTTAGAATCACAGAAATCGAAGGAGTATTGCCCTGTATTGATTTCTCTCACCTGCATGCGATAACAGGGAAATATAATTCAAGGGAAGAATTTGCCTCGATTCTGGCGCGTGTAGAAGACAGGCTTGGCCGTTTTGGGCTTGACAATATGCATATACATGTTTCAGGGATAGAATATTCGGAGAAAGGCGAGAAAAAACATCTTATATTTTCTGAATCGGATTTCAAATATCAGGAGCTTGCGCAGGCTTTTTCCGATTTTGACATTCGGGGGATGGTTATCTGTGAAAGCCCGAATCTTGAAGCTGATGCGATGGCGCTGAAAAATGAATATGATATGATGAAAAAATATCCCACATAACATCTGATATTGGTATAAACCACAGAGTTCACAGAGGACACAGAGCAAAAATCACAACTCTCTGTGCTCTCTGTGTCCTCCGTGGTTGATTATCCGTGTTGGGGCACATTTTAATAAGCTGACAAAATTTTGATATTACTCTATTAATTTTTGCTGAGGACTATAACATTAAACGATGCCCTTATTTACTATCTGTTTATAAAGAAAGCTCAGATGGAAGAAATCTCTGGAATAATAGAAAAAATACAGGCTTCAGAAGAACTGGATTTCGATGACGGGATGCTACTCATGGAGTCAAAAAACCTCCCTCTCATAGGAGCGCTTGCGGATTATGTAAGGCAAAAAACTGTCGGCGATGGGGTCATGTTCGTGACCAACTGCCACATAAACTATACCAACGTCTGCACCTCCAAATGCAGGTTCTGCGCTTATTTCAGGGAAGAAGGGCAAAAAGGAGCTTTCACACTTACCGTCGATGAAGTGCTGGAAAAAGCAGAAAGAGCCTCGAATATGGGCGCCACCGAGCTGCATATCGTGGGTTCGCTCAATCCCGCGCTTCCATTTGAATATTACGAAGAAGTACTCAGCCGGCTTCATCAAAAGTATCCTGCCATGTCCCTTAAAGCATTCACGGCCGTTGAAATTGCCCATCTTGCGAAGGCTTCGGGTATGAGTGTCAGGGAAGTACTCCTGCGTCTTAAGAAAGCGGGACTTACGGGTCTTCCCGGTGGGGGCGGTGAGATATTCAATGAAGAAACGCGCAAAAAAGTCTGCCCTGATAAAATAACGGGCGAGCAATGGCTCAAGGTTATGGAAACCGCCCACAGCCTCGGAATAAAAAGCAATGCTACGATGCTTTACGGGCATATCGAGACGCATTCCGATATCGTAGACCATATTCTCAGGATAAGAAAATTACAGGGAAAAACCGGCGGGTTCCAGGCATTCATCCCCCTGAAATTTCACCCTGATAATACCGAGCTTCAAAAAAACGGGTTGGTACAATACGGCCCGACAGGTTTTGACGACCTTAAAATAATTGCAGTCTCACGTCTTTTATTAAACGGCTATATTAATAATATCAAAACATACTGGGTCATGGTTGGAGAGAAACTTGCGCAGGTAGCTCTGCATTATGGCGCGAACGATATCGACGGCACTGTGATGGAAGAGCGCATCACACATGCTGCCGGCGGCGCAACGCCAGAGTATATGCCAAAAGAGAGGCTGATCCGATTAATAAGAAATGCAGGCAGGATTCCAGTGGAAAGGACTTCGAATTATGAGATAATAAAAGAGTATTGAAATCTATTAAATTAGGCGAAGGGCAGAATTTTCATGTACGACCCGCCGGAATGCGTTAGCAATTAAGACGGGATGGGCGGCAAAGCCGCAAACGTATGCACAAGTGTTATGAGTTCGTTGGCTGCGTGATTGTTCATCGTGTCTTTCTATAGTATTCCAGCACAGCCTCGCAAAGCATACGAAACTCCAGAAGGCTCATATCGTTCTTTGCATCATTGACCTTCCAAGAACAAATCTTAAAGTGCGGTTCACCTTTGCCCTCATCTTCGTGATCAACTGTTGGCAGGTCTGCAAACTCTGCCTTGTAAGAGCGACCACCCTTTTTTGAGTTATAGTTATTCCACTTACCGATGAGTTTCCATTGGAGCTGTTCACCAGTATATGCGTCACGTCCTTTGCTTTTCATAACCGCATCGTGAATCGCTGACTTGTATTCCGCACCCGTTGCTTTTTTATTACCGCGATTACGATCTCTTTTGAGAAGGCTATACGCTTTGCGAGATAGCCATTTTTCGTAGTCTGATTGCGACATAAAGTCTTTGACGAAATTAGGAATTTGGTATTTTTTTGAATTGGTCATAAAATACTTGGTTTATTTAACACCATCAATGGCTTATAACTCATTCGTCTCCGAATTACGCACAAAAGCTATAAACCAAGCTCAGCGCGTTTCAATTCACTTTTCTTCTTCTCAAGGAAATTATAAACAGGGCCATGGGCTGAACCTGCAAGGAGCATATCAATGCCTGCTCTTGCAACCGCATTTTGTTCAGGAAATCCTATTATGCTCACTGTTTTTCCATAAACCGATATATGTACGTTGGTAAGGCTCTCAAAAACCTCACGTGCTTTACCGCCTTTACCTATGATTCTTCCTTTGATACGCTGCAGGTCTTTTTCAGTTCTTGCAATATTTGACAGGTCCATCGTCTCGAACAGCAGAAGCTCTTCATCGAACAGCTTAAGGGCTTTTTCAGGGCTGAAACCGCGCGCTATAGCATGGACTACTTCTTTTGTCCGCAATCCTTTGATAGCGTCTTTGGGATCACCTATCTCAACATCCCCGCTCTGGCTATCGATATTTAGCGCTGCCGTTGATTTTTCTTCAATCAATTGTTTAATAGTCCCTTTCGGGCCAACAAGAACAGCCACCCTTTCGAGTGGAATTTTAATATGCTCTGTCATTTTTCCTCCTCTTTATTACTTTTTATTATTGAAATCATCTCATCTTCATTTACCGGAATCTTCAATTTTTTAAAGAACCTTGCAATATTGACAACATCGCGCTGCAAATACATATCCGCATGGTAATGGTCGGTTGTGACCGACTGTCCCATATCTATTATCACAGGCTCCATATTATTCATGTCAACCAGTATATTATATTCGCTAAGGTCGGCATGAACAAGTTTTGCTTTGGAATACAGGAGGCCCATATATTCGACAATCTTCTTAAA
>JBGPUU010000033.1:0-23362 GCA_041491305.1 Candidatus Methanoperedens sp.
ACAAAGGGTGAGTTTTTTGCAGGAATACAAGCTTTTCATAAACGGAGAATGGTTAGAATCAAGTGATGGCGACACATTCGATGATATCAATCCTGCAACACTTGAGCTAATCGGCAAAATCCACAAAGCATCGGATGAGGAAGTAAAAAGCGCCGTGGACAGCGCGGAAAAAGCTTTTGATTCATGGAGCAGCACACCCGCACCGCAGCGCGCCAAGATACTTTTCCGCGCGGCAAGGATGCTTGAGGAGCGAAAAGAAGAGCTTGCCCGTCTCATGACAACCGAAATGGGAAAAGTCCTTAAAGAAGCGCGGGGTGACGTCCAGGAAGCCATCGATATAACATATTATGCCGCGGGCGAAGGAAGGCGTCTTCTCGGAGAGACTACGCCCTCGGAACTCCCAGACAAATTCGCAATGACGGTACGCCGGCCGATAGGCGTGGTCGGGCTCATTACGCCCTGGAATTTCCCGCTTGCTATCCCGGCATGGAAAATAATGCCCGCACTCATTTCGGGGAATACGCTGGTGCTTAAACCTGCAAGTGACACGCCGATTATGGCGATTGAACTCGTTAAGATATTGGCCGCCGCAGGGCTTCCGAAAGGTGTTTTGAACCTTGTGACGGGCAAGGGGGATACGGTGGGCAGCGCGATTGTTCATAATAAGAAAATCCGCGCCGTTTCATTCACAGGCTCACTTGAGACTGGAAAATGGATACTCGGCGAAGCAGGAAAGGAGATGAAACGTGTATCGCTTGAGCTTGGAGGAAAGAACCCCATCATAGTCATGGATGACGCAGACCTGGATCTTGCAATCGATGGTATAATCTGGGGCGCATTCGGGACGACGGGGCAGAGATGCACAGCTGCAAGCCGCGTCATAGCGCATGAAAAAATACTTCCCGCCCTTCTGGAAAAGCTCATCGGGAGAACAAAGAAGCTAAGGCTTGGAAACGGCCTTGATGAGAATACAGATGTCGGGCCTGTCATAAATAATTCGCAGCTTCAAAAGATTGCAAAATATGCTGATATCGGAAAAAGTGAAGGCGCAAAACTGGTGCTTGGCGGGAAGATTGTCCATCCCCTGCCCGGTTACTTTTTTGAGCCAACCATCTTTACAAATGTCACGCCTGATATGCGCATAGCCCGCGAAGAGATATTCGGCCCGCTCGTTTCCTTGCTCAGTGCCTCTGACCTTGAAGAGGCGATACGGATAGCAAACTCGGTTGAATACGGTCTATCGTCTTCGATTTACACCGGGAATATAAAAAACGCCTTCAAAGCCATTGAGAAAATCGACGCCGGCATCACGTACATCAATGCATCCACGATAGGCGCTGAAATCCACCTGCCGTTTGGCGGCGTGAAATCAACCGGGAACGGAACGCGCGAGGCAGGGACTACGGCGATAGAGGAATTCACGGAATTAAAAACTGTTTATATTGATTACAGTGGAAAACTCCAGAAAGCGCAGATAGATGTGGAATAGGAGATGGAATTATGAAGAAACCAGGACAAAAATCAAGAGAGATAATAAGCAGGGATAATAAAGTTGTTTCCCCATCCCTCACCCGCTCTTATGAGATGGTGGTGGATCACGCCGAAGGTTCAACCATATTCGATGTTGACGGAAACAGCTACATTGATTTTGCATCAAGCGTGGCAGTCATGAATATCGGATATAACTGCAAGAAAGTAAAGCAGGCTGTGTGCACCCAGATGGAAAAAATGGTACATTGCGGATTCTCGGATTTTTATTCTGAGATTCCGGTAAGATTGTCCGAGAAACTTTGTGAAATGACAGGATATGAAAAGGTATTCCTTTCAAATTCAGGGACGGAGGCGGTCGAGGCTGCCATGAAACTTGCCTTCTGGTACACGAATAGGAATTCGATGGTGGCTTTCTACCGCGCTTTCCACGGAAGAACACTTGGCGCCCTCTCGCTGACAGGTTCAAAAATAAAACATAAAGAGCATTTCCCTTCGTTCCGGGTAGTGCATTCACATTACGCATACTGCTACCGCTGCCCTCTTAACCTTGAATACCCGGAATGCGGCATTTCCTGCGCCGCGGAAATCGAGAAGACTATTTTCAAGCGGGAACTCTCCCCGAAGGATACGGCTGCAATCGTTGTGGAACCCATTCAGGGTGAGGGGGGTTTCATCGTCCCGCCGCCTGAGTTCCATAAAGAGATACGAAGGATATGCGATGAGAATGACGTTCTCCTGATCGCTGATGAAATCCAGAGCGGCGGCTTCCGCACAGGCAAATTCATGGCAATGGAAAATTTCGACGTGAGGGCGGATATTGTGTGCATGTCAAAATCCATCGGCGGCGGAATACCACTTGGCGCCACCCTTTCAAGCAGCAAGATAATGAGCTGGCCGCCGGGAACCCATGCAAACACCTTCGGCGGAAATCTGCTTGCGGCTGCGGGGGGGTTTGCCACGCTTGAATTCATGGAGAGCGCCAAACTCGGGGAAAAAGCGGTTGAAAAAGGAAACTATCTCCTCAAACGCTTAAATGAGCTTAAGGATAAATACCCGCTAATAGGCGATGTGCGCGGTATCGGTCTTATGATAGGCATCGAGCTTGTTGAAGAAAACAAAGCTCCTGCGGCTCAAAAACGTGAAATCATAGTAAATAAAGCGCTTGACGGCGGATTGATACTGCTTCCAGCGGGCGATTCGGTAATCAGGTTCGTGCCTCCTTTGATAATCAAAAAGAGCGAGATTGACAGGGGTCTTGAGATATTTGAGGATGCTTTAAAGGGTACCTGACTGAAGGGCAGGTAATGGGCGGCAGGTTCAAGACAGGAAAGCAGAAGATTGAAATGTCTTAGTTGCAGCAAAGCTATTAATGTTATTATCGCGCAAGGCGGAGATGTGCGTAAAATTGGCATTTGAGATGCTTTGCAATACAAAGGCTACAAAGTAAATAGCCTGCCAGTAACCTCACCTGCATTAAAACCGGCTGTTAGATTCTGTAGGCGTCATCGTGATGCCGAAAACGCAAAAAGGTAACCTTTCCTTCATTCTCATCAATTTCAAAGACAAGAACAAAGCTTTTGAGAATATGCACCCTCCTCTCGCCAGCAAGGTCGTATTTCAACGGCTTGTAATGGTCTGGATTCAGGAGAATCTCGTAAATCTTATTTTCAAGAGCTTTTTTAAGAACAGGGTTCTTTTTGCAGGCTTTATTGATCTCCTTCTGGCATGAAGGCTTGATTTCCAGGCTGTACATTGCGATCATTCAAAGATATCAGAAACAGATTTCAGTTTTATTGACGGCTCGGATTTAGTCTTCCTGAGACCCTTAATGAACGCTTCCTTAAGTGGAAGCTCATCCACCGGATGCCAGTCTATCCTTTCGCAGAATTCCCAGTCTTCATCCGTTATTTCTCTTTTTTGCTTATATCTCTCAAGTATATCGCGCTTCATTAACCTGATGACTGCATTAATCACAAATTCAGAATCTATATTCGCACTCTCGCTTGCAAGCGACTCGGACATTTTCATCATCTCAGGCAATAATATGGTATGCCATTATTTAAATTTAAGCCACGTTTCTTCATGATTCATCCGTTTAATTTACACCAGACGTAAACTATAAATACTATAGTTCGTATATATACGAATGTTAGTGGGCAGAATTTTTTAACATACCACCATAATCCCCTCTGCCCACTACCTCCTATTATCTAAACAGGTTTTTCAAGAACCGAGATACGCCTTGTCAGGCTTTTATGCACCCTCTGTATATGGGTTTCAACAATTTTAAAACCCGCATTTTCAGCCAACCCTTCAATCGGGCGTTCAGAAATAAAGACAGCGCGTTTTCCTCTTTTTAATACCCGGTGAATCTCTTTTAACGAACCTGTAAGCAGGGCTTCCAGGGAAAAAGCCATGATTGCAGCCGACCTGCCATAAGGAGGGTCGGTGACCACGGCGTCTATGCTCTCATCGCGAATGGCCAGGCGGCATGCATCCTCGTACATCAGTGTATATTGGACATTGTAATGCAGGAGGTTCATTTTTGCGCCAAGCAGCAATTTTCGTTGCATATCACCCCCGATAACATTTATCCCGATGAGGCCGGCTTCAACGAGTATCCCGCCTGTCCCGCAGAACGGGTCTAATAAATAATTCCCGGGTTTTGAAATGTTCACAAGCGCCCGCGCCACACGCGGCATCAGGACGCCGGGATAAAAAAAGGGTTTGTAATGAGGTTTCCTCACCTCAAATGCTCCCCTGTCAATCGAACCTGCAAGAAGCCCGAAGATGCTCTTATTCTCTGTGAGGAGAACCCTGAACTGCATTCTGGGATTTTTAAGGTCTGCATGATAACCCCTGTCAAAAAAAATCCCTCCGAGCCGCCGCTCCATCTGTTCTGTGTTTAGCCGGGAATATTCCCTCACTCTTTTGACCCTGATGCTGTATGTCCCTTCAAAATCCTGAAGGTTCTGGCTCACCATATCCAGTATATCCTTTTCATCGGGTCCGCCAATGCCCATTACTCTAACGATATGATGGGTCATGGCAAGCCTTCCTGAAAGGATTCTTGTAATTTCATCGGCATTGTTTTTTAGGTCGATGATCAAACACCCATCAAGTGAGAGATGTATATGGAAATCAGCTTTTAATGCTTCAAGACAGGCAAGTACTTCCGATTTCGGAATGGTGTCGTGCTCGCCTGAAAGTTCAAATGCCAGTAACATAATATTCAAGCATAATACTCAAACTATACTGTGAAGCTTTCCTTTAGTTCCTTTAGCATTTCTGTCATGACACCATGCCATAAAAATTGTTCCTCAAGTTTCCCTGATATTATTTTTTTAGTGTATGTATCTTCTGTCCATGCGACGTTTTCGTATTCCACGTTTTTCAAAATAAGACCATAAGCGGGAGCGGGTTCAAGCCCCTCTGTGAATTCGGATGGCTTAAGCATCTGTTCAAGCCAGGAAATATCCCTTGCACCGCAGCCCACCATTTTCATTGCAGTTGCGATTTTCCTGACCATGTGCCAGAGAAAGTAGTTTGCCGTGATATCCATGATTGTAAAATCCCTTTTAACCCCTATTTTTATTTTTTCTATTTTGCATATATTTGTTCTTTCCTTATCAGGCGTTGCGAAATTTGAGAAATCGTGCTTCCCTTTTAAAAGTTTTGAAGCGCTGCGGAGGGATGAGATGCTGTATTTCCCGCACATGATATACCTGTATTCCCGGCTCAGGGCATCACGGCGCGGGTCAAAGCCGGCAGGAGCTTCCGCTCTTGCCCATGTCCATATAGTTGCAGGAAGCCTGCTGTTAATAGCCCTGGGATGTGCCACTTCGGGATTGTCTGTATCGAATGCTACCACCTGGCCAAGGCCATGAACGCCCTTGTCTGTCCGCCCGGCTGCGATATAGTTTGCTTCACGGCGGGTAGTGATGATGTTTAATTCTTCAAGCGTTTTTAGAAGTTCCCCCTCTACGGTCTTAACATCGGGCTGCACCTGAAACCCGTGATAATCGGTGCCGATGTAGGCAACTTTTAAGGCGATGCGCATGAGGGTTAAAATTGGATGATTGGATAGATAAAAGATTGGGTAAACGACTGGAAAAACGAACCGCAGATAAACGCCCCGAGTCACGCCTCGGGAGGGCGCATCCACGTATGCCTGCGGGCATACGTGTCTATGCATAACGGCATGACGCCGATGCACGCAGATTTTGTCGTGAGTTATGCGGTTGCTTCTAATGGCATGTCTATATTAATCTTCCCAAGGGATGTAATAGGCATACTCTCCGAGACGCCCACAATCTCTATTCCGTATATTCTTCCTTTATCGTCAAGATCAACGAGGATGCCTTCATCTATTTTCCTCGTTTTCTTAACTTTGCCATGCTGGAATTGGATATACAAGCAGTCTGCGTCTTTATCGTAACTTATGTTCATGTATCCTCTAATAGATTGGTTGATGTGGGTGCGTATTCATTTATTTTTTGTTTTATGACTTTTAACCAATCGTCTGAACGGAAAGCAATCTGGCAAGACATGACTGAAGGCGATTGGTGTTTCATCCCTTAGATGGTTAGCTGGCAAAAATATTCAGAGATATGTCGTATAAAGCTTAAATAGGCGCAAAAAAATATATGGATTATATTGAAAAAAGTCAATGAATAATTAATAAGACTATGAACAAATCAATTAGAAAATTCATCTTAAGAATACTAATTCTATCCCTTGTACTTGTTCCATTTGTTTTGCTTGGGTCGGCACAAACTGATAAAGTCAGCCTTGAAAGAACTGTGATATATAATATAAATCCAAACGACTCTGCAAATGTAACAATATTATATAAATTTGAAACAATTAGTGAAAGTGATGCTAATTTAACAATTTTTATGGATAATATATATGAAATTTCTAAAGACTTAGATAATATTAAAATATATTCTCCAAACACTCCAATTACTTATTCTGAACATAAATTTTCATCTATTGATGAAGGGCTTCAAAGAATAGAACTATATGAATATTCCCATTTTTTGAAAGAAAAAAAAGGAGAAGACGATTGGAATCATGTATTTATCATAGGTTTTAATCTTAAATTGCCACCCCATAAAATAATACTACTCTCTGTATCTTATTCAATTGAAAAAATTATTTCGCAAAAATTTCAAGGAGAACCCAAAACTTTTCGTTTTTTAGCACCCAATAGTTATCAATTGGATTTAAAAGGTAATAATAATTCAAAAATTGATATAATTATTAAAAAAATAATGTTATCGTTAATTTACCTCAGGACCGTTATCATTATTCTCAATTGATGATGCCTCCGGACCCACCTCCAGATACAACAGTTGTGATTGGAAATGCCCCCTCAATGACGTGGTTTTTTAATCCAGAAACTAATCTAATTTCATCTATTATAGTGATATACAATATCCAAGTAGATAGCCTTGTAAAAACTCTTGATGATACCTTAATTTCTGTAGACATAGCTGGAATTATAGCATTATTTTTAGGATTTTTTAGTTTGGTTATTACATATTATCAGGAGAAGAAAAATAAAAAGCTGAAGCAGGAAGAAGATAAGCTAAAAACTGAATTGAGAGAAATGCTAAAAAGACATGATGATAGAATAACTGAATTGAAAGAAATGCTGAGAGCTGAATTGAATCATGATGACCAATGATTAAAACCTGAATGAAGTAAATACGTGGAATGATAAATAATAAAAAAGTTATCGAAATTGTGTAGAGTCGAATATCCTTTCTAAATCGTGTTTTGCTCCTGAATTAAAACATGGAAAACAAGAAAACAGGCAGGAGTGCCCAACTCCTCAAGCATTCTCCCGATGTCTATCGGATTTCAATATGAGGTTCGTGACTGCCATAAACATTTATCATGCTTTAAAGCCCTAACAACATAAAAAACCCAGACACACAGAAGACCTTTCGCATCTGCGTTCCATCTGCGGTTAAAATTTCAGGTGAAACCCATGCCAAAAATCACAATCATCGGCGCCGGCGCGGTCGGCGCGACAGCAGCGCAAAGAATCGCAGAAAAAGAACTCGGGGACGTAGTCCTTACAGATATAGTAGAGGGACTGCCGCAGGGAAAAGCCCTTGACCTCATGGAAGCAGGCCCCCTATTCGGGTATGATTCGAAAATAACAGGCACGAACGACTATAAGGATATCGAGGGCTCGGACGTGGTTGTTGTTACCGCGGGAATAGCAAGAAAACCCGGTATGACAAGGGAAGACCTTCTGAAAATAAATACCAAAATCATAAGAGAAGTCTCGCAGAATATCGCAAAATACGCGCCTGATTCCGTGGTCATCACGGTCACCAACCCGCTTGACATAATGACCTATGTCACGATGAAGACCACGGGCTTTGACCCGGCGCGGGTGTTCGGGATGAGCGGTGTCCTGGATTCGGGCAGGTTTGCCGCTTTTATCTCAATGGAACTTGGCTGCTCCGCCCGCGACATAAGCGCGATGGTGCTCGGTGGGCACGGGGATACAATGGTTCCGCTTCCGCGCTTTACCACTGTTTCGGGTGTCCCGATCACAGAACTTCTGCCTGAAGATGCAATCAGGCGCCTCGTCGATAGGACGGTCAACGGCGGGGCTGAGATTGTCAATCTCCTGAAAACCGGAAGCGCCTTTTACGCGCCCTCGGCTGCGGTGACGAATATGGTTGAAGCTGTCGTGAAGGATACAAAAAGGGTTCTGCCCGCGTGCGCTTACCTGAACGGCGAGTATGGAAAGAAGGACATTTATCTTGGCGTTCCTGTGAAACTCGGGCGCAGGGGTGTGGAAGAGATAATGGAACTAAAGCTGACCCCTGACGAGAAAAAAGCCCTTGACAAGTCGGCAGAGGCTGTTAAAGAGGGTATAGCATCTCTTAATAAGTTAGCGTGATACCTATTATATGAATACTTTTGTTCTTCGCATGCTGGTATGAAAATCAACAACTAACTCGTACGAACTGATACGAACTCACGCCGTCGGAGTTCGTACGAGTTCGTATTAGTTCGCTGTTAATGTTCAGTTTGTTGTTTTTCAGTGCTATCTACAAACCATATGTTCATAGCTGCTTTGCGGTATTGATTTCACTTACCGCGAAGGGCGCAAAGATATGTTAAATATGTTTGGTTTTGACTATAATCTGGTTACCGCGCGCCGCCCCCGCCACCACCAAACCCGCCGCCGCCCCCGAATCCGCCCCCTCCGCTGACCCCGCTTCCACCGCCGGATGATGGCGGAGAGGTCATGCCATACACATGCCCGAAATACACCGGCATGTAATGCACTGTGTTGGCTTCAGGGATATGAACATTCAGTTCTGCCATAGCTTTTGCAACCTTATCTCCGACGCCGAGGGCTGTTCCGTACACAAGCCATTCCTGCCACATTGTTATATCTTCCGGCGCATACTTCCTGATCATTGCAAAGTCTGAGAGGAAATCCCGGAACGCATCCCATTCAAGTTTCTCCTTATAATAATTCTCTTTCCATTTTCCGAAAAGGGCGGAGGAGACAAATAAAGGAGGGATGGACTGCAATAAGAGAATGATGGAAATGGGGAGACCGATAGATAGCCGGGGATAAACAGTACCGAAAGATAAATTCAGAATCAGCATTGCGATTAATACCAGGGAAAACAGTGTAAAAAATCCGGCCTCATACTTTTTTCCCCTCGTGACATACTCCTTGGCTGCATCCTCTTCAGCGACCTCCATAAGCACATGCATCCTTTCCCTGATATTGTCCAATCTGTATGACGCCGCTTGTGAATCATTCGTCGCTGACATCCGTAACTCTTTTATTCGTGCCTCAAATACCCTGGTATCAAATACATTCATTGTTGCGAAACTCTCAAGGAAATCAAGCACTTTCTTCTCATATTCATCATCCGCTGCCTCAGGTTTTTTCAGAAGGCGAATCTTCATCCCATCTTCAGCTTTTTTATCCATTCCACTTTCTATTTTTAATATGCCGCGCCTGTGCATATCAAGAAGCGTTGCATAAAATCCATTTTCATCGAAATCAAAAGGATCTTTCCTGAAAACAAGGTTCACGAGCCAGGGTTTCCTCTTGTGGGGTACAACGCTCAGGAATTCAGGCACGGTGAACGATTTCTCCCTGCCGTATCTGTAGTAAATCAATGCCAGTATCACGGGAAAAAGGAACACCAGTGCTTGCAATGCCATTATGAGAGCCGAGAATATCCCGGATTTCCCGTAATATCCTGAGTTCGCTGAAAGTGTTTGGTCTTTAACGCCTGGGATATTTTGAGGAAACGCAGCCATGACATTTTTGACTTCAGGGTCAAGAAGCATCTCAATCTCAAGGAGTGAATTTTCCGGGCTTGTACCATCAATGACCCATGTGTCACCAACTTTTCTTGTATCCATCTGAGGATGCATGAATATCTGAGAAACAAAGCCGCGGGGGTCGTGAATGACAAATGTGAAATGTTTGTAAGGCCTGTGTTCATCCGCGATTTTTAAATTCAAATGACAATATTCCCCATCGCATTCAAGAGGTGGGTGCACCCTGAATCCATAATTGATTTCATAAGTTCCTGCATCAAATCTTTCAGGTTTGTAAACTCCGGCTTCATTGCTATCGGCCAGTGCTGCTATCTCATTCGCGTATCCTGCATACGAAGTTGAAAATATTTTCACCTGGCTTTGATAATCCTTTGCATATGGAATTGTTCCGGGAGGCTGCGTGATGCTAACGGCTTCTATATACGGGTATTCAAGCTTGTCAGATGATAGCGGTACTTTCCAGGTTCTAAAGAGCATTCTGAATTTTCCCGGCTCTTTGATTTCCCAGATGAATTTTTCATCAAGCGCACCGTTCAGGTACAGGTCTCCCCTGTAGCTATCCGCATAAACCTCACCGCAGCTTCCCAAACTGCACGGTCCTCCAATATCAAGTGAGTCCACTATGAAAAGTCCTGATAGGCCGATTAATGCGACAACAATCAGTAAAGTTATGATTTGCCTGCTTTCGCTCAACCCCAGCTCACCACTGGTTTTTTCAGTTCTTCTTCCTTGAACTCAAGGTAATCCCTCTTCCCAAGGCCGGCTAATATTGCCACAAATTTTGATGGAATGGTATCGATCATCGTATTGAATTCCTGGATAATGTTATTATATGTATATCTATGCCGTGCGATTTCATCTTCAATATCCTTAATGGAATTCATGGTTATCACAACGGTTTCTGATGTTTTCAATGCTGGATAATTCTCGGCAACCGCGATAATATTCCCGAGCAGCCCCCTCATTTCCCCATCCATTTTATTAAGGTCGCCAGGACTTGCCTTCCCGAGGTTCGCTCTCATGCTCGTGATTTTCTCAAATGTTGTTTGCTCGAACTTAGCATAGCTCCTGACAGATTCAACGAGCTGTTCTATCATATCAAGCCGCTTTTTCATCGCTACCCTGACCTGCGAAAGCGTTGCCTCTCCGCCATTTTTCAGGCTCTGGAACCTGTTATAGATCGAGAAAAGATAAAGAACGATCGCAATAACAACCAGTATAACGATAACCATAACCACCGTTGAAAAATCCATGCTTAGAAGTTATTCCAGGCAATATATAATAATTTCCATAGACAGATTGCGAAAAGGATATAAGCAGGACGTATGAATAAACGGTTAATTATCACGAGGTCATTCATTTGAATCTTACAATCCAGCCCATCGGCGTGATTAAAAAGTCCGGTTCAGGATTAGCTGATGTGCTGATATACTCTGATTTCGAACCGATTCTCGGCAGCATCATGGAAAAATTTGAAAAGGGGACAAAGGTGCTGATTATACATAAGAACGGCGAATCAAAAGACAAACATCAGGTCAAGGTTTCGGCAGCCGAGTTAATAAACCGCAAAGGCAATCTTCTCGTCGTAAAAGGCATCGAAGCCGACAACGATTCTGTAATTGACGTCAGATTGAGGGATGACCTGAACTGAGGGATTGAAATGGGGGTTGACCTTGGTGACCTCTTTGATAAAAAGGAGATAGAGCTTACTGAGCTTAAAGGGAAAATAATCGCTATAGATGCCTACAATACTCTTTACCAGTTCCTGAGCATAATCCGCCAGCGCGACGGCACGCCGCTCATTGATTCCCACGGCGAGATAACATCCCATCTTTCAGGTTTTTTGTACAGGACTACAAATCTTGTCGAAGCCGGTATCAAGCCTGTATTTGTCTTTGACGGGGCGCCCCCGGCATTCAAGAATAATACTATCGAGGAACGGAAAAAAATCCGAACGGAAGCGAAAGAAAAATGGGACGAGGCAAAAGCAAAAGGCGATGAGAGGGAGGCGTTCAAGCATGCCCAGGCGTCGTCCCGTATTGGCGGGAATATGATTGATGATGCCAAAAGCCTGCTGGGGTTCATGGGTGTGCCGGTCGTCCAGGCGCCCTCCGAAGGTGAGGCGCAGGCTGCATTCATGGTGAGGGAGAAAAAAGCTTATGCTGCAGGTTCGCAGGATTACGATTCGCTGCTCTTCGGCGCATCCGTCATGGTCAGGAACCTTGCGGTTTCCGGAAAAAGGAAGCTTCCTGGAAAAAGTGTTTACGTTGATGTAAAACCCGAACTTATCGAACTTGAACCCGGTCTTCTTAAACTTGAGATTTCAAGGGAACAACTGGTTGAAATAGCGCTTCTTGTGGGAACAGATTATAATGAGGGTATAAAGGGAATCGGTCCAAAGAAAGCCCTGAAACTGATAAAAAAACACGGAAGCATCGGAGGAGCGCTCGGTGAGTTGAACGTGGATATTAAAAACCTGGCAGAAATAAAAGCCCTGTTCCTCGCTCCTGCTGTCACGCCGGATTATGAACTGCGGTGGAAAAAACCCGACCCATCGGCGATAATAAAGTTCCTATGCGAAGGGCACGATTTCTCACAGGAACGGGTGTCAAAAGCGGTGGAGCGCCTGATTGAAGCTTCAGATGAAGGGCAGAAGACGCTGGATAAGTGGTTCTAACCCGATTTTATTCCAAGCGCCTTATTCGTCTTCCTTATCGAACTTGCCCCGTCCTTCTCAATCTCAAGCATCGCCCTGATGGCATCCACGTTCTCAGGCACAACATCCGATTCCTGGTGTATAGCCTGGAAGAAATAGAGTTCACCTTTGTTAATCGCAATCGAGTCCTTCCAAACCACGTTCTCCCACATGTCGCCCCTCGGTCTTCCCAGGTCTTTTGCGAGTTCCATTGCCTCGGCAGTTGATTTTATCCTGTCCTTACTGCTCACGAGCCTGATTCTCGGTCTTTTTTCAAATACTTTAATGATATCGTCTTCCTTGCATGGCTTTTTCAATTCGATATTCAGCGCATGGAGATGCATGAGCGTGGTCGAGGTCTTCACTGCCATGGTCGTGATATCGATATCGGGAAGAATCGAGTTCACATCAGGGCCGTGGTGAAACGGCAGTTTGATGGGGTCTGGAATGAGAGCGTTAATAGGGCCTGTTTTTATATCGTTGGGGTCGGCAGCACGGCGCATTAAAGTTACCCACGCCTTCCTGACGCCAAATGAAGTATCAAGTGCGTACAGCACTCTTACAAGTCCTGTTGTGTTGCATGAGACAACCCTGGCAAATACCCATATTACGTCCTATTTCTCAGGTTGCCATTCCGAGGGATTTATTTGTTTTCTCAATAGATTTTTTGCCATTTGTTTCAATTTCCGTCATTGCACGAATAGCATCTATGTTTTCTGGTACAGTGATACATTCTTGGTGAATTGCTTGGAAGAAATATGCTTCATCGTTGTACATACTTATAGAGTCCATCCAAATATTATTCTCCCACATATCATTTCGTGGTCTTCCTATATCTCTTCCTAACTCAAAGATTTGGGCAGTAGATTTAATTCCCAGTTTGCTATTCAGCAATCTAATTCTGGATGACTGACTAAGTTCATCAATTATATCTTTAGGAGTGGAATCCTTTGAAAATTTTATGTTTATTGCATGTACATGCATTAATGTAGTAGGTACTTTTACAGCTACAGTTGCAATATTGACGTGAGGTAGTATAGTTTGGACATCTGGACCATGATGCGAAGGCATTTCTATTTCCGGTACAATTGCATTTATGGGACCTTTCTTAATATCGCTTGGATCTACAGCCCTCCTTATTAATGTAATTCGTGCTTTGTCTATGCAAAATGCTTTATCTAATAAATATAAAACCCTGGTCAGGCCGGTAGTGTTGCAGGAAACAACCCGAGTATAATTTCGCCCTATGGCAGCCTCGTAATTGGCAAATGCATTAAAAGAAAAACCTGCAATTTCATGCTCTTCTCCGCCTTGCCAGATTACCTTAATCCCTGCCTTTTCATACAGGTGCTTATTCTTCTCCCCGACCCCATCTGGAGTGCAATCTACGACTATGTCCGCCTCTTCTAGCATTTCCTCTAAGTATCCACTAACTTCAATCCCTATTTCTTCAGACTTGCCTTTTTTTTCGGGATTCGAGAGGTATACTTTATAACCTTTGCTAATGGCCAACTGCGCTTGATAATCTATATGAATTTTCGCAATTCCAATAATTTCCATGTCATTCTGTAAACTGACTGCATCCGCTATGCGTTTCCCAATTGTACCAAAACCGTTAATCGCGACTTTTATTTTAGTCTTCATTATTTCTCCTTTAGTTTAGTGAAGCATTAAATTACGAATTCTTTTCCATATTTCATGTCTAACGACAGGTATCTCACCTGCTTGGTTCTTATTTTAGCTCCTTATAAACATTCTTTATTCTTAAATCCTCTCATAAATCCATAAATGCTCCTTAAAAAGTGTTATTTACCAAAATTTTGGGAAAAGTGGAAAGATCCCTCGTAAAGAAGTTTATTCATTCAGTGTTGTATTCGTTCGATTCGAGTCTTTTTATCTCCTCTGAAATCGATTTTTTTCCAGCCAGATGCGGACTTTATTTAGGTCACCTACTTCGCCTTTATAGTTGTCGTAAATCACTCCACTAATATTAGTTGGAAGTAACGTATTTGGGAAAAGTAAGATGAGCACACGTTTCGCACCTAATAGCGCTTGGCACCAACCAAGTTCATGAAGTACATTGGGATTTGGGTACTTACTATTTGTTTTATTATCTCGAGCTGCTAAAACGATTGCATGCGAACATTGACGCGTTCGTTCTTCAAGAGTTTTAAAGAGCATATCTCCTATATGGTGTTCATCCATGAGAGCACAGCCTTCTGCATAGAATTCTCTCTCAAGTAGACTTTTAAGGTCTTGCACTTCTTTAAGTCTTTTACCTGGGTGGCAAAAAAAGACTTTCCGACGAAGTTTTAGAGTTTCATCTGGACAATAGATTTTAGCGATTTGCTCCGCTATAAGTCCCATGTCTTTCCAAGAGTCTTCTGTCGGGCGTATAGTTTCAGGGAATAGTAATTCGTCTGGCTTTTTAACCCGTAGGTGTTCCATTTCATTTAACAAATCAATACAGTCTTCAAGAGGATAGGCTGTCGAATGTGTCCATAAATAGTTGACGTGATCTACTAGAGCATCAAAGGGCCCATCTGCTTCTTCTATGACTATTACAGGGCTATTATTTGCAGTGCATTCTGTCTCCTCAATCCTTCTTCCGTAATGGTATGGTGTAAGAAAGGCTTTTTTATCACAAATCAATGTTGAACATAATGGATTGAGAACTGAAAGACGGATGTCTTTTGCAGAAAAAATATATTTATCAAGCAACAGTTTAAGAATCGTAGATAGTCGATCTGGTATCCAATGAGCCTGTTGTGTACTATAGGTTGCACCGCAATTATACTCATTAAATGGGTGAGTTAGTATGCTGTGACTTTCCACCTCCATGCGATCCCTGCTAAATAATGCGTATGGATACATGAGAAGGATCTTTACTTCACGGGACTCGTTTTTGGAAAAAGCCTTAAAGGGATTTCCACGCATTTTGTCCAAAAAGGTAAGGATGTTCCCAGCATATAAGAACCGGTCTTGAAGTTTAGTGAGCGCTGTTTAATTTCTTTTTTGAGTTCTGGTGATTTCCGATCTTCATATAAATGCATTTTTTACCCCTCAATTTGAAAGAAGCCGTTGTCAGTGCGTTGCCGTACCTCATCAGAGGCAACACATGAAAAGTGCTCATTAAATTCTTCTACCCACTCATGGCGGTTCTTCAGTTCTCTCCATGTTTTAGGGCCTTTCGAGAAATACTGGTGATTGTGTTCGGTATTGAGTGGAATCGAAACAAAAAGTGTCTTTGAAATTAAGAGTTGCTCACGAAGAAGAAATGCTCTTTCCTCTTTTGGAAAATGTTCTAGTACCCCTGAATGAGTGCATGCATCAAAGGAATTGACCCGGAAAAAACGAGAAAGAAAATGGAAATCTATGTGTGCAAATGCCAACGAACCTGAATTGACGAGATCGCGGTTTAGTGTAGCCGCTAAACTAAGAAGATTAGGGTTGTTGTCAATTCCGAGTACTCTAAAGCCTCCAAAAGATACCAATGCCGCTGCAGATCGTCCGAGACCTGAACCACACTCGATAATTCTAGACCCCGTTGCTAGCTTTGTGGATACAAAATCCACAAAAGCCCTGTCCACGTCAAGACTGAACGATAGGTAAAGTTCCAGATAATGAAGATACCAATCTTTTTCCTCTTTGCACATATTGCCTCTTGGAGATATAAAGAATCTGTCTGCTGTAAATTATTAACCATCTCCTATAAAGCAATTGTGATATGATGAAAAATCTATGAATTCATTCTCCGTATATTATAGCTTCCTGTTTTGTCAGATTAATGTCAACAATCCTTCCATGAATGGTTTTGGTCTCGCCAAGGATGCTCTGGAGCTTAATGTCACCTTTATCAGCAGTCAAACGTACGACGTCTTCCATAATCGTTTTTCCTTTGAGGATTACCTTGAGTTCGCACATAGCTGTTAAATCGGTCTTGTTGATATTAATATTTATCATATCCTGCAACTATACAGGGTTGGAGGCGCTTTGCTATACCTGAACTGAAAGGACTCATAATACCGGATTATACAATAATGGAAGAGCATTCCATCGTGGTCCGCGGCGATGTTATTGTGGGGAATTACGCAGAACTCGCTTACGGTTTGATAGCCGGCATGGTAATAGCAGGGGAGCATGTGAAGATAAACGGGAACGTTCTTTCGGAGAACGATATCCGGATAGACATGTGGTCAGAGATAACAGGGGATGTCAGGACAAAGACCGATGCGTACCTCGGCGAATTTGTCAATATTACAGGGAAACTCTTTGCGGCAGGCAATCTTGATGTGGGGAATAACGTGAAAATAAGCGGGGGTTATGATGTTAAAGGATGGATTGTGGTGCGCAATCCCCTTCCTGTCATGATGTTCATATTCTTCTATCTCATGGCATTGCTCCGCTTCGGCAATGAGGAAGAGGTTGAAAAGGCGCTTGATGAGCTTTTCACTGAAGAGCCTTCAGATAATAAGCTTTTATCAATACCCAACAGGACAAAAATAGATCTTGAAGCGATAAAGACCACTTCGCGCGCCGTGATTGGAAGCCACTGCCGCCTGCTCGGGAATATCCGTGCCCGTTCGATGTCGATGGGGAACCATGATACGTTGTTCGGAAGCATCCGCACCACCGGAGATATCGCAATCGGACGAAGCTGTATCATCCACGGGAATATTATTACGAAAGGAACTGTTGATATAGGAAGGAATTGCAATATTCTCGGAAAAATTACAGCCGATGCGATAGTACTGCATGAAACCTCAAAAGTTAATGGCGAACTGGCAGCCAGCGTGAAGATTGTGCGGGATGACCTTGAAGGACTTGATGAGGTCGGAAAAAAGCTGTTCTATGGGTTTACCATGCTTGAGGATATTTGAAAAGGTTGCGCATTTTCCAGAAGTCTTTCCAGGCATCTTGCCAGCCGTTTAATTCCCTCTTCAATTTGCTCTTCATCAGAATTAGAAAAATTCAATCTCAAGGTGTTATTCCTGCTGCCATCTTCCGTATAAAAAGGATTACCGGGAACGAATGCAACATTCTCTTTCACTGCAAGCTCAAATAAGTCCATTGATGATACCCTTTCAGGAAGCGTTACCCATAAAAACATCCCGCCTTCCGGTTTTGTGTACTTAACCTCTTCCGGGAAGTACTCGGTCATCATTTCAATCATCAAATCCCGCCGTTTTCCATAGGCAGCCCTTATTTTTATAATGTGTTCGTCTATATCGTTATCCATCAGGTATTGATGAACAATCCTCTGTGAAAGGGAATTCGAATGCAAGTCGGCAGCCTGCTTTGCGACAATCAATTTCTCCATTATTTCTTTTCCGGCGCATATCCACCCGATTCTCAAGCCGGGTGAGATTATTTTTGAAAACGTCCCCAAAAGAATTGTATTCTCCGAATATTTCCTGATGCAAGGCAAATCTTCCCCGGTAAATCTTATTTCGCCGTATGGATTATCCTCAACGCAAACGGCGCTATGCTTTTCGAGAATATCGGCAACCTCTTTTCTTTTTTGTCCGGAGTAGGTAATCCCGGATGGATTCTGGAAATTGGGAATGGTGTAAAGGAGCTTTGCATCATCTTCGCCCAATGCTTTTTCCAGTAAATCAGTGTCTATTCCATCATCGAGAAGAGGAACGGATTTAAATGTTGGTTCGAAGATAGAAAAAGCCTGAATTGCCCCCAGGTATCCGGGTCTTTCGATAACAACCCTGTCTCCTTTGTTCAAAAAAACTTTTCCGATTAAGTCAATGCCCTGCTGTGAACCGTTAGTAATTAATATCTCATCGGGTTCAATCTTTAACCCGTTCTTCCTGAGATATCTTTCAGAAATGAACTCCCTCAAAGGTAAATATCCTTCACTCGTACTGTATTGAAGAACATTCCTGCCATCATCCGTCAAAACTTTTGTGGAAGCTCTTGCGATTTCTTCCGCCGGGAAAAAACCGGGATTCGGAAGCCCGCCTGCAAATGATATTACTTCCGGCTGCTGGGTAACTTTCAATATTTCCCTGATGAAGGACTTACTGGTGGTCTTCATCCTGTCGGCAAATCTGTTGTTCATGCAGGTATCCTTTTAATCTTCAATCTGAATAAGTATTTCTATGGGTTTATCCTGTTTTAGGTTGACATGAGCCCGAAAATCCGGACTGCTCCGCGATACGACATGCTTTTCAGCAACGGTGAGTTTAAAGGAACCCTTCTGATTGGACCTGACCCGCTCGGGGCGGATTTTGACTACAGGGTGTTTTTGGAAGCAAGGCGAATACTGAGGATGATAGGCTTTCGTATGAATGAAGGCAAACGCGGGTTTGAGGAATACCGGAAAAATTTCACCTATGATAACAAAAATATCAAAGCGCGCTTTAGACTTGTCCTCGGCCGCAATTATGACGGGAACCTGCAGGAATTCTGGCGGGAATCGCTGGCACATGAAGATTTCATTTATCTAAAAACCCATGCAGGATATGGCAAACATCTGAGCCTGAGCAATGATGTGCGTTATTTTACCGATGCCATGAAGGAAGGTTTTGTTCTTCCAGGCAGAAAACCATACCAGTTATACTATCTGGACTGCTGCAAGAGTGAGCTGTACTACAAAGATGTGTTCCGAAATTTTGTTGGGAGCGATAGTGTTGACCTTATATTACATAAATGGTTCTGTGATTACAAGATAATAGGGCCAGTGATGGTGCTTATCATGGAATTAATGGAAGGGGCGGATTTTGAGACAATAGTTTCGAAAATGAACGACGAATATGGAATCCCGCATTTTGATGTGGAAGATGACCCTGCCGACATGACGCTGGATAGGAAAATGGTAACTTATTCTACAGGCAATATCTAAGATGTCGTAGAAAATCCGTAAAATTTACAGCCTGCCGACGCCGCAGGACTGGTATTGCCGCCGTTATTGCAACCCAGCAGCATATTCAAGAGGGAATCGACTTCTGCTGGTGGTATCTGCGCTTTTCGCACGATGTTTTGGTTGACTGGTTTTTCAGATTGCTGGACTTTAGCTTCAGTCGGAACAGGTGTTGGTGTCACGGCCTCAGTGGCTGTAATTTTAGGGGCTGGTGTTTGTTTAGCAGTAACCACAGGAGGCTTTATCTTTATTACAGGTTCCTGGCTCTCTGTGCTAATCTTTGCACCTCTACTTCCAAGTTCGTAATATTCTGCAGTTGCCCTGGGAAGTTTAATCTGCTGATTGGAATTGATTTTAAAAGCATAACTGAATCTCACTTCATTGTTTGATTCCAGATACGCTTCGGTTGAGGTGTTGCCGCTGACGATAGTGGCTTCCGGGGGCAATGCATCCCTGACAGTGACCCTTGTAGGGGTGCTCCCGGTATTTCTTGCAACTACCGTTACTGTTACGATATCGTTTGGATTGATTTCAGAAACGTCAGTCTTTTTATCAAGTACAATGCTGGGTCCGTAAACCACAACAGTGACCTCGTTTGATTTTACGGCATAAAATTCATTTTCGTATGTGAATTCAGCAACAGCAGATGGTAATACAATTCCATCAGGGTCAGGCGCCTGGGGTTTTATCAGGTAGTGGAAATCCCAATCCCCCATGGCAGGAAGATCAACGACCCAGTGCAGCGAATTATTATTCGTCAGCTTAAATCCATCTGGCACACGATCCGTGATACTTACATTTTTAAGATCATATTTTGCATTGTTCTTAACTGATAGCGCCACGATTGCAAGGTCCTTTAGATATATCCTCTCATTTGCGCTCTTTTTTATAGAAAGGCTTACAGGTGTCTCGGTAAATACTGAAATAGTATTTTTGGACTCTGTAGTGTATTGAAGTTCCTTGGCGTCGTAGCCTGTTACATTTGCTACGATTCCATAAGATTTCGTTTTAGCGACATCCGGTGACGAAAAAGTGATGGTTTCCGAGGTTGAACCGATTTTCACCTTATCATAATGGAAATTTAAGCTTCCCCTTTTAATTGGAAGATCGGTTTTGATTTTCATATCAACATTAAACGCATCTGCCGTACCGGTATTTTTTAATGTTACAACCATAACAATTTCTGTTGCTGTTGATGATAAGTACTCGCTTTTGTCTGTTTCCACTGATACCGAAAGCTCCGGTTTGCCCCTCGGGTCCAGTTGAATTGTCGCCCAGGGACGGTAACTTTCAAAAAGCCACTCAGGGGAATCCTTAGAAGGCATATCTTTTACTGTTACTTTCAGTTCATTATCCGGTGTTATATATGATTCTGCAAGCCCGAGTACTATAGTATCGATTAAAGTACCATTTTTGGATATTGCCAATCCTATAGAGGGTTCAACCGGCTCAGCAGGTGTATTCTTATATTTATCATGTTCTACCGGGGGAGGGAACGAAATGGCCGTTGCAGAATATCCACCTGACGAAATAATTCCTTCGCGCTGGAGTTTCGCTGATACCCCTGTCGCCCACTGGAGCCCCGGATTATCTAAAGCCAGAGCTATACTTATAAACCCTGACAAAATCAGGGTTATCATAGCCAATTTGATCAAGCCGTGTTTTTTCTTCCCCGCATTCATAAAACAGAACCTTTTTTAAATATCTATTCCCAATTAGTATTTAAGAAGAGCATAATACTTATAATTTCCTATACAGTTAAAAATAATTCAATGTCCGATTGTGTTCCTTGAAAACCGGCCATGCCAAAAATTCTATGAATTCCAGGACATTTCTTCCGACTTTATCACCGGATAAAAAATTTATCATTACGGAAACATTGATGATACATAAGCGAGATTTGAAAAAAGAAAACCATGGATATAAGATTTTATGAGAAACCTGAAATGGCAAACCCCAGAATGCTGGTCGGTCTTCCGGGCATGGGAATGGTTGCAAGGACTACTGTTAACTATTTTATAGAATTTTTAAAGCCGGAATTGTTTGCAGATATTCCGGTACCATATCTATCGCCTTCGATTGTCTTTTTTGAGAAGGGGCTGGTAGTACCAGTGGACAGGGATAAAAGCCCTTTCAAGTTCTACTATTCCCGGGAAAACAATCTCATACTGTTCTCAGGCGATATGCAAATCGGATATACAGCAAAGGATAATGAACTCGCCGAAAAAATAATCGAAGCTGCGAAGCTTTGCGGGGTTGATACTGTTTATACGGTAATTGCAACGCATGTAAAGAAATATGTTGAGGAGCCGCATGTATTCGGGGTCGCGACATCGCCTGAGCTTCTTGAATTTTTAAAGAGTAAAGATGTTGAGATAGCGGATGGCACCCTTCAGATAAGCGGGGTTAACGGGCTCGTGATTGAATATGCAAAGCGCAATGGGATTAACGGGATATCCTTACTCAGCGAGACGGTTTTTCCAGACGCGCTGGATATAAAAGCATGTTATGCAGGAATAAAGAAAGTTTCGGAGCTTCTGGGAATTGAGATTGATATGAGCAGGATTGAGAGCGAAGCGAAGAAATTCGATGAAGGTTTTAAGAGGTATTTGAAAGAGATACAGGAAAAGAAGAGAAAAGAGGAGGATTTGGGGTATATTGGGTGAGCGCCCTTCACTTTTCTGTCTTACTCGGGCACAGTTCACCAATCATACACACTCCGCACTTCGGCCCTACAGGCCTGCATATATCCTGCCCGAACCTCACAAGCAGCTCATTGATATGGCGCCAGTGCTTCTTCGGCAGTACTTCGCGAAGTTTTAGTTCGGTCTCATCGGGTGATTTTGTACTGACAAGGCCGAGCCTGTTTGAGATTCTGTGGACATGGGTATCCACTGCGATGGCATCCTTGCCAAAGCCGTAAACCAGGACACAATTTGCGGTCTTTCTGCCAACGCCCGGAAGTGAGAGCAATGCTTCCATATCGTCAGGAACTTTGCCTTTGTAATCTTTGCTGATTACCCGGGCTATTTCTTTCACGCGCGGCGCTTTTATGCGGTAGAACCCGACTTCGCGTATCAGTTCCTCAATGTCCGAAACATCGGCATGTGCAAGCGCTACCGGGGTTCCATATTTCGAAAACAGTTTCTCCGATGCCCTGTCCGTGACCTCGTCGCGGGTGCGCTGGGAGAGGACTGTGGCTATCAGCTGGCGAAAAGGGTCACGTAAATTGAATTTGCCTGGAGGGTAGCGATTTTTGAGGCGGGAGATTATGAGGTCGATGGTCATAATGGTTACTTTGTTGCGGGGGATATTATATTCTCCCGCATAATGTCTAATATCATATAAACCACAGAGTGCACAGAGGACACAGAGCAAAAACCTCAACACTCTGTGCTCTCTGTGTTCTCCGTGGTTGATTATCCTTGTTTGGGCTCACTGTGAAGGACTATACGTTTGGCAATCAGTATTTTCATCCGCTCTCTTACCGCCTTATTGTAAATCAACTAAGCTAATCTCCCACGTAACTTATTTCACTCCCTACCGCATCTATCACTCAAATCTATGACAACCGAATGCACCGCCTGCAAAGGAACAGGCACTATCATCCTCAGCGAAAAGGAATGCCCGGACTGCAAGGGCTCAGGCAAGCCAAAGGCCATAAGCCTCGATCAACTCTCTGAAAAAGACCTGGGAAAACTCATGGGAGGGGGGATAAAATGCGTAAAGTGCCAGGGTACAGGCAAAATATCAGTCACCGAACCATGCAAGACCTGCTCCGGCAGGGGAAAGTTCTTCACATGCACAGTTTGCGGCAGGGAAACCACGAAAGGAGACCTCTGCGAGAGCTGCGCCAAAAAACCACTTGTCCATGTCCTGAGCGCAGAATGCGACACGCGCGAGCTTGAGGTCGGGAAGGTTTACGAAGGAAAAGTGCAGGGGCATGCCAACTTTGGCGT